>DDXG01000034.1 GCA_002347125.1 Phycisphaerales bacterium UBA2266
TGGCGGGTGCCGTGCGACCTGGCGTTTCCGAGCGCGACGCAGAATCAAATCGAAGGTTGCGATGCGGAGACGCTGGTGAACAACGGATGCTACTGTGTGTCGGAAGGCGCCAACATGCCATCGACGCCGGAGGCGGTGGAGGTGTTCCAGGGAGCAAAGATCCTCTATGGCCCGGGCAAGGCGGCCAACGCGGGCGGCGTGGCGGTTTCGGGCCTGGAGATGACGCAGAACGCCGGGTGCATGCGGCGGTCCCGTGAGGAGGTCGACGCACAGCTCCAGCGGATCATGAAGTCGATCCATGACAACTGCGTGCGTTACGGCCGCGAAAACGGGTACGTGGACTACGTGCGCGGGGCCAATATCGCCGGGTTTACCAAGGTCGCCGACGCCATGGTTCAGCAGGGTTACATCTAGTCGGCGCACGGCGGGGATACTCGTGCCTCGCATGGACGAGTGCGACGGGTGTTATGCCGCAGGCAATACATCGGCATCGATTGCTCCGTCCCTGGTGTGGGTTGCGGGGACGGAGCCGTCGGTCCCCGAATCGGGGCAGGGACTCAGCGGTCTGACGTGAGGGGCGGACGCCGGTTTCCCGCCATGAGGGTACGGATGATCCTGGCGCGGTCGGTGGGTTCGGTTGCGGGGGAGTGGTTGTTGCGGTCGGGGCCGTGTTCGAGGCTCCAGCCGTCCCATTCGCGGAAGGCGTGGTAGGACCAGTCCCAGCCGTGCTCCTCGAAGATGTCGGTCACGTCGCGCAGCCACTGCGGGCCGCTGTCGCCGGGGGCCCAGCGGATGACGCTGAATTCGCCGACATAAATCTGGACGTTACAGGCCTGCTGGAATTCCACGACGGAGGCCATGGCGTCGCGGAGGGTCTGTCGGTTCCATAGCCGCCCTGCCACCTGGCCGGGGTAGGCGGTGGGCGTGGGGTTGTCGTAGATGCCCTGGTGGGTGAATTGGTGCGGCTGGTACATGTGGAAGCTGTAGATGACGCGGTCGAGGTCGAGCGGCTCGAGCGTGTCGAAGCCATCGGGGCCGCCCCACGGGGCCGGCTCAAAGACGACGGGCTTGCCGGGGTCGATTTCGCGGATGGCTCTCGTGGCTTTCGTGGCGAGTGTTCGCCAGTCGTCCAGACCGGGCGCGATGGCGCCTTCGACCGGCTCGTTTACCAGGTCATAAGCGTACACGATGTCACGGCCTTTGTAGCGGCGGGCGATGCGTTGCCAGGCGTCGATGAGCTTATCTTGGTATTTCTGCTGCTGGAACATGCGGCAGACGCCGCCTTCGACGCGGCCGCCGGGGGGCGTGTGGAGGTCCACCAGGACGCGGACGCTGTATTTCTCGCAGGCGTCGAGCGCCTTGTCGCATTCGAGTAGCGCGCCATCAAGCCACTTGTCGAAGGCGGGCAGGTCGGCGGCCCAGTCCTCGGCCTGCTTCATGGGGACCCAGTTGAGCTGCCAGCGGATATGGTTGGCGTTCCAGTCCTCGGCGAGGGCGCGGATGTCGGCCTCGACGAATTGCGGCCCGTGCATGAAGCCCCGCAGACGCGGCAGGTCGTGGCCGGTGAATTTCTCGGCGGCCGGGCGGGCGGTGGCCGCCGGTCGGCTGAGGCTGATACGGACGTCGTCGAACCAGACGCGGCCGGATACGGCTTCGAGGCCGAGGATGAGCGTGGCTTTGGTCAGGTTGCGGGGGCCGCGGAAGCTGTAGCGGCGGGTCATTCGGGCGAAGGTGCCCGTGGGCAGCGGGATCTGGGGATAATCGCGAGCCTGGCCGGTTTCGAGGACGAGCATGGCCTTGATGCCGTTCCAGGGATTCGGGGGGCTGGTTACACCTTCGGCACGGATGGAGGCCTCGATGGTTACGATCCGCCCGGCCAGCGCATTGGGGTCGAGGGGGAAGGCCTGCGAGGTGCTGCCCGCCGTCGTGCGTTCGATGAACAACACGCGGGACGGGCCGTCGGCGACGATTTGCCCCTGGCCGGTCCCGGTTGGGGCGCCGACTTCAAAGTCGGTCTGGAAAATGACCTGCTGCTCGGCGGCGGCGCCCGTGGTGAGGATGGAGGCGATCAGGATTGCGGTGAGGGTTTTCATAGCAGGTCGGGTGTCAGAGGTTTCATCGATGAACGGGTCTTGGTTTCTTGTTCCTGGTACGTGGCTCGGGCACGGCCATTATGCGAGACTCTGGCGCCGCAGTCAACGGACTGAATGGGGGTGGCGGAATCGGGGATTGCGGCGAGTTTCGGTTGCGTGGTTGTAGGGTGTGCAACTTGTTGCACACGCGGGTCGTCCGGCAGAAGCGCACATCCGATTGGACAGAGTGGGCAAGGACGGCCCTTGCCCACCCTACCCCTCTGCAAGTGGGGTATCCCAGGGAGTGAAACGCGGGACGCCCACGAGACGCGATGGTGGCTATGATTTGAACTGTCTCAGAGCGGGCAGCGGGCAGGTAGGGGTGAACAGCGGGCGGGACTCAATACGCACCAATGGTGTCTGTGCCGCAGGGTCGGATACACGGGCAGGATGCCCGTGCCACGGGTTGGACTCACGGGCAGGATGCCCGTGCTACGGTCTCGTTATCCGGGGTAAGGGTGTTGGTAGGGTTGGCGGTGCTGGGCGCGGACGGCGACATGGGGGCGTACGGCGACGCTCCGTCAGATTGCTTTTCGGCGTCGAGGAAGCGGCTTGGGCTTGCCGGTGAACAACTTTGCCGGGCTGCTTGCCTGCTTTTCCATGTAGTACCGTTCGAGGGTCTCCCAGTTGTTGCCGTGTTCTGCCTCGATTTCCTTTCGCACCCGGCGCACCTCCTGCACGATGGGATCGGGTGTCACAGATTCTCGTCGATGAGTTCTTCCGGCGTGCATATAACGGGTGTCTCCAGTTGCATGAGATCATTGATGTTACGGATGATACGTCGCGGGCGCGCACCACAGATGTGGGCGAAGTTCCAACTGACGAGGTAGTCGATTCCGTGTTGTACCGCCAAGGCGAGGTGGATGGCGTCGAGCCTTGCCCTGTCTGCCAGGTTAAGGCCTGCATAGTACTTTCGAGCCAGTTCCGTAACCTCTGGTGTGACGGTCAGGAGTGGAAGACCCTTTACAGCATTCAGCCGCGCCTTGACGGCTGCCGGGTCGCCTCTCGAAATCTCATCGCGCACGACTTCCGATATGTAGGGCTGATAGAGTGATAGCTGCCCGGTCCACCATTGTTGTGTCATTTGCTGGTGTCCGGCCACAACCAGATCGCGGCTTGGCCGTGAGGTGTAGTAGCTGATGACGCTGGTCTCGATGTAAAGTCTTGGTTTCACTTGTTGGCCCGCATATTGACGGGAACTACTGTCGCAGAGAGAAGCCTGTCTGTCAACTTGCTGCGACGATTCGGACTGGGCATGAGGCAGCTACATGATACGGTTAATCCGTGTAGGGGTGTTGGTGGGGTTGGCGGTAGGGGCGGAGCAGGAGGTTGTTGGCTTCTTGGGAGTTGGGGATTTGGCTGGTTTCGGGGTTCCATTCGACTCTGCGGGCGGTGTCGTAGGCTATCATGGCGAGTTTGACGGTGGCGGTGGATTTGTGGGCGTCGGCTGTGGAGCAGGAGGGTTGGCGGCGGGTGCGGATGGCGTCGAGGAACTCAGCGATATGGAGCGTACCCATGTCGGCCGGGGCTTCGTGTTTCTCGCGCTCTGCGCCTCTGGCCTTGGGGATGATCTCCCAGCGGCTGTCGGTGACGAAGACGGTGGCCTTCTCGCCATAGAAGAAGATGCCGTTGGCGGTATCGGGCGTGTACTCGGCCGCTCCGTAGATGCGGTGCCGCCAGAAAACCGGGCAGGCGTCGAACTCGAAGCAGACGCTGAGGATGTCGGGGGTGGTGATCTTGTCCTTGAAATGGTAGATGCCGCCGGAGGCCGAGACGGCGCGGGGCGTCTGCTCGTTGAGGATAAGGCGGGTAGCGTCGATGAGGTGGATGCCCCAGTCGACGAGGTGACCGTGGCCGGTGGTCTTTTCGAGCCGCCATGCGAAATGGCCCACCTGCTCGCTGTAGGGGATCTTGGGGGCCGGGCCGCACCAGAGGTCCCAGTCGAGGGTCTCGGGCGGGTCCTTGATAACCGTGTCGCGAAGGCCGGCGGTGTAATGGATCTGGGCCTGGGCCTCGATCACCTTGCCGATGTTGCCGTCTTGGATGTATTTGGCCGCCTGCTGGATGGCGGCGCTCTGGCGGCGCTGGAAGCCGATCTGGACGATACGGCCGGATTTCTCGGCGGCCGCGACCATGGCCTGGCCCTCGCGGATGTCGTAGGCCAGCGGTTTCTCGCAGTAGACGTCCAGGCCCTTTTCCAGTGCGGCGATGAACATGAGGGCGTGCCATTGCGGGGGCGAGGCGATGATGACGGCCTCAAGGCCCTTGACGTCGAGCAGCTCGCGGTAGTGCTTGAAGACGGCTGGCTTGGAACCCTGGAGCTTCTCGACCTCGGCGGCCGAATCCGCCAGGTGTTTGGAATCAGCGTCGCAGAGGGCGACGACCTCGACGCCGCCGGCCTTGAAGGCGGCCTTTACATCCATCATGCCGTACCAGCCGCAGCCGATGAGGCCGAGCCTGATTCTGCGCTGGGATTCGCCCGCTGCGGCGTTTGTGAGGATACCGGGGATGGTCAGACCCGCCGCAAGGGTGGATTTGACGAATTGGCGTCTGTTGAGAGGACTCATCGGGCACACTCCTTATACAATCCTGCTATCCGGCGACCGGCTACTGTTGCGCCATTATAGGGTAATCGTAGCACGTTGCCGGCCGCACGTCAAACGCCTCTCGCGGGGCAATAGGGCTCCCCCGGGGGCTATACCGTGGGACCAGGGGGCCTTGACAGGGGGCAATCATCTGTGGTACTATCGTTCCGTATGGGTCCGGCGCGGGGACCCGCATGGAACGGCGGTGGTGCATGGATGGCAGGGCTCTGGAAGGGGTGGTGCTATGTTGGATGCGTATCGAATCGCAGGTCAGCGGCGGCGACCTTCGCCGGAGGATGGTGTCAAGATGGGTAATCACACGGCTGGACAATGGGTCGTAGCGGCGGCGTGCTTGTGCGGGTTGCTGTCGGGCGAATGCCTCGCCGGGCGGATCATCGCGTGGGGGCGAAACGAAGTCGGCCAGTGCAACGCACCGGCGGGGGACGACTTTGTGGCGGTCTCGGCGGGATTCCGCCATGCCCTGGCGCTGCGTGAAGATGGGACGGTGGAGGCGTGGGGGCACAACGGGGCCGGGCGCTGCGACGTGCCGGACGAGGGGCCCTACGTGGCCGTCGCGGCCGGCGGCTATCACAGTCTGGCGGTTACGGGCCTGGGGACGCTCGTGGCTTGGGGCGCGAACAACTTGGGGCAGTGCAACGTGCCGCTGGGTGATGACTATGTGGCGGTTTTGGCTGGTGAGTACCACAGCTTCGCGCAGAAGGTGAACGGCAAGTGGATCGGGTGGGGCCAGAACAATAACGGAGAGATTGGTATCCCCGGGTCTTTGGCCTCGGATGTGCTCAGTTGCACGGGCCATCACACGGTCGCGCTCAACGCGAACGGGACTATTACCGCCTGGGGCCGCAACAAGCAGAAGGAATGCAATCCGCCGGCGAATGCGTTTTTTGCTGCGGTCGCGGCCGGGGAGTCGTTTACGGTGGGCGTGCTCGGTTACGGCCGGCTGGCGGCCTGGGGCAAGACGGCGTACCGTCTGCTGGAAGTCCCGGCGGGGTTTGACTTTGTCGATGTCTTCGCGGGCAACAACCATGCCCTGGCTGTACGCGCCGATGGCTCGGTGGTTGGCTGGGGGCTGAACAAGTACGGCCAGTGCAATGCGCCGGCCGGGTGGGAGTTTGAGTACATCTCGCTGGGCAGGGAGTTCTCACTGGGCCTTGAGGCGCAACCTGGGTCGATCTGTACGCGGGCGCTCGTCGGCGACCTTGATCAGGACTGCCGCGTGGACCTGCGGGACCTGGCGCTGATGCTGGAGAACTGGCTACAGTGCAACCTCAGCCGGCCTGAGGACTGCTGGTAGACGGGCGGCTGCCGTCGGGCGCCTTCATACACGGGTTTTCTTTTGATGCGCGGGGCCCGGCTGTTATAATGCACTGCGTAGTCCTACCGGATGCGCGGTTTTCAGGCGTACTGGACAGTGGGGCCTGGAGGTGAACGCAGTGGTGCAGATAGCGCTGGACAAAGAGCGAATTGTGGCGTTTTGCCGACGCTGGATGATAACCGAGATGGCCTTGTTTGGCTCGGTGTTGCGAGATGATTTCGGCCCTGACAGCGATGTCGATGTGCTGGTTACGTTCGCCGAAGGGGCCCGACGCACCCTGTTTGACCTCGTGCGCATGCAGGAGGAATTAAAGGGTGTGTTCGGACGTGAAGTCGATCTTGTGGAACGAGCCGCGATGGAGAAGAGCCGCAATTACATTCGCCGCCAGGATATCCTCAGCTCTCTGGAGACGATTCATGCGACGTGACGCGGCGTATCTGCTGGATATGCTGATCGCCGCGCGGGAGGCGCGTGGTTTTGCCGTGGGGTTGACGTGGGAGCAGTTCGAGGAAAGCCGCCTCCATCAGAATGCCGTTATCCGGTCGCTGGAGACAATCGGGGAGGCCGCAGCAAGGATGTCAGACGAGTTCCGCGACGCCCACCCCGAGTTGCCGTGGTTCGAAATGACCGGGATGCGCAATCGGCTCATCCACGGCTATTTTGAGGTCGATCTGTTGGAGGTATGGGATACGCTTCAGACAGATGTTCCAAGTCTTGTCGCGGCGATCGAAGCACTTCTGGGGGCAACGGGGGACTGACCCAGAGTCGCTCGGTTTGCAGCCCTTTCGCCGTCCTCTGAGACAGGCTCAGTGGGGCAGGGGCGCGGGCTGTGGCTGCGGGGGACGCTGGGCCATCATCTGCTGCATCTGCTGCTGGACCATTCGAAGTTGCCGCTGGACGGGCCAATCGCCGAAGGCCAGGACGAAGATCATGATGATATTGGCGATGGGGACGAACATGAGCAGGCCGAAGGCCCAGCCGTAGCCGGCCTTGGCGAAGATCTTGCACCAGATCACGATGGCGAGAATCAGGAAGGCCAGCCCGAAAAGGGCCGCCAGGAGGATCATGATCGGTGCGACCACCAGCATTGCGTCCGAACTACTGTTCATCTGTGTTTCTCCTTCAATAAGAGCAATGAGAGCATTTCAATGTGTCGGAAACCGCATCAATATACGCCGTCGTGACGGCAATACTCAAATGTTTTGTTGAAATTATGCGCCGCGCCGGTTATCCCAGAGCAGGATGTGCAGGCGGGGGCAGAAGGTCAGGCCGTGTTGTTTGCACAGGTCGGCGACGAGGGGGGATTCGCGGACCAGCTCGTCACGGGTGGCCGCCTGGGGCATGAGCAGGACCTTCTCGCGGTTGACTGGGGCCAGATCGCGGAGGACCGCTTCGATTTCGTCGAGGTCGGCCGGGGCGTCCACGACGAATTTGAGCTGGTAGTCGTAGGTGTCGAGCAGGACTCGGAGGACGGCGAGGTTGAAGCGGGCCGGCTCATGGATGTGGGCCAGGCGCGGGTCCTCGGGCGTGGAATTGCCGAGCTTGGGGCTGATGCTCATGAGGTTGCAGGCGATGCGGGGATCGTGGGCGATGCCGGCCGTCTCGATGGTGATATGTGCGTCGGCGTCCCGCAGGGCGACGGTCAGGTCCGGCAGGTCGGGGGCCATCATGGGTTCGCCGCCGGTGATGACGACGTGGCGGCAGGGGTATTGGCGGACGGCACGGACAATGTCGTCGAGGGGCATGGGATCGCCCTGCTCGGCGGACCATGCGTACCGGGTATCGCACCAGCGGCATCGCAACGGGCAGCCCGCCAGGCGGACGAAGACACTGGGGACGCCGGCAAGCTGGCCCTCGCCCTGGAGGGAGTAGAATATCTCAGTCACGTTCATGGCGGCGAGCTATGGCGCGTATTCTGTGGGATCGGTCAGTCCCGTCTGGGCGAAACCCCTCATGCGGAGCCTGCATGAGTCGCAGCGGCCGCAGGCCCGGCCGTCGGGGGTCGGGTCATAGCAACTGTGCGTCAGGGCATAATCGACGCCCAGTTCCATTCCGGTGTGGATGATCTGGGCCTTGGCCATGTGGACAATGGGGGCGTGGATGCGGTAGACCCCCCTGCCCTCGACGGCCGCGGCCGTGGCGAGGTTGGCCATCGTCTCATAGGCGGCGATGAATTCGGCTCGGCAATCCGGGTAGCCGCTGTAGTCGGTGGCGTTGACGCCGATGAAGATGTCGAAGCTGCCCAGTGCCTCGGCCAGCGCCAGCGCGTAGCTAAGGAAGATGGTGTTGCGGGCCGGCACATAAGTAATAGGTATAGCAGGCCCTGCGGCCGGATCGGGATGGTCTTTGGGCACGGCGATAGCCGGGTCGGTCAGAGCCGAGCCCGCGAAGGCGGCCGGGTCGATGTCAATGATCCGGTGGTCGAAGACGTTCATCGAGGCGGCCACCTTGACGGCGGCCCGGACCTCCCGGGCATGTCGCTGACCGTAACGGAAGGTCAGCGCATGGCATTCAAAGCCCTGGCTGCGGGCGATGGCGAGCGTCGTCGCGGAGTCGAGCCCGCCACTAAGAAGAACGATAGCCTTTCTGGGCGTTGCCATGCGTGGATTGTCGGTACAGGCTGCTGGTCCGCCACCGCGGCTCCAGCGGTGCTCAGCGTCGTATATATAGAGGCAGATTGTACCGGGTGTGGGCGGCTGTGTCAAAAGAGGTATTCTGTGCCTCCGTATTATCCGGCCGGATGGGGCCGGTTGGGGCTTGAGGGGGCGGCCGGGCGGGTGTATACTGTGTCTATGAGCCAATTGATCAGGGTCATGACCGATGCGTAGTGCGCCGTCGCTGGAACTGTTTGAGAATCCGTGCCCGCGGCGGGATTATGTCATTACCATCCGCGCCCCGGAGTTCACGAGCGTCTGCCCCAAGACGGGCCAGCCGGATTTCGGCGAGATCGGGATTGAGTACTGCCCCGAGAAGTACTGCATTGAACTCAAGAGCCTGAAGTACTATCTCCAGGGCTATCGGAATGAGGGCATCTTCTATGAGGCGGTGACGAATCGGATACTGGACGACCTGGCCGCGGCCTGCCGGCCCAGGTGGATGAAGGTAACGTCGCGGTTTACGCCGCGCGGCGGGATCACGACGCAGGTGGCCGCCGAGTACAAGGCTGAGACTGGATGAGCCCGGCTGTGGTCCGGGTGTTTGCAGCGAGGTTTGGCTATGGCGATTACATTTCATTGCGATCACTGCGGCAAGAAGATCAATGCAAAAGAGGACAACGCCGGTCGATGGGGCAAGTGTCCATCGTGCCACAACCGGGTATACGTGCCGGATTTGTCGGGGGACCCGAACGAGTTGAAGCTGGCGCCGCTGGATGACGAAGAAATTGAACGGCAGCAGCAGTTGCTGGCGGAGACGCACCGGCTGACTCTGGATATTCTGCAGGAGCGCGTGGTGCCGGATGAGTTGCGGCCCGCGGCGGACGTTCCGGTGGCGCAGATGAGCGAGGAGGAGCTGTATCACAAGATTGTCCGGTATCTGCGGCAGATGGCGGACGGGAACCTGGATGCGGCGGATCGAACGGCGGCGGTGATTCGCACGAGCAAGAAGCATGCCAAGGCGATCCTGGACCGCATCTCGGTCAGCGAGATTCCGGAGGCGGAGCTGGCGGACATCCCGCCGCATGTGCTCAGCGGATTCATCCGGACGCTGCGGTCGAACATCACATGATTTCTCATCGGGAGTAGGCGGCCGCCTGGGCTGGAGAGGCGGGCTGTCGGTCGGCGGACGGCGGGGGATATTCTCGGTCTTTCGGCGCTTTCGGTGCGTTTATGGGGGGGGCGGTTTTGGCGCGGGGACAACCTATTCTATACTATAGGTAGGAGTATGATGGGCCGGTGACGGAACGCCGCGATGTGACTTGGGGAGCAACTTACCATGACGAACGACATCACGGTAGTGCACGTCACCCACGAAACCGTCGGCAAGGTGGGGGGCATCGGGGCCGTTCTGGACGGCTTCTTCACGAGTCCGACGTACCTTGACGCGGTGGACCGCAACATCCTTGTAGGACCGCTCTTCACGACGGAGGGGTCGGTCTTGGACCGGCTCGGGCCGGGCGGAGAGGTGTTGTATTCGTCCATCGACGGATTCATTAATCCGGGTTATGCATCGGCATTTCGGCGGATTGAGGGCACCTACAACGCGGGAATTGTGTATGGGCGCCGCACGTTCACCGATCCGCGGACGGGCGTGACCAGCTCGCCGGAGGTGTTGCTGATCGACGTGCGACACGTGGAGCGGGGGGTTCTCAATGATTTCAAGCGACGGCTCTTCGAGGAGTTCGGGATCCGGAGCCATCTGTATGAGAACTTGTGGGAGTTCGAGCAATATGTTCGTCTGGCGCCGGTGGCGCTGGAGGCGCTGAAGGCCCTGGGAGCGGCGAAGGAATCCAGTGTTATCATCTCGCACGAGTTCATGGGCATGCCGACCGTTCTGGCGGCGATCATGGATCCGACGTGCGACTTCCGCACGGTGTTTCACGCCCATGAAGTGGCGACCATGCGGCGGATCGTGGAGCAGTATTCCGGCCACGACACCATGTACTACAATGTGATCCGCCAGGCGCGCGAGGAAGGACTCTACGTGGACGAGGTCTTCGGGGACCAGAGCACGTACTTCAAGCATTGTCTCGTGGAGGCGGCGAAGTACTGCGACCATATCTTTGCGGTCGGCGATTTCGTGGTCGATGAGATGCGGTTTCTCGGGTCGGAATTTGCCGGCGTGGACATCGACATCATTTACAACGGCGTGCCGGCGTATGAGATTACCCCGGCCGAGAAACTGCGCTCAAAGGCCAGACTGCAGCAGTACTGCGAGAACCTGCTGGGGTATCGGCCCGACTGCATCTTCACGCATGTGACGCGGCTGGTGCGCAGCAAGGGGCTTTGGCGCGACCTGCTGGTGCTCGGCACGCTGGAGAAGGAGTTCGAGAACCAGGGCAAGACGGGTGTATTCTACGTGTTGTCCACGGAGGTGGCCCAGCGCCGAAGCTGCGATATCTTCGAGATGGAGCGGCGCTACGGCTGGCCGGTGTCGCACCGCGAGGGCTGGCCCGATATGTCGGGCGGAGAGACGGAGTTCTACACCGCCGTTCAAGCGTTCAACGCGAGAAGCCGCAATATCAAGATCGTGTTCGTGAACCAGTTCGGGTTCAGCCGGTCCGACTGCGGGGTGAAGATGCCCGAAGATATGGAGTTCATGGACATCCGCAAGGGCACCGACGTGGAATTCGGCCAGAGCATCTATGAGCCATTCGGCATCAGCCACTTCGAGCCGCTGACATTTGGGGGTATCTGCGTGATCAGCAGCGTCAGCGGGTGCGGAGGGTTCCTGCGGGATGTGTTGGAGCGAGAGGACGTCCAGGCGGAGATTGCCGAGGTGCATGACGGCGAGGTGCGTAATGTGATTGTCGCGGACTACACGGATCTGGGTGGGCGGCCGTTCTCTGATATCGAAGACCTGTTGACGATCCATCGAGAGGTTCGCGATGAGATTGAGGCGAGGGTGGCTCGCCACGTGGCGCATCGAATCCTGGCCAACCTGCCTCGCAACGACGCGGACATCGAAAGCATGATCCGCACCGGATACACGCTGGCCAGGGATATGAGTTGGAGCGAGGTTGTGGAGAACTACCTGCTTGCGACGCTCCGCAAGTCTCCGCCGCGACTGCGGATACGTTAAGAAGCCCTCACCGAACAAGAGCTTGAGAGGCCGTCGTTGTGACGGCCTTTTTTTCATGGGCCGAGCGAGAAAAACACGGGGGGGCTTGACAGGCCGTGAGCGGACACATAGAATAGGATTCGGCTTGATCGGCTCTCTTGAGACGGTTAGACTGATCAGTTGTGGTTCATTCCCGGAAAAAACCTGTCATTGGCCTGCTGGGCGGCATCGGTTCGGGCAAGAGTACGGTTGCCCGCATGTTCGGCCGGCTGGGGTGCGGGGTGATTGATGCCGATGCTCTTGCCCATGAGGCCTTGGAGCGGCCGGACGTGAAGTGTCGGATCCTCGAGCTTCTCGGGCCGGAGGCGCTCGGCCGGGATGGACGCATCGACCGCGGCCGTGTGGCCCAGGCGGTGTTTGTCGACGGTCCCAAGCTGGCGTCTCTGACCGCGATTGTTCATCCCGCGGTTCTGGCCGAGGCTGAGGCGATGATGGAGACATACCGGCGGGATTCCCGCATCCGGGCGATTGTCCTGGATATGCCCCTGCTGGTGGAGGTTGGGTGGCATGAGAAGTGCGATCGACTGATATTTGTGCGGTGCGACCGGGAAAAACGGCTCGAACGGGCAAAAAACAAGGATTCTGCAAAAAAAAATGATTTTGAAATCCGTGAGAATTTGCAGATTTCTCTGGACAGGAAGATGCAGCTCGCCGATAATATAGTCGAGAACAATTCCGACGAGTCGGCGTTAGCCAGTCAGATCGCCGATATCTTCTCCAATATAGTAGCGAATATATAAGTGGGGTTTCCACGGTTTGCACGCAGTCTCAAGCCTCTTGCGGATTCTTCATTGTGTCCGCGTCCAGGAATGGAGACGATTCGGTATCGCCCCGTTTGAGAGGGTGACCCAAACACAAACGCGACCCGCCGGGCCTTCCAGCGGGAGCGTCTTCACCGGTTTATCCGGCGGTGGAGGCACCACAGCAAATTCACAGGAACGAAGGAGTGACCATGGCAAGAGCTGCAGCGAAAGGCGACAAAGGCGCAGCGAAGAACCGTAAGAAGCGCAAAAAGAAGACATCCAGCGCGGCCGGCAAGGCCCGCGAGGTGGGTCTTCCCGTAGATATCGACGAAGAGATCGAGGAGGCGGAGATGGCGGCGGCTTCGGCCGCGACGGCCACGGCCGAGGCGGAGGAACGCGACGAAGCCGGCGAATCGGGGGGCAAGGAAGAATCCACACATCAGAAGTATGAGCGGATCAAGAAGGGTAACCTGTACCTGGCCGATCTTCAGAAACTGAACGTGGCCGAGTTGCATGAAATGGCCAAGAATGAGGGGTTGTCGGAGTACAGCGCCCTGAAGAAGCAGGACCTGATCTTCCGGATTCTGAAGGAGCGAATCCGCGCCAGCGGTCTGATGTATGGCGAGGGGGTGCTGGAGGTGCTTCCGGACGGGTACGGCTTCCTGCGGAATGCCACCTACAACTACCTGTCGTCGTCGGATGACATTTACGTGTCGCCGTCGCAGGTTCGGCGTTTCGGGCTTCGCACGGGACACGTGGTGTCCGGCCAGATTCGCCCGCCGAAAGAATCGGAGAAGTACTTCGCGCTGCTTCGGGTGGAGGCGATCAACTATGAGAGCCCGGACTTGCTGGCGGACAAGGTGGTGTTCAGCGATTTGACGCCGCTGCATCCGGAAGACCGGCTTGTCTTGGAGACGACGTCGGAAGAGATAAGCATGCGGATCATCGACCTGGTGACGCCGGTGGGCAAAGGCCAGCGCGGGCTCATCGTGGCTCCGCCGCGGACAGGCAAGACGATTCTGCTTCAGAAGATCGCCAACGCGATCAGTACGAACCATCCTGAAGTCAAGCTGATTGTCCTGTTGATCGATGAACGGCCGGAGGAAGTGACGGAAATGATGCGCAAGACCGCCGAGGACGTCGAGGTCATCAGTTCGACGTTCGATGAGCCGGCGGCACGGCACTGCCAGGTGGCTGAAATCGTGATCGAGAAGGCCAAGCGGCTGGTCGAGTACGGCCATGACGTCGTGATTTTGCTGGATTCGATCACGCGATTGGCGCGTGCCTACAACAGCGAAATGCCCCATTCGGGGCGTATCCTGACCGGCGGCGTCGATGCCGGTGCGATGCAGATGCCCAAGAAGTTCTTCGGGGCGGCTCGAAATGTCGAGGAAGGCGGGTCGCTGAGCATTTTTGCCACGGCACTGATCGACACGGGTTCCAAGATGGACGAGGTGATCTTCGAGGAGTTCAAGGGNNCGAGGTGATCTTCGAGGAGTTCAAAGCCACCGGCAACATGGAATTGCACCTGGACAGGCGTTTGGTGGACCGGCGGACGTGGCCGGCCATCGATATCAGCAAGAGCGGCACGCGGCGTGAGGAGCTGTTACTGGATCCCCGCGAGCTTCAGCTTGTGTACCGGCTGCGGCGCGTGCTCAGCGAGATGAATCCCGTCGAGGCGGTGGAGCTGATCAAGAGCCGCCTGGGCAAGTGCCGAAGCAACGCCGAGTTCCTGATGACGATGAACCTGGACTAAGCGTCCTGATCGGGCCGCGGCAGCTTTACACTGCTGCAGATCTCTGTTAGAATCGAATTCCGGCTTCATAGTGGGGGCCGGAATTCTTTTTTGGTGGTCATGTTCTTTTGAGTCGCGGCGCTATGGCGGAAGAACTATCGAAGGTGTATGAACCAGGGGCCGTTGAGGGCCGGGTGAGCGAGTTCTGGTTTTCGCGGCGGTTGTTTCATGCGGCGCCGGACGACCCGGGGCGGGCCTATACGATTGTGATCCCGCCGCCGAATGTGACGGCGCCGCTGCACCTGGGACATGCGCTCAATAACACGCTGCAGGATGTTCTGATCCGCTGGCGGCGGATGCAGGGTTTCAATACGCTGTGGATGCCGGGGACGGACCATGCGGGGATAGCGACGCAGACGGTGGTGGAGAAGCGGATATTGGCGGAAGGCGGACAGCCGCGCGTGAACTGGGATCGCGAGGTGTTCGTCGAGCGGGTTCAGGCATGGAAGGATGAGTATGAGGCGCGGATCATCGCGCAACTCAAGGCGATGGGCTGCTCGTGCGACTGGGAGCGGGTGCGGTTTACGATGGATGACGTCTGCGCGAGGGCGGTGCGGGAGACGTTTTTCCGGCTGTTCGCCGATGGCCTGATCTATCGCGGCAAGCGGCTGGTCAACTGGGACCCCGCGACGCAGACCGTGCTGGCCGACGATGAGGTCGAGCACGAGACCGTGCAGGGCCACTTCTGGTACATGAACTACCCACTGGTCGAGCCGGTGGAAATCCCCCGTGTCGAGGCCGTCCCGGCCGTGAGTACCACGGGCATCCTGCCCGTGCGAGCGCTGGGAGTCACAAAACGGCATGGGGCACGATTGCCCCACTGGACCCAGGCCGGCGCCACCTACGCCGTGACGTTCCGTTTAGCGGATTCTCTGCCCGCTGGTGTTGTGGAATCGTGGAAACAGGAACGGGAAGAGATCGAGCAAGTCGCAGAATCACAGAACCGGCAATTGACGCTGCAAGAACGGAAAGAACTGCACCGCCTCTACTCGGCGAAGGTCGATGCGATTCTGAACAACGGCCGTGGCGGATGTTACCTCAAGGACGAGCGAGTTGCTGGAATCGTCCAGGATGCGCTGACGCATTTCCATGGGGACCATTACGAGTTGATCGTCTGGGCCATCATGCCAAACCACGTCCACGTCGTGGTCCGGCCGCTTGGAGACCATGAGCTGCCGGATATTCTGCACACATGGAAATCCTTCACGGCCAAGCAAGCGAACAAGATCCTTAAGCGAGACGGCCGATTCTGGCAGGATGAGTACTACGACCATCTGGTTCGCGATGAGGAGGATTTCCAGCACGCACTGCAGTATGTGATCTCGAATCCGGAACACGCGGGGCTGCGGGACTGGCCGTGGGTTGGTCTTCAGAAGACAATGCAGGGGCAGGATGCCCCTGATACGCATGGGCGAGACGCCCCTGCTACTCACGGGCAAGATGCCCGTGCTACCAGCTACGTGACAGTGGCCACCACCCGGCCGGAGACGATGCTGGGCGATACGGCCGTGGCGATGAATCCACGGGACCCCCGGGCGGCGTATCTGGTCGGTAAGAAGGTGCGGCTGCCGATTGTGGGACGGATTATTCCCATCGTGGCCGACGAGCACGTGGTATTGCCCGACCCGCAGAGCGACGACGAGAAGGCGCGGTTCTCGACGGGCTTCTTGAAGGTGACGCCGGCGCATGACCCGGATGACTGGGAGATCGGCCGGCGGCACGAATTGCCCATCGTCAATGTGATGGCCCCCGATGGAACCATCAGCGACAAGCACGGCTGGACGGACTGGAATGAGGTGAAGAACCCGGACGTCGAAAACGTCATCGGCATGGACCGGTTCGAGGCACGTGAGGCCATCGTCGAGTGGTTCCGGCAGGAGGGGCTGCTCGAGGACGTGCGGGAATACACACATGATGTAGGGCACAGCTATCGCAGCCACGTGCCCATCGAGCCGTATCTGTCCGATCAGTGGTACATCGCCGTCAAGAAGCCCATAGCGTCGCTGGCCAAACGTAGCACGGGCTTCCAGCCCGTGGCCGACAACACGGGCAAGACACCCGTGCCACATGAACTGGTCGAGGGAACCGATGTGCCCGTCAATTCGCTGGCTGGCCTGGCGCTGAAGCCGCTACTGGACGGGCGCCTCCGGTTCGTGCCGGAACGTTATGCGAAGACCTATCAGACGTGGCTGGAGAACCTCCGCGACTGGCCGATCAGCCGACAACTCTGGTGGGGACATCAGATACCGGTATGGTCGATCACGTTCAGTTCGGCAACGTATCGAAGGCCGGATGAAGCTCAGTGGGAAGCGCGTGATCGCCACAAGGCCGAATGTGAGAAGGCAATCCTCAGCTATCTGCGAGCGTGCGGTTTGGAAGGCAAGTTTGTGCAGTCTTGGAGTGACGCCTTAGTCGAAGGGAAGGCTCCATTGTATGTCTGCACGTTGGACCAAAGGGGTGATCTGGCGCTGAGACTCCTCGCTGGCATTCTGGGAAAGCCGCCTCTACGTGCGGCGAAGCAAACACACGATACCTTGCAAGAGGAATTCGGTAAGCAGGGTCTCGCCGCTGCCCAGCAAGTGCGCAGTCTCGTTGAATACTGTTGTCGGGATGGGGATGTGTTGGACACGTGGTTTTCCTCGGCGCTGTGGCCGTTCAGCACAATGGGCTGGCCGGAGCAGACGCCGGAGATGGAGCGGTATTATCCGGGCGATGTACTGTGTACGGCGCGCGAGATTATCACACTGTGGGTGTCGCGCATGGTGATGATGGGCCAGTATTGCGCGGAGGGTATTCCGTTCCGTGCGGTGTATATTCACGCGATGATCCAGGACGGCCAGGGGCGCAAGATGAGCAAGAGCCTGGGCAACGGGATCGACCCGTTCGTGGCGATTGACAGCCACGGGGCCGACGCGATGCGGTTTACCCTGGCGGATATGACGACGGATACGCAGGACATCCGCATGCCGGTGGCCGAGATGGAGCTGCCCGACGGCCGGAAGGTCAATACCTCTCCGAAGTTTGATGTCGGACGAAATTTCTGTAACAAGCTGTGGAATGCGTCGCGGTTTGCCATGATGAACCTGGAGGGCCTGGACCCGGCGGCGTTCGATGCGTCGCGGATGGATGTGACGGACCACTGGATTCTGTCGCGGCTGGCGCGTACCGTGGATGAAACAACGCAGTTGCTGGAGCAGTTCAAGTTCAGCGAGCCCCTGAGCGGGCTCTACCGGTTCTTCTGGAACGACCTGTGCGACTGGTATCTGGAATGGGTTAAGCCCCGGATGCAAAGAAGTAGCACGGCCTTCCAGTCCGTGAAGCAAAAGGACCACGGGCAGGATGCCCGTGCTACGGCCCAGAACGTGCTGGCGGTGGTGCTCGACCAGGTCATCCGGCTGCTGCACCCGTTTGTGCCGTTTATCACGGAAGAGATATACCAGAAGCTCAACGCCGTTGCTCCAATACGCGGCCTGGTCGGGCTGGTCGACCTGAAAGTCGCGGATTCACTGGTCCGCTCGGCGTGGCCCAGCGGCCTGGAGTCGCTGGTCGATCCGGCGGCGGAGCGGGTCGTGGACTCGATTCAGGCCCCCATCCGCGCCATACGCGATATCCGCAACCAGTACAACATCGCGCCATCGGCCAAGCCGGTGGCGTCGGCATCGGGGCCGGCGGCGGCCTGTGAGATGCTTAACGCCAATGCGGCGCTGTTGTGCCACTTGGCGGGATTGGACCGGTTTCATGCCTCGCCGGATACGGCCAAACCCAAGACGGCCGCGGCCGCGATTGTGGGCGAGGTGTCGGTCTTTGTGCATGACGTGATTGACGTGGCCGCTGAGCGGGCCCGACTCGAGAAGAAACAGGCCGAGATCGTCGCCGCCAAGGCGGGTGTCGAGGCCAAGCTGGGCAACGAGAATTTCGTGAACCGGGCCAAGCCCGAAGTCGTACAGCAGGCCAGGGATCGGCTCGCTGAGTTGACCGAGCAACTGCGGGCGGCCGAAGGCCTGTTGGCCGAGTTGAAGGTGGGTGCCGACGATGGAGATTGAAGCCGAACTGGCGCGAATCATCATCAATGAGATGAGCGACCAGCAGATTATTGTGATCCGGGAGAAAGGCGGCGAGCGCAGCTTCCCCATCGTGATCGGGATCGTGGAAATCTTCGCCATCGACCGGCGACTCAAGGGCCTGATGCCGCCGCGGCCGCTCACGCACGACCTGCTCGACAACGTTATCCGGGAACTGGGCGGGTCCATCGAGCGGATTGTGATCAGCGACCTGCGGGAGCACACATTCATCGCCACGATCCGGCTGAGCATCGACGGGCGAACCGTGGAGGTCGATGCCAGGCCGTCCGACGCGATTGCCCTGGGTGTGGCCTCGAACGCCCCTATTTTCGTTGAGGATCACGTGTTTGACGAGGCCGCTGGGGCATGAACGAGGAGACCAGCAGCAGGCCGACGGCGGTGCACAGCAGCGCATCGGCTACGTTGAATGTGTACCAGTGCCATGAGCGGTAATAGACGTCGATGAAGTCGCGGACGCAGCCATCATTGAAGAGGCGGTCGTAGAGGTTGCCGGTGATGCCGGCGGCGAACAGGCCCATGGCCAGTTGGGTCAGCCGCTGGTTTGTTCCACCCCAAAAAAATAGTCCGAGAATAACGAACATCGCGACCACCGCGACCGCAATCAGGACAGGCTGCCTTCCGGCCGCCATGCCAAAGGCGGCCCCCTCATTCTCCGCCAGGACCAGGCGCACCAACCCGTCAATGACCGGATATGTGTAGTCCACGTGGGCCTTGAGAAACGCAAAAACCGCACTCTTGGACCATAGATCAAGCGCCAGCCCCCCCACCGCGACCGGCCAGAAGAGCAGATGGCCAATCAGGTCAGGCCGGGATCTGGACGCCGGCGCACAGGCCGGGGCCTCGGCTGGGGTGCTGCCTGCAGCGGAGGCCTCATCCGGGGCCGGCGCGACGGGTTGATCGTGCGAATCCTTCATCGCGGGGGATTATAACAGGGTCCGAACGATGGTCAACGCGCAATAGCAGCCCGCCGGGCGTTTGTCGGGGATTTATTGACAGGGGCCCGCTGGGGGTGTATCATCCCGGACAAATGCGATTTCAGGTGATACTTGCCGGGCGAGGCACTGCCGCGTCCGTGTTCTTGAATGTGAGGACGCAGATTTTATGGCCAAGAAGACCGTAGACCCGGCAAAGCGGCCGGTAGTACTTATTATTCGGGATGGTTGGGGGCATAACCCGGACCCGGCTGAGGACGCCTATAACGCCATCAAGCGCGCCGATACGCCGACGGACGACATGCTGATGAGCGAGTATCCGAACTGCCTGATCCACACGTTTGGCGAGTGGGTGGGGTTGCCGGATGGGACCATGGGCAACAGCGAGGTCGGCCACCAGAACATCGGCGCCGGGCGGATCGTGCCCCAGGAATCGGTGCGGCTGAGCCATGCCATCCAGGATGGGTCGTTCTTCGAGAACAAGGTCTTCCTGGAGATGATCGCCTTCATCAAGCAACGCGGCGGCAAGCTGCACCTGATGGGCCTTTGCAGCGATATCGGGGTCCATTCGCGTCTGGACCACCTCTACGGGCTGCTGGAGCTGGCCAGGCGAAATGGCCTTGAGGACGTTTTCGTCCACTGCTTCATGGATGGGCGGGATTCGCCGCCGGACAGCGGGGCCGGCTACATCGGGGCCGTGCAGGACAACGCCCTGCGGATCGGCGTCGGCCGGATCGCCACCGTCATGGGGCGATTCTACGCCATGGACCGCGACAGCCGCTGGGACCGCGTCCAGAAGGCCTATGAGTGTCTTCGCGTCGGCAAGGGCCTCAAGGCCGCAAGTGCCGCCATGGCCGTGGCCCAGAGCTACGCCAAGGGCGTAACCGATGAGTTCATCGAGCCGACGTGTGTTGTGGACGAGGATGGCTCGCCGATTGCCACGATTCAGGACGGCGATGGCGTGGTATTCTTCAACTTTCGCGGCGACCGGCCCAGGGAACTGTCGCGGGCGTTTGTGCAGCCGGACTTCAAGGAGTTCCCGCGGACGAGCAGGCCGGATGTGTCCTTCGTGTGCATGACCGAGTACGATGCTACGCTGCCGGCGCCGGTGGCCTTCACGAAGCCGCCGAAAATGAAGAATACCTTGGGGGCGTACTGGAGTTCACTGGGCTTGAGGCAGTTTCGCTGCGCTGAGACGGAGAAGTACGCCCATGTGACGTTCTTCTTTAACGACTACACCGAGCAGCCGTATCCGGGTGAGGACCGCCAGATTGTGCCCTCGCCGCGGGTCCGCACCTATGACCTCAAGCCCGAAATGAGTGCCTACGAGGTGGCGAAGGTCGTTGTAGAGCGGCTGGACAGCCGCCAGTACGACGTGGTGGTGGTCAACTTCGCCAATCCCGACATGGTCGGGCACACGGGGGTCCTGGAGGCCGCGATCAAGGCCGCCGAGGTGGTCGATGAGTGCGTGGGCAAGATTCTCTCGAAGGTGCGGGAGCTGGGGGGGGCGGCCATCGTGATGGCCGACCACGGGAACTTTGAGAAGATGATCGACGGTGATCCGGATCACCCGCATACCGCACATACGGTCGGCGATGTGCCGCTGGTGGTCTACGACGACCGCTACAAGGGCCGCGCCCTGCGACAGGGCGGAACCCTGGCCGATATCGGGCCGACGATGCTGGATATGATGGGCCTGCCCCAGCCGCCGGAAATGACCGGCAAGAGCCTGTTGCCGTGAAGTCAATCGGAGGCGAATGCAATGAAGTTGGATCTGAGCAGTCTTCGCAAGGCGATTGACTCTCTGGAGAGAACATTGAATGTTGCTCAAGATGAATCCCTGAGGCTACCGCCGAGTCGGTGTATAGGTCGGCATTGGATTTCCTGGAAGATGCGAAATACCTTTTGGTCAAGCTGCAAGAACACAATGAATGATTGACGTCGAGGAGAAACACTTGGCCGTAGTCCGCCGTATCCTGGCCGAGCACGTGCCGGATTGCGAAGTCCGCGTTTTTGGTTCGCGGATCGAAGGCAAATCGCGTGAATTCTCCGACCTCGACCTCGTGTTGGTGGGCGGCGAAAAGCGGAATTGGCGAAGGATAGAGCGGCTGAAGGACAGCTTTGCCTCGTCCGACCTGCCGATGATCGTGGAGGTCATTGACTGGCACGCCATATCGGACGAGCTCAGAGCGGTTATCGAGAATCACTACGAAGTCATACAAGATAGGACACTGAGGCAGTCGGATGGCTAAAGCACGACCCAGCAAGTTTGCGGCGGACGCCGGCAGATGTCTGCAAGAGGCGGTGCGGGAGGAGTTGAGGCGCAAGGCGTTGCTTGGGCAGTATGTTATTATCAATCGTAAGGGCAGGCCTTGCCGGGTTTCAGCTAAAGAGGCGATGAAGATGGCTGAAGGAAAGAAACAGTCATAGGGGTCAGAAGAGAACGCTTGATGCAACGGACTCTTCATTTCTGAAGGGGCAATGACGATGGGCGGCATGACAAGGCGGCGGTTTATGGCGGGCGTGTCGGCGGGTATGCTGACGGCGATGTCGGGCGTTTCGCTCGGAGGCGGCGCGTCCAGGGGTCGGGCGGGCAAGCTGGCGTTGCTGGGCGGTACGCCGGTTCGCGGCAAGCCCTTCAGTGCATGGCCCATCTGGAGGAATAAGGATGATCAGCCGATCGTCAAGATCCTCCGCAGCGGCAAGTGGTTTCGCGGCTGGGGCGATGTCGTCAGGCAATGGGAGGCGCGGTACGCGGAATTAACCGGGGCGACGGCGTGCCTGGGTACGATGAACGGTACGAACGCCCTGCTGACGGCGCTGCATGTGCTGGACGTGGGCGTGGGCGATGAGGTCATCGTGCCGCCGTACACGTTCGTGGCCACAATCAGTGTGGTGCTGATGTCAAACGCCCTGCCGGTCTTCGCGGACGTCGACCCCGAGACATTCCAGATCGACCCGGAGGATATCGAGAAGCGGATCACGCCGCGGACGCGGGCGATCATTCCGGTGCATATCCTCGGCGGCGTGGCCGACATGGACCGCGTCAATGCGGTGGCGAAGAAGCACGGCCTGGCGGTGATCGAGGACGCCTGCCAGGCGCACCTGGCGCAGTGGCGGGGCAAACATGTGGGCACTCTGGGGGATCTGGGGTGCTTCAGCTTCCAGAACTCGAAGAACCTGCCGTGCGGCGAAGGCGGGGCCGTTATCGGAATGGACTCGAAGCTCATGGACCAGTGCCACTCGTTCACCAACTGCGGACGGCCATATGGGAGCGTCCAGGGCGGCGGCAGCAACGCCCGCCTCGGCACGAACCGGCGGATGACGGAGTTGCAGGCGGCCATCCTGCTGGCCCAGATGCAGTATATCGAGGCCTACGCCAACGAGCGGACCGAAAACGCCGCGTACCTGACCTCGAAGATTGAGGAGATTCCCGGCATTTCCGTGCGCAAGGACTACCCCGGGACGACGCGGTGTGCGTACCATCTCTATGCGTTGCGGTACTCTGCCGACGAGTTCGGCGGTGTGCCGCGAGGCAAGTTCCTCGAGGCGCTGCGGCGCGAGGGCATCGAGGTCTCCGGCGGGTACGGGCCGCTCAATAAGGAAGGGATTATCGCCGGCACGCTGGCATCGAAGAACTTCCAGCGGGCGTTCTCGAAGGAGCGCCTGGAAGCCTATCACCGCGACAACGAGTGCCCGGCCAACGACGGACTGTGCCAGCAGGCCGTATGGCTGCCTCAGTATCTGTTACTGGGCACCAAGGCGGACATGGACGACATCGCCGAGGCATTCTGGAAGGTCTATGAGAACCGCAAATCGCTTGTATAGCAGATAGTGGCAGAAGGTATCGGGTACGAAACCCACTGCCAGGCTTGGCGCCACATGACGCGAGGAGTTGGCCTCTGGAGGCAGTTCTGTTCAGCCGATGGGTCGGATAGCGGTTCTTGATGCGAATATGGTTAACATGATCGCGGCCGGCGAGGTGATCGAGCGGCCCGCCAGCGTGGTCAAGGAGTTGATGGAGAACAGCATCGACGCGGGGGCGACCCGGATCCGGGTGGATATCGAGGACGGAGGGCGCAAGCTCATCGCTGTCGCCGACAACGGTTGCGGGATGGACAGGGAGGACCTGGAACGGGCTTTTGAGTCGCACAGCACCAGCAAGATACGAGTTCGGGACGACCTGGACGCGATTGCAACGCTGGGATTCCGCGGCGAGGCGCTGGCCAGCATTGCATCGGTAGGCCTGGTTCGAGCGGTCAGTCGCCCCGCCGGGGCCGAGTCGGCCCACTGTATGGAAATTGACTGCGGGCGGCGCGGGCCGGTCTCACCGTGCAGCGCCGACGTGGGCACCGCCATCGAGGTGCGGGATATCTTCTACAAGCTGCCTGCCCGGCGCAAGTTCCTGCGGACGGCCAACACGGAACTGGGGCATGTGACCGAGCAATTCACTCGCATCGCCCTGGCGCATCCGCGGATGGAGCTGACGCTGACGCACAAAGGGCGGGAACTGTACCGGTTGGAATCGGATGAGCCGCTACGGACCCGAATCAGCAAGCTCTTCGCGATGTTGTCGGCGGATGTGGCCGGCGAGTTCATCGAGGCGGCCGGCGAGGAAAAGGGCATGCGCATCCGCGGCCTGCTCGGTGGGCCCGGCCTGTCGCGGACGAACAATCGGTTTCAGTATGTTCTTCTCAATGGGCGGTATATCCGCGATAAGTTCATCGCACATGCCGTTCGGGAGGCCTATCGGGGCTTGCTGGACCCCGACCGACAACCGGTGGTGTTTCTGTTTATTGAAATGCCGTACGAGGACTATGACGTGAACGTGCATCCGACGAAGATCGAGGTGCGCTTCTACAACTCCAACCTGGTCCATTCGCAGGTGCTGGGCTGCCTTCGGGAGCGACTGCTGGCGGCGCGAATGGATGTCTTCGGTCAGGCGCCCGCGGCGGTTCATACCAGTCCGCGGGTGGGCATGGCCGCCGGCGGACCCCGACGCCAGGAAATCGCCGATGCGATGGCGGATTTCTTCCGGCGACACAAACCGATGCACACGCAAGGGCATTTGCCGATGCACTCTGCGGCCGGGCCGATCCACAGGGCCCTGGGAATGGCGCCGGTGGTCCGGGAGGAAGACGCCACCGTACCGGCTTCGCCCGGCCGGCGCTTTATCCAGTTGCATGACAGCTACATCGTGGCCCAGGAGGCCGATGGGTTTGTGATCATCGACCAACACGCCCTCCATGAGCGGATCATGTATGAGAAGCTGTCGGCGCGGGTCGGCGAGGGGGCGTTGGAGTCGCAACGGCTGCTGATTCCGGAGAGCTTCGAAGTGACCGAGGCCGAAGCGGCAGCGCTGGAGGAGCACGCGCCGCTGCTGGAACGGATGGGCCTGGAAGTCGTGCCGTTCGGGCCGCGGGTAATGGCGGTCCAGGCGTTTGCGACGTTGCTGGGCAAGGCGGACCCCGTGGAGTTTGTTCGGGAGCTGCTTGATCTGCTGCTGGAAAGGCAGGCCGAGGGCGACCCGCAGCGGCTGCTGGATGCGGTGCTGAACATGGCCGCGTGCAAGGCCGCGATAAAGGCCGGTCAGCGGCTGCGGGATGAGGAGATCGAGCAGCTTCTGGCGGACGCCGAGACCGTGGACCTCTCAAGCCGCTGTCCGCACGGGCGGCCGACCACCATACGATTCACCTGGAAGGAACTGGACAAGCAGTTCAGGAGGACGTGATGATCCGATGGTGGCTGCTCTTGCTGTTCCTTGGGGTCTGGATGGGGGCGGGTTCTGTGTTCATCAAGGGGGATGCCCCGGTGGATTTGAGCCATAAGGGACTGCAAGGACCTCAGCGGATCGTGTCGTTGGCCCCAAGCACGACGGAGATCGTCTGCGCGCTGGGGTTAGAGGACGCGCTGGTTGGGGTAACACAGTTCAGCGATTATCCGCCCTCGGTGGTGGGTAAGGCTCAAGTGGGGAGCTTCTGGCAGCCGGACATCGAGGCGGTGATCGGGCTACAGCCGGACCTGGTGGTGGCGCTGGATGTTCCGCAACAAACAGAAGCGGCCGGGCGGCTGGGACGGCTGGGGTTTCGCACGGTTTGCGTGCGGGATGGGTATGTCAGGGAGCTTTTTGAGGCAATAGAGGCTGTCGGAGAGGCAACGGGCCGGGTCACGGAGGCGGCGGCGATTGTGGCGGCTATCAAGGCGCGGCTGGCGCAAACGGGCCAGCGGGTGCGGGTGAACCCACGGCCAAGGGTGTTGTGGGTGGTCCAGCGGGAGCCATTGCGCGTTGCCGGACGGGATACGTTCGTCAATGAGCTAATTCAGTTGGCGGGCGGGGTCAATGCGATCGGGCCAACGGTGCAGAAATACCCCCCGGTCGGCGCCGAGCAGGTGGTCGGCAGGCAGGTGGATGTAATCATCGAACCGTCAATGGCAGGTTATGACCTGCGCGGCCAGCAGAGGACGGCCGAGGCGTTCTGGGGTCGGTATGCCGCCGTTCCGGCGGTTCGAAATGGGCGAATCTATGTGATTGACGGGGATACGGTGTCGCGGCTGGGGCCTCGATTGTGCGAGGGTGTCTCGGTAGTGGAACGCTGTCTGGAGACCGATTAGGACGTGATACGGAGTCTGTTGACGCCTGGGCAGTTGGTTTTTCGCGTGGCCGTGGGGTTGGCGGTACTGGCAGTGGTCTGCGCGGCGTGCGTGATGGTAGGCAGCCAGCAGGTTCGTCTCAGTGAGGCGATGAGAGGCCCCGGCCGTGCAGGCGAAGTCAATCCGGACTATGAGATACTTGTGAATATCCGGTTGCCGAGGGTGGTGCTGGCGGCTGTTGTGGGCGCGGCACTGGCGTGCTCGGGAGTGGTTTTCCAGGCTCTGCTGCGCAATCCGTTGGCTGATCCGTATATCCTCGGTATATCCAGCGGGGCGGGGCTTGGGGCCATGCTGGCGGTCATCGGCGGGTTCAATTGGACGGTTCTGGGG
>DDXG01000151.1 GCA_002347125.1 Phycisphaerales bacterium UBA2266
GTCGGCCGGGATTTTTGGGTCGAGAGGCGTGGTAATCGAAATCACGCAGCGGTAATCCCGGAGCAGATAGGTGTGGTGCGAAAACAGCGATGCACCCGTGCCCTTGATATAGTGGTCGATGCGACGGCGGCCCAGCACCCGGAAGATGTTCCGGTTTCGCTTGTCCTCCCATTCAGCGCCGGTCTTGTCGGCATCCACGGGAAGCATGTTCGCCTGCTTGCGCAAGACCGGCAGAATATGTGGGCTTGCGTACAGAGTGACCTGGATGCCTGTGCCAGGTGGGCAGGACATGAACAGGCTGGCCAGCACCCTCTCCATTTCCTCGTTGGAACCGGTCTGCGGCATGGTTTCGATGCAAAACCCCAGGTTGTGCCGTTTGGACTGGTTTCCCATGGCGCTCTGGTCGAGCACGAACAGTTGCTCATCCGGCATCCAGCCGAGATGAGGCAGAATCCCCGTCAAGCGCGGAATCGTCGCGATCTGCTCCAGTAATGCGCGAGGCACCGCGTCCGCGGGGGCGAAGCGCTCACCGTAGAAGACGGTCTTGAGAGCATCCTTGAAAACGTCCAGTCCACCCATCATTCAGAACTTTCCTCGGCTGCGCCGCTACCGGCCGGGGCAGAGAGTTGGCTGCCCGGCAGCACTACTCCACCAATCGACTGCGACTGCGGTTGCTGTCCCTGGACAGCAGGCGCTTTTGCCTGCGTGCCGCCCCCTTTGCCCGCCTGGATGAAGGTGGGGCGGTAGCGGTCAGCAATGCGCTTCTGATTGTGCTCGACCGTCCAGCGCCCGGGGTGCGCGACCACGTAGATGTAGGATTGATCGTGCAAGTCGCCCTCGCTGTCCTCGAAGGGGGCCACCCAGATGCGCAGAACCTTGGGGGCGGTACGGATCGGATCGCCGGACGACGGGACGGTCCCGACGATTGCCGTGGGTTTGTGCACGGGGGCGTCGGTCTGGCCGGCCTCGCCCCCCTTCTCTTTCCGCAGGGCCGGGAGATTGTCCGCGACGGCATTGGCGTAAACACCGGACAGCGACGAACAGGTAACGCCATCCGGGGCCTTGCAAGAAAACTTGGTTTCGCCGTCCAGTCCCGACAGGGTGGTGCATCCCACCATGGAAAGGACGCCCGCCAGGGCCAGGCCGCCCTTGAGAATGCGTTGGTAGCACTGGCCCATGGTCAGCCCCCGGTGACGGTCTTGACGACTTGAGCTTTCCCGCCCGCCAGGCCACGCTCGATCTGCGCCGCCGGGAGAGCCCCGGGGGCCACGCGCCCATTGCCGAAGATGATGGTAGGCGTGCCGTTGATGCCCAAGCTGGTGCCCAAGCGGATATTCCGGTCGATGGCGCTGTCGTCGCATGCGTCCTTCTCCGGCAACTTGCCGTTAGCCATGAAGCCGTCCCACGCCTTGGAGCGGTCTTTCGCGCACCAGATGGCCCGGGCCTTGCGCTTCGCGTCCGGATGCAAGCTCTCCAGGGGGTACAGGAAGGTGTATATCGTCACGTTGTCGAGCTGGGCCAGGTTGGATTCCAGCTTTTTGCAGAAGGGGCAATCGGGATCGGAAAACACGTAGAGCTTCCGTTCCCCATTCCCGCGCACGGTCTGGATGGCATCAGCCACGGGCAGCCCGGACACGTCGATCTTGTTCAGCTCTTCGAGGACGCCGGCCGTCAGGTCTTTTTGCTCCTGCATGTCGTAGAGGTGCCCGAAGATCATGTACCGGCCGGACACGTCCGTGTAGGCCACGTTGCGCCCCAGCACGACCTCGTAGACGCCCTTGACGTGGCTTTCGCGGACGGACGCGACCTTGGAGGCGGGGTAGTTTTCCTTGATGCGCTTTTCCACGTCGGCAGCGGTATCGGCGAAGGACGGGGTGGCAGCGAACAGCGCCGCAATGACGAACGACAGGGTGAATTTCCGCATAATGGTCTATTCCTTAATCAATCCATGGGGTTGAGGGATTTGCGCATGATCTGGCGGCCACGAGCCCAAATTCCCGAGTATTCGTCGTCGCCGACGCTCTGGCCGAATCCGAGGGTCACGCCCTTGGTGAGCACCACATCGACGACGCGGCCGGCATCGACTTCGATGATCGGAAACATCTTCTCCGCCAGGGTGATGTAATACTGGGAGAGCCGGTCCAGGGCCTTGCCGACGCCTGCGCCGATGCCCGCCTGGAACTGCTTGCCGGATTCGACGGTGCCGACGGTCCCCAAGGCGCTGGTGCTGTAGCTGGTCGAACTCTGCTGGAAGCCCTGGCCGATGCCGGCGACGATGCCGGTCATGAGGGCATTCGCAAGGACTTGGCCCTGCTTGCTCACCAGACGGCCGCGCATGCCCGCCTTGCCGTCCTCGCCCACGACATACCCCTTGGCAGGGGTATCCACCACTTCGCCGTTCTTGAGGACGCAGGACAAGGACTCCAGCCGCAGATAGGCGCGCTCGGAACTGATGTCCCCGTGCCCGCTGCCGAGCATGAAGCACTCCTTGACCTTGGCGCGGTAGCGGTTGGGCAGAAAGGCGTTGTCCTGGACTCGCAACAGTATCGGCCACGGGTTGTTCTGGGCCTGGCCGCCGGTTGGGGCGTCAAGACCGCCCAGCAGTGATACGCGCATGAAGGAACCTGACGGGATATAGGTCTTTCCCTGCCCCTCCCCTTCTTGACCGGCATGCGCTGGGTCGCTCGACGCATCGCTCACCTCGAACACTGCGATCCCGGGTTCCTTCGGCTGAGGAGGGGGAAGCGGCGGCAGCAAGGGCTCGGGTTTTGCCTCGGCTGCGGGCACTTGTTGGGGCGGGGCCTGGGGGGCCAGGGCTTGTGGGGGAGGCAGCGGTGGAAGAACCGATTCCTGGCGGGCAGGCGCTTCGCTTTGCTTTTGCTCCACTTCCGCCAGTTTTTGCTTAAGACCCTGGATGACGGTATCCATCTCCTTCATCTGTTCGGAGGACTTCGCCATCCATACATCCCGGGGATCGACCTGCGCCCCGGGCGTAGCGATGTTCTTGGTCTGGAGTTCGGTCTTTGCCGGCGGCGGCACCATGGACGGCTGCTTGTCCCACAGGGCGACGCTCCCGAACACCAAGCCAAGGAACACAGACCCCAGAGCACCGAGGACGAGATACTGCTTCCCCTTGGGCGACAGGCTCTTGATGCGTTCCGCAATGCGGGTCTTGCCGTCGCTCATCGTTCACCCTCCGAAACCACGTAGACCGTGGTCATCTCACCAGGGGCGAGCGTCGGCTTTTCCACGGAGATTCCTACCACGCCCCGGCGATACAGCTCACGGTCATCAATGACCATCTGCTTGTCGGATATATTGGTGAGTTGGTATTTCTCGCCCTTGAAGGAGCCATCGACGACCTTCACCAGCACGAACATCGCCTCGCTCCAGAGCGGCACGATTTCGTTGGCGGCCCGCGTGTCCATGTCGGTTTCCTCGTCCGCCCCCAGGGCCAGCACGACCCGCTTGATCGCTTGGTTGCGGGCCAGGTCCTTGCCCCCTGCACTGGCGACGGACGGCTCTCCCTTGCCTTTGATGACGATGGTGTCGGACAGCCCATCGGTCAGGGACAGCAGCAGCTTCCAGGTACGCCCGGTGTCGTCCACCACGAAGGCGCTGAACACGGGCTTGTCGGTGGTCGGCTGGATGTAGGCGGTGCCCGCATCCTTGTCCGGCTTGACGGTAAAATCACCGTCTGCGCCGAACACGCGCCGGATACGATGCCCTTCCATGCGGATCATGGTCGGTTCGCCCCGGGATACGGTGGCGGCAAGGTTGTCGTCCGGCTTCCCTTGGAGAACCTGCGCCGCGCCTGCATCAAGGCTGGCTGTCAGCAGGAGTGCCGAAAGGATTCTGATCACTGGTTTCTTTGAAGTCGGAAACATAGAGCCTTCCATTCAGGTATTGAAAACCCACCATGTAGGTGGCATTCCGTTCACCCGCCTTCTTGTCGGAGGTCCAGGTGTAGAGGGTGCCGGTCATTGCAACCCGGAGGTTGTCCTTGTCCGGCGTATAGGTGCGCACGGCGAACTGGGTGGAGGCGTTGTTCTTTTTCAGCCATTCGGCGCGAGCGCCCGTTTCCGCCTCCAGGCGGCCGTATTCCGATGGAGCTGCGTACTTGAGGAACAGGTCTTTGTGATACGTGGAAGCGCCCGGGGTGATATTCAGCGCCAAGCCCGCGTACCAGTAAGCCATCTCCAGCAGGTACTCCTCGGAAACAGCGTCGCCGGACACCCAGAAGCTGCGCTTGATTTCGGGAGGCGTGATGACGACGCGCTCCGAACCGATCAGCTTCACCATTGCACCCGCACAAACCAGGGCCACCAGCACGGTTCCGGCGACCACGCCGCGCAGGAAGCGAATCTCTTCGGTGTGGTTAGCCTCTTGAGAAAGGAATTTTTTGAACAGCATCTAGCTCACCCCAGGAAGTAGCGTTGGTGCGACGGCGGCGTCACGCGGGGCTTGACGAACAAGCCACCGGGCAGCCACCAATAAAGGGCATGAACGGCGAACTTCGGATGCTTTCCCGCTTTCAGGCGGCCGTATTGCCATGCCGCCACCGCGCCGAGAATTACCCCCGACAACATTGAGCCCGCGGCAACGCCCATGCCGAGAATGAGCAAGGCGATGATCGCCTGGTCCATTTCCCACCACAGGAAGCGCTCCTGGGCGTCCAGGGACTTCGGGATATATCCGGTTTCGCCGTCCATGCCGCGCCTTTCTCAGATGGTCGCGGTGAGAATGCCGGTGACGATGGTCGGCGTGTATTGCAGGAAAATCGCGGAACCCACCCCGCCCAGAATCGGAATGGGCGAGCCGCGACCGAGGGACCACAGGGCACCGAGGCCGATGGCGGCCAGGGACACGGCACGTCCGCCGTAGCCGGTGACGACGTTGTTCATCCAGTTGTAGAGGTTCTGGAATTCTGCGCCAGTCGTTCCGGCGGCGGCGGTGCCGGCGACGGCGAACAGGGCCAGGAAGGCCAGTACGAGGTGGGACTTCTTAAGCTTCACGTTTCACTCCTTTTTGGTGATTGAGAATGGATTTGACGAGCCAGCCGATGCCCATGCCCATGGCGATGCCGCTGAGGTGGGCTTCGAAACCCTTGTCGAGCGGCGAATCGGGAAGCAAGATGCCGAGGGCGACGAAGGCACTGGCGACGATGTAATCGCGGATGGATTCTTTCGAACGGGGGATCACTATTTCTCCTTGTGGCTGTGGTTGGCGAACCGGATTTCCACGCGCCGGTTGAGAGCGCGCTGCCCCTCGGAATCGTTGGGAACGACGTAACAACATTTGCCGTGCGCTTCGATTTCCAAAGGATTCTTGATGTCCCGCTTCTTGAGCCATGCGGCCACGAACTGGGCGCGTGAGCGGGCAAGCCGATCGTTGTAGCCCTGGCCGCCGCGGTCATCCGTGTGGCCCTCGATATGGAGAATGTCGCCGGGGCGGATCGAACTGGCCGCGTTTTGAAGGGCCTCCATGCCGTCTTTGGTGGGTTTTGCCCTGGCAAACTCGAAACGGACGACGATGGGAACGCGCTCGACGGGTGGCTTCTCAGCGACCTTTGGAGCTGGGGCAGGAACCACCGGACGCGGCGGCACCAGAATGACGGTCTTTGGGGTTGGGGAAGGGCATTCTTCGCCAGCGCACGTCCTCCACTCATTTTTGAGCCATCCCACCTGGAGCGGCTTTTCCGATACGTGCGCCTCCGGCAGGATGGCGCACCCCGTAAGCGAAATGACGATCAAGCTGATGCTGGCGGCGCGTTTCACAGTACCCTTTCACGTTTGAGAACTGCCGCCACTTTTCGCGCATACTTGGCACGCTTGCTGGGCGTGGCGGCGTTGTAAGCCCCTACCGCATCCCAGCCATAGCCGAGACGCTTGATGTTCTGTGCAAGAATCCAGGCTCCAACGTGGGTGCAGGTACAAGCGTTGAACAGCGACTGCTTGGTAATGCCGTACTTCTTGAGGGTTGGCAGCCACCGGCTGTTGATCTGCATGTGGCAGATGTCGAGGCTGCCATCGGGGTTGCGGTTGACGGCATTCGGATTGCCGGATGACTCCACCCGGGAGATGGCCTTGAGCAGCGAGGATGGGAGTTGATAGCGAGCACCCGCCTGTTCGAAGCAGGCGGAGTCCGCGGCGTTTGCGGCTACGGGGAGCATCAAAATCAAAATTGAAAGCCATGTCTTGCACATGGCCTAGATGCTACGAAATCAGATTCTCAAATCACGCTTGAAAAGCGCACAGAATGGCAATGTTTCGAATAAAATAGGGGAAAAGCGCTGAGGACCAATTGGCACCCGATTTCCAGCAAACTTCGATCTGGCAAAAAGAGGCGAATGAGCTATGCAAGCCCATTCGATGGTTGCCGTTTTGGCGTCCGAGGGTAATTCTCAAGCGCGGCCGGTTCTCTCCCTGGTTCTGGCCTGTCCTGTGGTTCACGAAATCGGGCGCGTTCAATCTGTTCTTCCTGCTGATCGTGTCCGAAGATTTGCTGCACTGCTCTCCTGAGCGTCGGCGAGCAATCCTTGCCCACGAGTGCGGGCACCTGACTCACTTCCATGCGCTGGTCTGGATCGCTGCCGCCACCCTCGTCCTAAGAAACGATTTCATCCGCGCAGGCCTCTCCTGGGTCGGCGCACATCTTGGGCCGTGGCCAGCGCTCGTGGCCTTCATGGCATTCCTGGCTTTGAGCCTGACAGGATTTCGTGCGCTGCTCTATTGGTTCGAGCACCAGGCTGACGACTATGCTGTAGCCCGGGTGGGTGCCTTAGGAGTGGTTGACACGCTGGAATGGCTGAACGGCAAGATGTTCGGCACTGATGGGTCGCCGTGGGTGAATGCCCGGATTCGTCGCCTTCGGGACTTGCACCGCTTACCGGCCTAAAACGGCCACACCGCTACCGCGATCCCGACAACCAGCACGGCGCTCGCGATGATCGGACGATGGTGCAATGTCCATGCGCCGATGGAAATAGCGATTGCAAGGACGGTTGTTGCGTCGAAGCCCATGGCTTAATGTCCTTGAACGGTTCCGGCGGTGCGGCTCGCAGTGCGTTCCGGCACCGAGCAACGAACGCGCCCATCTGCGGGGTCGATGATCTTTTCCCAGGTGCATTCCTCCGGCAGCTCGTTATGGAACGCCTTCACATGAAGGCCGTGGGGTGGCCCATCCTGTTTCTCCGGCTTGGACTCGCCGGCCCGGGCGTCCTGGATGCTCACCGCTGCCTCTTCCACCGCCTTGGCTGCTTCCTTTCCCCCGGGAACACCACTGGTTTTCGCAATACCGGCAACATCTCGCAGCGCGTCCTCAACCTCGCGCAGGGTTGCGCTGTCGATGTGAGAAACCGCCCAGCCCATGCCCCCGGCGAGAATCGCAAGTTGGAAAAGCGTCCTAAACATGGCCCCATCCGATAGTTCGCAGTCCATGGAAAATTACCCAGGCATACATGGCCACGGCCAACACATACTCCAGGGCATCCCCCGTAAAGAGCCTGACCGGCGCAACGAAACGACGCTTGTTCGGCCACAGCAACGGCACTCCCGAATTCGTCATCCAGTCGCCGGCCAGGTGGGAGAGATAGCCGACCGCAATGCCCACCACGATGGGCACCGAATATCCCGGGTGCCAGTGGAGCCCGTGCAGGGCGTACCACATGGACGCAGCCATGCCCGCTACCGCCAGCAGGCTATGGGTGATGCCCCGATGGCCGAACAGGGCCGAGAACGCCATGGATACCGGAAGCACCCTGCGCCCGAAAGTGCTGGATGGGTGGTCGATGTCCGGCAAGAGGCTACCGAGCGCCCCGCCGGCCAGCAGTAGCAAGGCCTGGGGTTTCGGCGCATGCAGCCAGTCGGCAGCCAGCAATGCGGCAGCGCTTCCGGCGGCAACATGGGTGAGCGCCATCATGCCGGCACCATCGTCTCCATCCATGGGGCTCCCGCAGCGTAATGCGGCGCGTGACGGTCACACCAGAATCCCTGGATTTCGTTCGCCCCCAGGGCTTTCGCAAGTTCCGCGTGTTTTCCGGTTTCGATGCGCTCGGCGATGATCGGAATCCCCCGAACGGCACCGCGAACCGCAAAAAGCGCGTCACGGTTTTCCACTTTGATGATGTCGGGCGTCAGGACCTTTATCAGCCTGCGTTCCAGCGTGGTCAGGGATACATCATCCATGGCGATCATCCCTCCCCGACCGCGAATCTTGAAAGCCGCTTCCGCGATCCAGGCGTGGATGTCGCTTTTGTCGAAGATTTCGTGGCGCTCCACCAGCTCGACGACGACGCCCCGGGCAATGCGTTCCGTGACGAGCCCCGCCGCCAGAACGAGCGTCGAGTATTCCATGTTGCAGTGGACGCGCAGCCCGGTTTCGGCGACCAGTCCTACGGCATGTTCGAGCGCCGCGATGTCCGCTTCGATCATCGCCGTTTCGTCGTCGAACGCCAGCCGCGTGGCGCTTAATACTTCGAGGGCCGTCACGTCCAGGGTCAGGGCGTCAAGGATGGGTTGCGTACGGAATTTGAAGGTTCGGGAACGCATGGATCAGAGCCTTTTCTGGAGATTGCTCACCCACAGCCAAAGCGAGGCTGCGGCAAACAGGATGACGGCAGGGGCGGCGACCAAAGGTGCGGGAGCCGGGAGGCATAGCCACACGAGCATGCCGATGGTGACCAGGCGGAAGAAGTGAATGCCGATCTTGTGCCGGATCGGGCTTTGAGAGATGAATGAAGTCTTGCGTATCTCGCGGACATAGAACCCATCGACCGACGCAGCAAGGATCAGGGGAATCCCCAACAACCCCCACATCAGCAATGCATAAGCGCGATAGACGATCAGGCTGATCCACAGAAAACTGGCATAAATGCGATCCATCAGCCATCGCTCAATCTGACTCGTCCCCAAATCGTTGGCCGCAGCCAGTGCGTCCTTGGCGGTTCCACTCAGCATGTCGGTGGCCTGGGAGAGCACCCAGCGATTCACCGTATCCCCGGCCCAAGTTGTCATTTGCTGTTGCTCCGCTGCCCAGGTGGATTCCAACACTTTGGACGGAATCAGTGCCCATGCAGCGATGAAGCCGATGGTCAGGAGGATGGCGATGAACCTGCCCCACTCGTCGTTTCGTTGGTCTTTGCGCGCCACGATCCCCTCCACCTACACCAAAATCGGAATCCGCCCTTTGATCGTCTTGCCGCCGGACAAGCGGGCGAAGTAATGCAGCGGCGGCAGTTCGCTCAGGATGGGTGGCGGAATCAGGTCGGCTTCTTCCTGCGTCGCTTGTTCCTGGTAGGAAGCGCTGTACTCGTCGTGGATATTGGAATCCACCGCATGGCCGTAGCGCACCATCATGGACCTGACCTTGATCTTGGGAATGCCGTCGGCGATGTACTGTTGGGTTTCCGTATCCTGCACGCGCAGGGCGATCTTGTTGTTGGTGTTGCCGAGCACCTGGCGGGCTTTGTTCTCGTCGCCCAGGCGCGCCGCAAAGTCCGCGAAGGTCTGGGTAGCGATGGTCATGCGGAAGCCTGCGCCACGGCCTTTGTTGAGCAGCTGAATGGTCGGCTGGTTAATCACTTCCGCCGCTTCGTCCACGAATACATTGATCGCCTTGTCGTTGCCCACCCCGTAGTTGTAACGGTCGCCGGCCACCGCCGTAAGATCGGCCAGGAGAATCGAGCCGATAGCGCTGCCCACGGTTGCATCGGCCAGGTTGTCCAGACCGACGTAAAGCACCTTGTCGTTACGAATCGCCCGCGCCATATCCGTGACGACTTTCTCATGGCCCGCCTCGAAAGCCGGCGACAGCAGTTCGGTCAGCGGGTCGCTGGTCAACATGGAAAGAATCGGGATCAGCGAAGCCACCATCTTCTGGAAGTGCTCGCGGTTGTGCTCGTAGGTGGAAATCAGGCCGTCCAGATCGACAGATTGGGCATCATGAATGACGATTTCCTTGTAGAAGCTGATGTAGGCGAGGAGAAGGTTTCCCTTGTACTGCTTGACGAAGCTGTTGACCCGGGCCTCCCAGTCGTTGACGTTGATCTTGAAGTGGATACGCAGGGCCTTGAGGAGAAGATCGTCGGGACCACCTTCGATGTAGCGTCGGAGCTGAACGAGGTTGGGGCGCTGTCCGGTCGCCGTCAGTCCGTTCACGATGTCGTTGAGCACTTTCCAGCCGAACGCCGTGAAGGGGTCAGCACCGGTTTCGGAAGGGATCAGCGCCGCGATCCGGCTTGCCAGCTCTGTCTTGCGGTTCCAGTTGCGCATCGGGTCGATGCAGGCGGATTTCTCTGGGTGCGCGGGATGGAAGTAAATGAACCGCTCGGGCTGGCCCAGGGCTTCGCAGACGCGGCGGGCGTTCTCCGCCAAGCCACGGTCGCCCTTTGGATCAATGATGATGACCGGTTCGCCTCGGATGATCGCCTGGGCGATGAACAGGTCGAACAAGCGCGTTTTGCCGACGCCAGTGGAGCCCACGATGAGCGTATGCCCGTCGAGGAGGTGCAGCTTGGCATACTCCTCGTCTTCGCTGGACAGTCCATGCAGCCAATATGCGCCTTCGTCGTTCAGCGCCTCCTTGCCGAGTTGCGCTGCGACACCATTGGAGATCAGGGCGTGCATGCGGCCGGCTTCGATGTCCGTCCACTGGAACCCCTTTCCCATCCACAGCATCTGCTGTCTCATGGCTTTGCGGCCCACCTCGATCATCTGCGGAATGTCGATGAACTGCTTCTCCACGAGTCGCATCCGGGTAGTGTCCTGGCTCCGTTTCCAGGCTTGTGCCGCCCGGTATGCCCCCACTCCGGCGCAAGCTAGGGACGCGACAACGCCAAACCGTGTCGGGACCGGCAGGGTTTGCGTGACGGCCATGGTCAGGGTGGAAGCTCCCAACCACGCGCCCGTCATATTCCATTCGTGAATTTTGCGCCAGGGGTTATCGAAATCGTGTGCTTCAAGCATCGGGTTACCGTCCTTCGGCATGTTGCCGGTACAAGCTGCGCATTTCCGCCCGCTGCTGCTCCGCCATCTGGTGGTTGGCTTGTATGCGCTTCATGAGCGCTTGCTGAGCCATATCTTCCTCGCGCCGGCAGCGCTCCAGGTCCTCCGGTGTCCTCGCACGGTTGCAGGCATAGCCCTGGGCCAGGATGTTGTCGCGTTCGCCCTGGGTGATGGCCTTGTGCCGTTGCGGTGGCTGATCGGCGAAAAAGAAACCTTCTCCCGCCATTGAGGCTGAGGAGGTGAAAAACAGAGCGGCGAAGAGGACGATTCGTTGCATGAAATTCACCTGTGTTTTTTTAGTTCCCGTGTTCTCGGACACGGGAAGCCGGCCAGCTCACGCAGTGAGAAGGGAGGTTCTCTTGGAGGAGTCGGGGCGTACTGGCGGCCGGGGTTATTGACTAACGCCACCCTCGGCTGGGCGTTGCAGCGCAAAGCTATGGTGTGGTCCGCTCCTTCCGCTTCGCCATCACCGCTAACATCGCGGCGGCCCCCCACACGGAAAGCGGCCATTTGAGGAGCGGCACCCATTTCGTTATGGTCAGCGCGGCTTCAATCGGGAGCGAAGCCAAGAACAATGCAGAAGCCACCTGCACGTCGAATTCGCCGTCGATATAGGCGCAAGTGAACACACCGAAAGCGATCAGCCCAGCGGCCCCCAGCGCAGCTTCCATCGGTTGGCCGCGCACCGTTTGTTCGAACACCTCCAGCAACACCGAGAGCAGCATCAGCAGCACCAGCAAGCCTACCGAAGAGGGCATTTGCCTGGGCGATCCCCGGAAGGTCGCCAAGCGTGCCGCGTGCCAGCACAACCCGTAGGCAAAATCGAAGACCGGAGAGCCGAGCATGCGCGCCTCCAATGCCTACACCGGTTCAATTCCAGAAATGGTTTCCTCGGCGATCACGAGTTTTTTTCCTTTCTTCGTGACACGCTCGACCTCCAGGAACGGGATGCCGTCGATCTCAATGCGTCCCAGAAAGACACGCCGCCTGGTTTCACCCGGGACGACATCGCCATCCGGCGTTTCCCAGGATTTGATCTGGAAGTCGTAGTGCTTCCCGGGTTCGAGCTGTTCAATGTTCATTGGCAATTCCCGCTGCCTCGAATACCTCTTGGGCTTTTTGCGTCAGTGCATCCACTTCCAGCAGGTACACATCCGAATCGGCGTCCTTGCATTCAGACAACTTGCCCGCGAGCCCACGTTTGACGGCCTCGTAGCGGAGGTGCGGTTTCGATACAAGCACACGCACTACGTCAGGAACGCTGTAGCGCCGCACGTTATACCTCCACGCGGTGATGTACTTGGACGGGTGACGGGTGGCAGCCAGGCGGATCGTGTCGTTGGAAAGCTGCATCGCGAGGACGTAGCCGCCTTCGACGGAGGTTGTAGCTACCACGTTGAGATCGACGTGTTCGGGTATTCCGTCGTAAATCCAGACAGGGAGGGCATTGGTCATTGCATGGTGATTCAGAGTTTCCATAAGCAGCAAAATAACATTGAGAACCAGTCAAAATTGTTCGAAAAGCGCACCAAAGTGCCCTGTTTAAAACTTCTCGTATTTATGCGGGCGTCCTACGCTGAATGGATAGACCATTCTTTGCACTCCATCCCAGGAGATTTCCATGTGCGCTCTCGAATTCCATCACGATGCCCATCCTCCGGGCACCTCAGCCGTTGCAGCGATTTACGACATGCTGGTCGAAGATGGCGAATCCACGTTTCTGGCGGTGGGCTATCTGGAGATGTGTGCGCTTGGTGATGAGGGCCGCTCTGAGCTGCATCGGATGCTGGAGCGAGGGGGGATGGTGCTGATGGAATTGCCTGGCGTGGGATACCTGGCAGCCGAGGCGGACAGCGGGTGTTTTGTGCCTCTGGGTTATCCTTCTTAGCGCCGTAAAAGTCTACGTCCTTGATGGATAGCCGGTGTATTTCTCGCACGCGCGCATGCCACACTTGTTGCTCGGCAAGGGCGAGGTTCCATATCTTGCACCAGCAGCCGGCGAAACCCCGCTGGATTCCGCAGCGGCGGTTTATTGTCGTTGCTCATGCGGCATGTTCCATAGCCTCGAAGCGCTGCTTGGCTTGCTCGGTAGCAGGCCTCACCACGGCGAGCAACTTCTGTCCGACGCCCAGCAGCAGACTCATCTTCCCGAATTCCCATGCCACAGACAGGAACATGGCGTGACTCCGCACCAGAACCTGATCCACAGGCGTCGCCACCATCCACGCATGGACTTGCTTGAGGAAGAAGTCGTGTTCAGGGCCGACGAGCAGCCCGGCAATAACAGCCCACGAGCCGATGAACAGGAGCCTGGCGAACCACACGGCGGACGCCAGCGAGGCATCTCGCAGGAACTGCAAGCGCCGAGTGGCTGCGCCTTGCCCGGTGAAGTGTTCGCGCAAGGACGTAATGGTCGCCAGTTGGATGGACTTGGATCGTGCAGCGCGTTGCTCTTTGGTTAGTTTCATGGTGCGGTTCTCCTCATTTGGCTGTGTTTACCCACTCAGCGGCTGCCAGCCACAGATAGCGAAGAGTCTTCCTGCCGTCGCTTGTGACCGGAAGCAGGTTGAAGGCAACGCGGAAGCCGACCAAGCCGCACACGACGGTGGCGATCGGACCTGTAGCGCCGACTAGGTAGGCTGCTGCGATGACGACGATCGCGACGAGTACATCCGCCATCCAGCCGGCCGCACTCATGAACGCTCGCCTCGCGTAGCTCACTTGTCGGTAGCGGTCGTCGTAAGTGACTCGTCCACCGAACGGGAACACGCGCAGCGCGAGCTTGCAGCCTGACGGAGTAGCCCCAACTCGCAGGATGGCGGGTCCCTTTCCCAATGCGAACTCTTCGCTGTCGATCCCGCACAGCTTGGCGGCATAGTAGTGGCCTGCTTCGTGGCAAACGTCCAAGAGAATCGGCACGACGACGAGCAGCGCCACGAAAGCGTGCAGCAGCTCGGCATCCGTCAGTGGCAGGAAGTACAAGGCCAAGCATGAAGCGTCGCACCAATTCATCATCCCTCCGTTCAAAATCCGGATAGCCATTAAAATTAGAAATAGATTAAAAAACAGATTATGTGATTTCATCGACATCCACGAATCCCTGNNCTACCCGCTATCCCGTCAATTCGCTACCCATCATCCCGTGCCCATCTACCCGTTATCCCGAGCTTTCAGGGGTATCGCCTACCTGCCATCCCGAGAAAACCACGCACACCCTACCCGCTATCCCGAGACGTTCTCAGGCTCTGTGGATAAGTCGATCTCCAATTGCCTACCCGCTATCCCGATAGTGGTGCCTTGACTCTTTGGTTGTTTCCTGACAACTACGCAATCGCCCTCGTCCACCTGACATCCCCATCCTGTTGCCGCCATGAGCTGGTCGAGCGCCCGGCGCAGGACCTGGCGGAACTTCCATAGTTCGCCTTCCTCTGCCCCGCACAATTTCCTGATGGTTTCGACCTTGTAGCGGTATGGGGACGCATGGGTCGAGTAGAAGGCGTGGAGCCACTGTGCCAGCGGATGTCGCCTGAGTTGCTGACGCTGGACATAATCCAGTTGGGTCCACTGTCCGGTTCCGTAAAGCAGGGCGATCTTCGGATTGATTTCGATGACATACCTACCGGTGATCTCGTCCCGGGTGCCCCCATGGATGAGCGGACCGAAGTAAGTGCGGTCCCCATCCGTGATCCGAACCACGCAGGCCGCCAGGTCATAAAGCGCATTCTTCAGCCATTCGCAGTCGCTCTTGCCCGTATTCCGTCCAATGGACTTGAGGAACGCATAAGCAGTGAATTCGATGCGTTTGCCCGTGCCTTGATCCTTTCCCAGGGTCAGGCATTGCTCCCAGACATCGAGGTGATGCTGCATGAGATTCGGGCCACGAGTAATGAATACTTCCACCCCATCAATGGAGGCGACATGCCGTTCTACGGCATAGGTGCGTCGCTCCTTGGGCGAGATGCCGAACAAAGCCGATCTCAGGGCGCCATTTGGCAGGCCTCGCCTGTTATCCGGCCAGTCCGGGAGCCCGGCAGCAATGGTGTCCTGCTCTTGCCGCTGTTTGACTCGGCTCGAAAGTTGAGTAGCCGCCGACACTGCATTCTGGCGGGCGTGCTTGGGTGATAAAGGAACGGCGCTGTCCATGCAGCAGAGTTGTACCAGACAGAACGATGAATTATTACGTTGAAAAGCGCACTTATTGGGCGCGTTTTGCTTTAATTTGCAGGTGGCATGCGCTCAATTTAGGGTGTCTGCTACTGCCCATAAGCTGATAGACTGCAACTGTTTTTTCTTTTGCAGAGAACAATCCTGGCAACAAAATAAATGCTTGACGATATTAAACTAATATAGTATATTGTAAACCAATAGATGCATTATTGCATTGTCAACACCAACCGGCGGTGAGTAGCCGGGAAAACCTCGAAAGGAGCGAAAAATGAACACGGAAGTCACCACCACCTCTCAATATCCTCTCACCGAAGCCCTTCGCCAGGCCCGCGCCATCCGGGAGCGCCTGGAAGACACCTACAAGATCAGCATCGACGAAAACGGCATCTGGGCCGGTAACGGCATCCTGCGCGGGACGGTGATCGATGATTGCGACGCCGTGCTCTCCAGGGACGAACAAGAGCAGGACTACATCTACGATGCAATCGGCACGGCCGCCGCCGAATCCAGCGAGATGTCCGGCAGCATCGAAATCAGCGGCACGACCTGGGGCTGGTCTCTCACCGAGATTGATGTGTCCGATGCTGAGGCCGCTGTGGAGGAGGCCCAAGAGGCTCTAGCGAGCAGCGACGAGCCTCGCCAGTGGCGTTGCGGAGATGATGGTGCAAGCTGGACCATCACTGCCTCCAGCGTGGCAGAGGCCCTGGAAAAATCCAACTCCGGCTACGATGCACCCTCTCCCGAGGAAGGAACCACCTGGGTACACATCAGCTGCTACTGCGAGGACACTGGAGAGGACGGCAGCACTACCCTCGCCATCGATCCCGAGGAGCCTGATTGCTACGCCGATCATGAGCATGATTGGCTTGCCCCTCATTCCGTCGTCGGCGGCCTCAAAGAAAACCCGGGCGTGACCGGGAATGGCGGTGGTGTGGTCATGGAGGACGTGTGTCGCCACTGCGGGCGCTACCGCGTCACGAACACGTGGGCGCAGGACCCGTACACCGGGGAGCAGGGTCTGGAGTCCGTGTCCTACCGCGACCCCGACGAGGCCAGCAAGCGGTGGGTGGAGCGCGAGGTGTTGAGGGCAGCCATGGTAGCGATGGATGGCATGGACGAGGTGGTGTCCTACGAGGAGGATTTCACCGATCCCGAAAACCAGCAAGTGTTCGTCGAACTCGCACAAGACGCCAACATGGATGCGTTCGAGGACGCGATGGTGGGCAAGGTAGACGGGCGGCTGATCGTGTCCGACCAAAACGGACGCACCGTGATCTATGTCGGGCAATACTGGTGAGGGAGAGCGAAAATGACAAGCACCCTCTACTACATCAGCCGCGCCGATGATAGCAGCGACGGCCTCTTCGGCACCGCCGATCAATGCGCCCATTGGTATCTGACCTACGACGGCGGAGATTACCGCGTCTCCCCGAAGGTCGAGGACCAATACGATGACGACGACCAACTTGTGGCCGAGAAAGTCCAGGTCGATGAGGGCTACGGCCCCGTGTGGACCGTCGAGATTCGGGACCGGGCGAATTTCCCGTTCCGGGACGTATTTCACGTCACCGCGCCGGACGTCGAGCAGGCCCTCGCGGACGTCCGGCAGGACATGGTGAACAACGTGCTGCTTGCTCGCCGGGGTGGTGATAGCCGGTTCTCGATGATCCCGGGTGAAATGGCCCTGCCCTATTTCATTCAGCCTGACGAAATGCGCCGGTTTTATGAGGACGCCAACCAGCCTGCCACGGACGACCAGGACGAGGTGGTGGACTGGTTTTTCAATACCCGCCACTCCAACGCCGCGCTCCTGAAAATGCTGGCCCTGGTGGCCCAGCGGGAGCGGTCCCCCATTACGCCCGGTGAAGCCGAAATCCTCAAAACCCAGATCGAGGCACAAAACGATGAGCAACGGCCATAACGTATTCGCCGTCCCTGACGACCTGGCCAACAACTACCACGGTGCCGGCATCGCGCTGGCCGCCGTGGCGGGGGGCACCCTGGTCGGCTTGGCCTACCTCCGGGACATCATCGACGAATTGGACGAGGGCGACGACGAATCCATCAAGCGCGCCCTGGGTGACCCGCGCCTGGGACCGACGGTGCGCTACCTGAGCGCCCTGGGCGAAGTCTACGTCGGGATGTGCTCTTGCCACGAATTTACGGAGCTCTGACTTATGAGCAAACCCTACACACTGACGAGCCGCCCGTGGTGGCTGTCCCACGCCGTGGCCACACCACGCGGCATTGTCGTGGCAAGAGCCGACGCGCTGAGCACCATCGACCGCATGCCGACGCCGGCCGATATTGACTCTGGCGTTGCCCTCAACCAGTACGACAGCTCCCCGGAGTGCCACGGTGAGCCGGTGCGGCTGATGGTCGATTTGACGGAGCAAGATTTGGCCGAGATGGGACTGGTCCCGGGCTCACTGGAGTGGCCCGAGGTCGTCGATGGCTCGCGCCCTAAAACCAACAAAACGGACGCGCCGGTCACGCAGGCCCATGCGCAGCATGCCATCGACTTGCTGGTCTCCGAGGGGCATTGTGATGACCCGGAGCCGCAGGACAAGACCCCGTGGCAAAAAGGGGACGACCGCCCATGACCCGCCCTCAATTCCAGCGGCGCATCCACCGCGCCCGCGTCATCCTGGACGTTGTGGCCCGCGCCTACCCGGGCGCTTGGAAAGCCATGGAACATTTCCGCTCCCTTCGGGGCTCCGTGCTCCCTCGCTGGCCAGAGTGGTGCTACGCCCCCCTCCACGCCGCCTACGCGGTCGTGTCCGGCGGCGGCGACAACCGCGTCCCGTTCGAGCGCTCCCACCACATCGGCATCCTGGGCGCCCTGGCCGCTTGGCGGATGGGCCAACCGATCATCCGCTTCGATCCGGCTCTCTATGCCCCTCTGGTTGAGACGCCGGTATCCGGCGACCTGCCGACCGAGTTGCTCTACCGGCTGCCGGCATGGGGACTCTACATCGAGACGCCGGACATGGCGATCTGGGGGCGTACCCTGCACGGCGTGTGGGTGCACCTGGACTGGTCCGATGAGGAGCCGGACGAGCTGCGCCTGCTGCTGGACGTGGCGGACTCGCCGGAGACTGCGCTGGACCCGCTGCTGGGCCTGGTGCCGATCCCCATCATCCTGGGCCGGGGCACCGTGGCGGACGCTCTCCAGCGGGTGGTCGAGTCGGGAGCCAGGCAGGCCGCGGCGGACGGGTATCCCGACATCGACCCGGACCTCAAGAATCCCGAGGCCCTGGCCGCTACGTTGGCCCCGGTCCTGTCCCTGGTGCTGTACTTGTGCAGCGACGAGCCGGATTGGTCCAAGCTGCCACCGGCAAATCCGACGCCCAAGCGGACCCGCCGCGATGGCTGGAGACTATTTCCGGCTGAGGGGGTGTCGGTGTGGGATGTCGGGACTCGTCTTGGCGCGGCGCTGCGGATGGCGTATCAGGCCGCCGAAACCGGCCAGGGGGACCCCGACCCCGACACCGGTCGGGCGCGGCCCAGGGCGCACATTCGCCGGGCGCATTGGCATACTTTTCTGGCCGGCGCGGAGCGGTCGGAACGGCGGGTAAAATGGCTGCCGCCGATCCCGGTCAATCTGGAGGACGTCGGGACGCTGCCGGCGACGGTACGAAAAGTCCGGTAAGCACAAAGCCTCCTGGGCTACTATTTCCTGCGCTGCTGCTTTCTCCATTCCCAAGGCGGCACCGCCTGCGGTTCCGCCCAAAGTCCAAGCCGCGCCATCCTGGCGTTTTCCTCCAACTGGTAGTAGGCAGGATTGCGGGCGTACTGCCGATATACCCACGCCATGCCTCGGCGTAATTGCTCGGCGTTCACATCCGTGTTCTGGATCGTGATCCGGCACACCTTGCGGCGGTAGCGGTCTGTATCAGGGCAGTCGGCATGGGCCTCCTTGCCGAAAGCCAGATCGGACAATGACTGCTTCGAACGCATGCCGAATGGCTGGGATTTTTCCGGGGCGTCGATTTGGGCCAGGCGGATTTTGTGCTGCTGGCGTTGGGCGTCCAGGATGGTTATGGTGTCGCCGTCTGCTATCGAGACGACTTGGCCGTGGAGGGTTTCGGCGTTGGCGCTAGCTGCGAGTAATAGAACAACCAGCGGAGCCAAAAGAAGCTTGCTCAATTAACGTCCCTTCAATTCTGTTCGAATGGCTTCTGCCAGCAAATCCTCTGTGGAATACCAGCTCCCACGCTAACGGCACTTATTCAGCACTCGCTGCATAAGCCGGTGCTGATCCACGATGCTGATATATCCGTCCCGCTCCAGCAACTGCTTTGCATCATTCGCAGTTTGCGGAACGCTGAGCAGCACGGTCACGGATAGGCGATACGGCTCTGGGGCTACTTCCGCATAGCCCGATCCACAGAAAAGCCGCCAAGTGGCACCAGTAACCCACGCAAACATCCACAGCACAAGGGCGCTAAATAGCGCTCGATCTACTCTGCGCTCTGATTCGATGATTGCAGCAAACCCTGTTTGCATGACCTTTAGCGTCCGCGACGCATAACCCATTGCCACACATGAATAGATGCCAACGACGTGAAGGCCGGAAATGCCGGCACCAGCATCAACAGGGCAAGCAGGTGATGTCCATGATCTACCGCAACACACGAACCGGCCACCAATGCGACCGAAATAATGGTTCCGACATGGACAACCCAGTTCGGCGCGAATACCCAGCCAGGTAATTCATTTTGCGTCGAATGGATCGGGTATTTCACGGCATTCTCCCGCAAGCGGCATCGTTCTCCGCTTGAATCATGTTGATCCGTGCCTGACAAGCGTACTCCAGGGATTCGTCGTGCGACACGGCCGCAGCAAACAACTCGATGGAATGAAGAAGGTTGCTCCTATAGTGCGAAGGCTGCGTTTCGTTGTAGCCAAGCAGTTCGAGCGCCTGATCGAGCCGTTCATTGCCATCAAGATTCATCATTTTGTATCCCTTTCCGCTTCTACTTTTTCGTCGATTTGCACTGCGAGCATGCCAAATCGTGAATCCACTGGTCGATCTTGCGGCCGGACAGCACCAGTCCATCCGGTCCTTCGACACGGTAGCCGGCATCAAGGGCGACCCCCTCCGGCTCGGGGCTGTTCAACGCAAACCAGCGGACGATCTCCCACTTGTCCTCATGCTCAAACACCAACTTGTCGCCGCTCCAGCCGGATTCGCTGATGATTCGATAACACCCCATAGCGCTCTACTCCACCAGATTGGCAGCTCGAAGAATTTCCATCGGCAAGCTCACAATGAGCGTCACGTGGCCATCACCGGCCACGTCCACTTTCGAGAGCAAGCTGCCCGTCCATGTTTTTCCCTCGACGCCGATGCTGATACCGCTGCGGACGAGTTCCCGTAGTGCTTCGACAAGCATCGGGCTGCCGTCCTCGGCAATGCCGGCCTGTCGAGCGAGCGTGGATAAATTGGTGGTATATGGCTGTCCTCGTTGCGCTCCGTTTTCGTATAGGGCTGCAAGGAGCGTCTTGGAGATGGGGCTGAGGTTGTGCACTGTAATGTTCCTTTTCGCTATAACGTCATAACGCCCGGCCGCCCCCGAGTGATTTCGCCGCTGGCGATCTTACTGGTCAGGTCATTTGCCACCGCCAGCCCCATGCCTTCCCTTGGCCTGATGTGCCAAGAATCATCGTGTGGTAGGTGCCGCCTTCGTGGACGGTGGTAAAAATCGGACTTGTCATGGCTCCATCCCTTTACCCGCAGCGATTTCCGCACCGAAGTCTGCGACATTCTGCTCTACCGAAACGGGCGTGAAACTGCACTTCCGGCTCAGCCTGAACATGTCCATCATGGTCGTGATGGCTCGTCCATGCAGTTCCGTCGTTTTCTTGTCTTCCGCCACGAACCGCATGGCATCCGCGATCCTCCCCGCCAGGCGGGAGATGGCGCTGTCGTACAAGGCCGCTGCCCGTCCAAAGGCGAGGGCGTCGCCCAGCGCATCGCCGCGCAGCAGGGCATAGGCAGCCCATTGCCCGACCTCCTTGGCCGTGTCCTGCTCGTGCTGGCGTCCCGCAACCTTGCCGAGCAGATAGAACAAGAAATCATCGTCGCGGCTCGCCGTCCAACCGTTGATGTAGCAGCACTCCATCTGATACACATCGAACCATGCGTAAAGTGCGCCATCCGAGAGCATGGACAGTTCGGGGTAGAGTGGGCGCAACTCGGCGAAGTCCTCTTGCCCGTACTCCGGCACTTCGTCAGTCGGGTCGTCCAGTGTTTCCAGTTGAAGCGTCGCTGCCCGTGCCCAGATGTCTGCGACATGTTCTTGGGCGTACCGGGCGGCTCGGGTGCTGTCGTTCTTCCACGCAGCCTCCCGCTCCTTCACATCGTCAAACAGCGCCTCGGAAACCGGCTCGAAACCCGACTCATACGCCACATGGCCCAAGGCGGTGTAGCCCAAGCTCTCCGGTTCCTCCACATGCTGAATGAGAGGTCGCGGTGGAAGCAGTGCAGTGTCGAGAGGATCGCATAGCGTCATGGGCTGGCCCCGGTAGGCGAAGTCGCCACTCCCGGACTGGATGCCTCCCAGCAGCAGGCTGGCGAAGGCGTCCTGTGCACCGTCCTTGCTTTGGAAAGTTCCCGGCAAACGGGCGTTGAACGGGCGGTGCCGGATCATCAAGCCGCTTGCTGGATGCTCTGCCAGCTCGTAGGGTTCGGGCACAACACCCCATGTCTCTACCGCTTCCTTTGCGGAAACGGTCGCTTCTGCGATCAGGCTGCGTGCCAGATCGGCAAGCGGCAACCCCGGTTGGAGCTTTCGATGTTCCTCAACCAGTTGCACCAACTTGTCGAACACGAAAACCTGCCTGTCCTTGACCAGATAGGTCGCGTTGGGCACGCCGTCGATCTTGCGCAGGTCTTCCTTGAGGTTGTCGTTTCGGCCTCCGAAGTAGTAGCCGAATTCGTCGAGGATCACCACCGGAGCCTGCGGAGTGGATGTGGTCATTGGCGTGCTCTCTTTCATGGTTCCAAAGCGGACATTACGCCGTTCTTCCGTGCCGTCAGGTATATCGTCATCAATTGTTCTTGGTCCATAAGGCTTTCCCGGTTACGTTACCGCCAATTCTTGATTGATTGAATGTCCGCGATGATGTTGCGGCAGAGGTGGCAAGTGACCTTGGCCGCTCTTGTCGCAACGAGCTCGTGCATCGGATTCGCTCGTAAACACCTCGACGCCACCAGCACCTCGAAGGAATCCAGGGGTATATCCTGTGCTGCCGTCATACCAAATGCCCCAGCCGTCCACAGAGTCGATAGGCTCTTTGCTGAACGGGTCATACTTAATCGGAGTGCCTTGCCGTGTGGTGAATTCCATGTTCTGAGCCTTTCCCTCTAGTGGTTCATGTCAGTCTCACGGCGCTTTGCATTGCCGTTTTTGACACATTCAGGGCAGTAATCGAGCGTCCCAAACGACTGCCACCCCGCTTTCTTGAGCGCGGCGCGCACCTTATACTTTGGCACGTTCATTTCATGCCAAACTTCGGTCATTCCGCAACCGTCGCACGTCAATTGGATAGCGGTTTCAAGCACCGTAAGCCTTTCTTGTTACGCGCCGACCGCCCGCAGGCAGTTTTCTTCGTTCAGTAAATCCCCTGGCTCGAAGCCGA
>DDXG01000198.1 GCA_002347125.1 Phycisphaerales bacterium UBA2266
ACTGAGCTACAGCAGCGATTTGGATCGCCATGCCACACCAACACCCGCGCCGCCCCTACGTTCGGGCCGGCGTCTGCGCCGCCAGGCAATGGCCGCCAAAAAGAAACGAACGCCACCCTTGGTTCCCCGTCGTCAGCTAAGTGCGAAGACAAAAGGAGCACGCGGATGTCGAACACGCAAATCGCAATAAATGGCTGATTCTACCGGCGCACCCGGCCGCTGCAAACAGAAAAACACCGGAAATCCAAAAAAATGCGTTCTCAACACTGTTATTGTGAGCAATTGCCCCCGCCACCCCATGCACACGAGGCTCGCTCAACCTCCCCCCGCACGGGGCTGGTTTGGGTCGGCAACAGTGTTGAGCATGGTCTCCCACTGTCGCAGTTGTTGTTGCCAGTTCGGCCGCGGCAACTCGGCGCTTACCGGAACGTCCTGAAATACCTTGAGAACCATCTTGGGATCCACGCCGGCCGGCGGAGTGGCCAAGAAGTCTGCGATATGACCGGCCAGGGGCCCGGCTACCACCAGGTCCTGGGTGGCCAGGTACGTTTGGAGTTGCCTGGCCGCCAAGTCGTATCTCGGCTGTTTGAGGTAGCAGTCGACGAGATCCGCCACAATCACCGCCCTGTCCTGCGGTCTGTCCGCTGTGTCCAGAGCCTTTCGAAAAAACGCCGCTGCCTGCTCAAAATCGCCGTTTTTCCGGTGCAAAGCCGCCAGTTGGAGCGCCGCATTGTTGGCCAGGGCCGTTCTCTTCTCGGCCAAGGCCTTCTGCTCGACGATTGTCAACAACTGGATTCGCTGCTCGCCGGACAAGACGAAACCACCCTGGCCCCCGGTGCCCCCACCAAGCCGGGCCACCCAGGTCTCCAGAACCGCCGTCGAAGAACGCCCGAATATCTTGAGCATCGCCTGCCATGCCAGTTCGCTCTCCCCGTTCGCACTGGGGCTGCTGCTCAGCCACACCAGGTCCTGCTCCCCACCGACATCGCCGGCCAGGTTCTTCAGGCTGGCGCGGATCGCTGGGTTCTTGTCGGAGGCGTACTTCTCTCGCAACTGGGCCAGGGCCGCCGCCTTGTCAATCTGAACCAAGCCATTGACAGCCTCCTGCCTGACAGTCTCGTTGGAATCTTGCAAGGCCTTGTCAAATAAAGACTTATATAATTTTGCCGCCTCGTCCCGACAGACACATCGCGGCCCACACAGGGCCCCCATAACCGCTATTAACTCGCTCCGCAGGCTACCGTTGTTGGGGTCCGACTCCTGCTGGTAGCGAGTGCTCACGGCACGCAGATACGTCGTCAGATCCTGAGCCGTCAGCCCATTCTGTTCCAGCAGCTTCCGCACCACGTCGGCCCCTTCCCTGGCCTTTCGAGCATCCGGGCGCCCCAGAAACTCCAGTGCCAGGTCCAGCGTCCTCTTCCGGACCTCCGGCGCGACCTTGACGCCCGGATTGGGCAGCGAAGCATGATAGACCGCTCCGCCCAACGCCACGAACTGCTCGGTCCGCACCTCATCGTCCGTTTCGACCCCAAGCTGTGTCAGGAGCTGATCAGCGGAGTTCAGTTCGCCCATCAGCGACAACAGCCTAGCGGTCCTGAACCGCACATCGCGGTTGGCGTCGGAGACGAGCTTCAGCAGAATATCACCCAGTTCAGCGGCCAGTTTCGGGTTTGTCGTCGTGCCCACCCGACCCTGGCGGACCTTCTCAAGAGCCCAGAGCTTGACGGTCGTCTCATCACCGGTCAGCAGTTCCGCGAGGAACTTGCCCCTGGCGGCGTCGTCGGCCATGGATTCGTATCGCTTGTTCAGCTCGGCCAGGTACCGTTCCCGCCAGGCCGTCAACTCCGCCTCCAATTTGCGGGCTTCGGCCTGCTGCTGAATAAGTCGCTTCTGCAAGAAGACTTCAGGTCCTTCCTGGCGAAGCTGATCCACGATTTGCCGACGAGCGGCAGGGTCTTTGCCTGTGGGAAGCCCCGCCAGCACCGCCGCGTTCAAAGCCGCCGCCGCAACCTTCGCATCAGCGTCGTCGATAAGTTGTATCAGCTTGATCGCAGCGCCCACGTCCGGGTGCAGCTTAAGCAGATAGACCGCGTTAAGACGGGCGCCCGGCGCCGCGTTCGGATCGGCGAGCAGTATTTCGATTGTCGGCGAGATCTCGTTGTACTTGAACACCAGAGTCGCCTCGGCCGCCAGCCGGGCCAGCTCGGAATTCGTCCCAGCCGCCATTTTCATCAAAGGCCCGATGAAATCCGCCTTGTTCGCAGGGACCCTCTGAGCACTTCGGCCCTGAGTCAATGCCCTGCATACAGCCGTCCGAGCGGCGTCGTTCTTCACGTCGGCCAGGGCCTCCAGGAGAACCACGCGGGCCGCCGGGTCCGGGTCAACCAGAAGCAGGGCGGCCGCCTTGATGCGTATGTCGTCACTACTGCCCTTGAGCAGGGCGTTCTTGATGATCTCGAGCTGCTCGTTGACTTGAGGCTCCACTTCGGCCGTGCCGGCCGTGGAGACCGTGGATGGCGTCTCCTGGCAAAGACCGATCCCGCAGACAATCAGCGTGGCCACCAGCACTGTTGTACGGAATCGCATTCCATCCATTGGAAGGACCTCAGCAGAAAGTGCGTACAGATTCGAAGTTTATCATAAACACCGAGCGGCTGTGAAGTCAACCTGATACCGCCCATTTTCGCCCCGGCCCCGCAAAAAATGTGCCCGCGGGCAGCGCACGAGCCGACGTGCGGCCTCTTATAGGACGGACGCCGCCTCCGGTTTGATACACGGGAACGAGGCCTGAGGATGGCTCAGGGCCTGGGGTGGAACTTGCGATGGATGCTCCGCAGTCGCTCGTTGTCCACATGGGTGTATATCTGCGTTGTGGAGATATCCACATGTCCGAGCATTTCCTGAACGCTTCGCAGGTCCGCGCCGCCTGTCAGCAGATGCGTGGCGAAGCAGTGCCGCAACGTATGGACCGTCAAATTACGACCCATGCCGGCGCGCAAAGCATACTTCTTGACCAACCGCCACACTTCAATACGGCTCATCGCGCGGCCGGTTCGCGACAGCAGAAGGAAATCGCCGCTCGATGCGCCTGCCAAGGCCGGTCGAAGGCCGCGCAAGTACTGCGTAACAGCCGCAACGGCCACCCGTCCGACGGGGATGACACGTTCTCGGCCCCCCTTGCCCAGGCACCGCAGGTATCCGATGTCGAGGTTCAGGTCCGATAGCCGCAGGCCGGCCAACTCGCTGGCTCTGATTCCGGTTGCATACAGCAGCTCCAGCATCGCCTTGTCACGAAGATAGAAGGGTTCTTCCGGCCGCGGGGCCTCCAGCAGGTCGCGGACCTGGTTGGTGCTGCATACGGCCGGCAGACGCTGCCAGAGCTTCGGCCCATCGAGCACCGCCGTGTGGTCGTCCTGGACCATGCCCATCATTTTGCCGAATCGCAGGAACATCCGAATGGCCACGAGGCCGCGCTTGACCGTGCTCTCGCTCATCTGGGCGGCGCTAAGAGACCGCGTGAACTGCTGGATGACCGCCGGCGTCAACTGATCGAGGCGCCTTGCGCCGTGTCTATGGCAGAAGTGCAGAAATGTCCGCAGGTCTCGCCCGTAGGCCAGGATGGTGTTCTCGGCCAGGCCCGCCTCGATGCCCAGATAGTCAAGGAACTGCTTGACCTGCCTGCCCATGGGCAGACTGAGCAGTTCGGTCGCAACATTCTGTGTCTGTGCCGAGGCCATATCACCTGGGAGCTTCAGTTCGTACGGATTTCAAGTCGGTATCGACCCCTGCCACGCCGACACTTTAGCCGCACAGACGCCCGCCTTGCACTTGCGAAGGCCATGGCGAGGACTACAATCGCCGGTATTGACATAGGCAGACGACCAGGGGGCGAATCCGCCTTGCCGAGCGTGTCTGCCACCCGCCGGATCGGTCGGCCCTGTCAGCACTGGCCATGCCGAAAGCGGGCTCGGATTTGAAAGTGAAGAAAAATGTTGGAAAAAAGACTCCCGCGACGCCAGTTCCTGCGACAGACCGCCGCTACGCTGTCGGTCCCAGTCGCCCATGCCTTGGCCGTACATGGCGCCGAGAGCCCCTCGCCACCCGTTCGGGCCATCACGCGCGGCCCGGCGTTTCACTGGTTCAGCTACTACGATAAGCTCCAGTTCGACCCATCAGGCCGTCGGGTGCTGGGCATGGCGGTGGACTTCGAGCATCGCAGCCCCCGACCCGACGATGCGATCAAGGTGGGCATGGTTGATCTGGACGCCGATGACCGTTGGACGGACCTGGGCGAGAGCCGAGCGTGGTGCTGGCAGCAGGGGTGCATGCTGCAGTGGCGGCCCGGCTCGGCTGATGAGGTTCTCTGGAACGACCGCGGGCAGAAGGGGTATATCAGCCACATCCTCAATGTCAGGACGGGCAGCAGACGCACACTGGGCCATCCTTTCTATACCGTCAGCCCGGACGGCGGCACGGCCATGGCGCCGGATTTCCGACGGGTCCAGGATATGAGGCCCGGCTACGGCTATCCAGGGCTGCTCGACCCATACGCCGATAAGGCCGCCCCGGCCGAGTCGGGCATATTCCGACTGGATATGGAAACGGGCAGGCAGGAGTTGGTCATCTCCCTGGCCGATGTGGTCGCCATGGGCAAGATGCCCGGCGACCCCAAGGACGCCAAACACTGGTTCAATCACCTGTTGTTCAATACGGACGGGTCGAGGTTTGTCTTCCTGCATCGTTGGGCGGTCCCCGGCGTTTCAGGGCGCGGAACCCGGATGCTCACGGCGAAACCCGACGGCACGGACATACACATCGTCGACGACTACGGCAAGACCAGCCATTTCATCTGGCGGGACCCACAGCATATCCTGGCTTGGGCATGGCGCCCCTCCCATCAGGGTGCATTCTACCTGTTCACGGACGGCGACGACCAGGTGGAGGTGGTGGGCAAGTCCGTGATGACGGGCGACGGGCATTGCAGCTACCTGCCCGGCGACCAGTGGATCCTCTGCGACACGTATCCCGACAGTCGGCGCTGCCAGAACGTCTATCTCTACCATGTCGAGACCGGCCGGCGGGTGGCGCTGGGCAGCTTCCCGATACCCAAGGAGTATACCGGCGAATGGCGGTGCGACACCCACCCGCGGTTCAGCCCCGATGGACGGACGGTGTGCATCGACTCATGCCACGAGGGCAACGGCCGGCAGATGTATCTCATTGACATCAGCAGTTTTGCTTGAGGCTGCAGGGCGGCATGGGTATAATCGCGGCCGAACTGACCCGAACGCATTCATGGATGACCTGATATGTACGGGAAAACCTCAAAGCACCCCCCATTTCGATGCCTTGCGGCACTTGGGCTGGGGTTCGCCCTGGTCTTGGCAAGCCTGTTGTGCGGGTGCGCCCAACAGCAGGCCGTCGATGCGCCGGAGCCGCTGGCGGTGGCTGGCCTGGACAAGGCCGAGGCCATGACGCTCTCGGAAGACGTGCTGGCTAGGATGCACTTCGTTATTGAGAAGGCCGATCCTAACGCGGGAATCGTGCGGACCGCTCCATTGACCGGTTCGCAGTGGTTCGAGTTCTGGCGCAAGGATAGCGTCGGGGCATTCAACAAGGCCGAGGCGAACCTGCAAAATGTCCGGCGCGTCGTGGAGGTCCGGGTCCGCCAGGCCGACGACACCGTCCATATCGACTGCCGGGCCGACGTGCAGCGGCTCAGTCTCACGGAACATCGGACCACGAGCAGCGCACGGGCGTATCAGATGCACTCCGAGAGCACACAGAGTCTTCAGCGGCTCACTTTGAGCGAGGCCCAGACCAGGAATATGGCCTGGGTCGATCTGGGTCCGGACAATGAGTTGGCGGCCGTGGTTTTACAGCGGATCGAGGACCGGATTGCCGAGCGCCGGGGGGAACAGGGGCAATGAGAGTCCTCGTCTGCGGCGGGGCCGGTTATATCGGCAGCAACATGACGGCGATGCTGGCCGACGCCGGGCACGAGCCGATCGTCTTTGACAACCTGAGCAAGGGCCATGCGGCAGCCGTCGGCCGAACGACTTTGATCCGAGGCGACCTGGCGGACTATCGGCTGCTGGTCGAGGTTCTTCGGGACCGTCGTATCGAGGCGGTGATGCACTTCGCGGCGTTTATCGAGGTCGGCGAGTCGGTGGCCCAGCCGCTGGATTACTACCGCAACAACTTCTCCAACACGCAGAATCTGCTCTCGGCCATGGAGTCCGCGGG
>DDXG01000385.1 GCA_002347125.1 Phycisphaerales bacterium UBA2266
CGTTGACACGGTCGGTCTTGAGCCAGCGGCGGTCGATGGTGAAGCGTTCCCCCGCCGGCGAGTAGACGAAGGCGAAGGAGCCGTCGTCGGCCACCGCCGCCCGGACCTTGGCCCCGCCCGTCTGTGGGCCGTCGAGGATGATCGACTGGCGCGGGACCAGCCGTTGCCAGGGGCGGGACTCAAAGACCCTGCGCATCAGACCCATCTGAAATGCCCCCGGATGGTCCAATGACTGCCGCCAGGGGACCGACGCCCACAGCACCGACGGCCCGCCCGCCTTGTACATCTGCCAGATACTGCCGTGGCCGTAGGTATGCCCGCAGGCCCCTGCCAGCATGGCCCAGTACGCCGCCTGCCGCACGTCGTAGTCGTCGAACCGATCCAGGCGGTTGAACCCGTCGAAGTAGAACCCCACGGGCAGCGCCTCGTAGCGCGGTTCGCCGTCCAGTGTCGGCTTGGAGGGCGTCAGGCCGTAGTCGTGCTCGACAAACAGGCCGTTGTCGTGGTCGTGCGCCCCGTGCGAGGACTGGATCATATTGAAATCCAGCCACTTGGCCGTGTGGAAATAGTCCGACGAGCACCCCGGCCCCCGTGGATGGAACGTAATCAGCCCCCGGCCGCCGTCGCCCGCCCGCAGCCCGGCCGCCATCGCCTCGATGACTGCCCGCTCACTGTCCTTGTGGATGTTCTGGTCGCCGCCGAGAATCCAGACGATGGGCTTGTCCCTGTACCGCCTGCCCAGGAACTCCCCAAATCGCCGGGCGTTCTCCGGCGTGAAGATCACATTGGTCGGGTTGTTCTGGCTCCAGTAACTGCCCCAGGTCGGCAGCATCCCCACGAACAACCCCAGGTTCTCGGCCCCGTTGACGATGAAATCCACGTGCTCGAAATACGCCTCATTCGGCCGCGTGGGGTCCTTGTCCAGCAGTGGCGTCGCGCCATAGGGATTGGGCTTGGTCAGGCCGTCGAGCTGGGCGAGCACGACCGCCTGAATCACGGTGAAACCTTTCGCCGCCCGGTTTTCCAGGTACTCCGCTGCCTCCTCGCGGTTCAATCGGTGAAACAGCTCCCACGCCGTATCGCCGAGCCAGAAGAACGACCTGCCGTCCGAGTCCACCAGGTGCCGCCCATCGTCGGCGACCTTGAGCGTCCGGCCCGACGCGACGCCCGCGAACGTCGCCAACGTCAGAAACACCGCGATACATTGCCAAGTTGCCTTCATGGCTTGCTCCATAGCTTCAATGAATGCGTATGTGCCGGGACCACGGCGGTCAGCACCGTATCTGAACATGCCCCGCCCGGCCGGTCAAGGGCGAAGCGCTCATCCGTGTTCGCGTATCGTCCTTCACGCCGTCCATCGTCCTTCGGTGTGGGGCGTCCCGCCTGCTCGTTGCGGCTGCCGGGCGCTCGCTCCTCTTTGCTCTGTCGTTTTGCTTTTTGCTTTCTGATTCTTGATTTTGCGGCTACCATGACAGTGACGGATCGGTAACGTATGCTAAACCCTGGGGTCTGAAGTACATCATGGCCACGACGGGAAATGTCGGTTTCGCATTTGCTCTGACGCTGGTGGCGGGCCTGTCCACCGGGATCGGCAGCGCCATCGCCTATTTCATCCGCCGGCCCCGCATCACGTATCTGTCGTTCGCCCTGGGTCTGTCGGCCGGGGTGATGATCTACATCTCCTTCATGGAGATGCTCCCCGACGCCGTCGAGACGATGGGCGAGGCCTGGGCCATCCTGGCTTTCTTCGTGGGTATCGGCGTTATCGGCGTCATCGACATGCTCGTGCCCGAGGCCGAGAACCCCCACGAGTACGAGAACATCGCCGAGCCCACCGGCCCGCACCGCCCGGCCCACCTGATGCGCACCGGTCTACTGACCGCCCTGGCCATCGGCATCCATAATTTTCCCGAGGGGCTGGCCACCTTCGCCTCGGCCCTGAGCGACACCAAGCTGGGCATCTTCATCGCCGTGGCCATCGCCATCCACAACATCCCCGAGGGCATCGCCGTCTCGGTGCCGATCTTCTTCGCCACGGGCAATAAGAACAAGGCGTTCGCCTACTCGTTTCTGTCCGGCGTCTCTGAACCTGTCGGCGCCGTCGTGGGATACCTCATCCTTATGCCGTTTCTGACACCCGCCGTCCTGGCCGGGACCCTGGCCTTTGTCGCAGGGATTATGGTCTACATCAGCCTCGACGAACTCGTGCCCATGGCCCACCGCTACGGCCACGGCCACCTCGCCATCGGCGGCGTCGTCTCAGGCATGGCCATCATGGCCGTGAGCCTGCTGCTGCTCTGAGCCCTCGATGCGGCGCCGGGCGCGATCGCACCTGTCATAAGGGCGTCGACCCAGTATCCAGACCCCCGCAACGCCTCCTTCTCGTGCTTGCCGCCCGCAGAACCGAAAGTCAAAGATCAAGAATCAAGAGTCAAAACGACATACCAAGACGCAAAACCCCGGCCGTGCGCCCATCGCGTCACGCCACCGGTGATTCCTTCGCGAGACGCACACGCGTCTCTACCCTTGGGCGGAACATGCGCGTTTGTGACGAGTTTTCCCGCCGCCGGCGCCGGCCGCGTCGCCGTAAGTCCTTGTCCGGACGGGAGTAATAATTTTTTCACAATTCCGCCGATTTGCGCGCCTCTACCCTCGCGTTTGTGACGTTACTTTGCCCAGCTTACCGCGTGTTCCCCATCCCTTCGCTGCGCGAAGGAATGCCACCCGTCCTCGCCTCTGTCCTCGCGCTTGTGACGTTACTCTGCCCGGCCTGCCGGGTGAATTGAAGGGGTCCGGTACATTTTTGGGGGTCTGGGTGGCGAGGGCGTGGGGAGCGGAGGGAAGTGCGGCGGGCGTTCGCAAAAGATGTACCGGACCCCGACCGCGCGCAGGATCGCCGGGTGAAGCGGCCTGCGGCCNNTCCGCCTCTGGCGGGATTCGGCTTGACGGGCGGTGGGCGGCGTGGTAGGGTAGGAACGGCTCTTTGAGAAGCCCGAGTTGTTGTAAACGCTGGGCTTGTCGCTTTGGGCCAGAGACATGGTCGAGGGCGGCGTGTTGCGTGTTGGGTGTGAAGGATGGCGATGGATAATCAGGAAAAGAGGTTCGCATTATATAATAATAGGTGGCTGTCCCGAATGGCGAAGCGAAGAAGGGTCTGGGAGCATTGTGGAAGCGGCCCAGGTCTCGCAACGAAACACACATTCTTCAGGGGGCACGGTATGAAGTGGTGGTATATAGTTCTGTTTAGTGCACTGGCGTGTCTCCTGTCCTGTTCTCGAAGAGGCGGTGGTGGAACAAGAACATACGCATCGTGGACTGGTGGGCTGATCAAACACTATGGGACATATGTCCCTGCTAATTCAGGCGTAGTCATTGTCGTATCAAAGCGACCTAAGGCGCTGCTCGAGTATGTCGTAACGAGCGATGAAGGCGAGGTACTCATAGACTCTCGTGACGGGCCGGCAGTGAGCGTATTCCACGCGTGGTGTATATATTGGGATAATGAGTCTCAACTCTTATGGGTATTTAATAGTGATATAGGATCGTTTGTGTGGGTTAGGCAAGACGACGCAGAGTATGACGTACTATACCTAGCTGACAACAAGGGATTCATTAATATGTTACCCGATGCGATCTTTTCTACACTGCACCCGTCGTTTCAGAAGCGCTATGCTCATCGGGACTATTCCTCAGGCGCAGACAGTAATGACATAGTGAGACCAGGCAGCAGGGAGGAAAACGCGATTCAACCGGATTAGCTGTCAATCGTGGACATCATGAAACACAAGGATAAGTCCAAGAACCTGCAGGCTGGAGATCGAGGCTACACTTGCGTGCGGTATAAGTACATTGGTTCGCGCGTTGCGCAGCGGACGGGCTATGCTGCATCTGGCTTCGATTACAACATCGTGTATCAGCCCAGTTATGACAATCTGGGGCGCATCAGGACCGCCTGGACGTATCAGGATGACGGCGGGCCGACGGATGTTGCCAAAATCCAGTACCAGTACGACCCGAACACCAATTCCATCACCCGGCAGCGGTTCGATCAGTACACCAGCCCGGCCGACCCGTGCAACGTGTACGGCTATGACAGGCTGCGGCGGCTGATTCAGTCCGACTATGGGCTTGACGACACGAACGAGGTGTTCATATTGGATAAACTGGGCAATCGGGAGAATGTGAACGTGCGTGGCGGCTACGACGTGGATTATGACGTTGGGCGCATTGACATGCGAAGTGCAACACGACGGGCGACGATCATGAGCCGTCGATCAAGGCAAGCCGGGCGGCCACAACTGATGACGATACCAGGGGGAGGGAACTACTTCACGCTGCCTTGCCGAAAGCACACACCTGCCACCAGCGGCGTAAGTCGTAGGGTGTGCCCCGATGCAGATCGGGGTTGCACACTCGGGCTGTGATACCACTTAATGCCGGCGGACGGCGATGCCTCTCTTGGCGAATTCGGCGTTGAGGGCGTTGACGAGCTTGAAGGGTTCTTCGGCGGTGGATTCGAGGATCACGACCGGCTCGCGCCTGCCCAGGGCGACGGTCGTAATCTTGTATTCGTTGCCGTGGGCGTCCCTGGTCTTGAAGTAAGACACGGCGGCCAGCGGCTTATCACCCTCGGTGAAGGATTTTCCCCCCTCGCCGTAATAAGGGTACCGCGTGCTGTTGTCGCCGAGTTGCTCCTTGTAGCTGAGGTCCCGCAGCACCTGGCGGCAGGCGTCGTTGAACTGCTCCTGTGAGCCCGTATACGTCATGTGCTCGGATCCGTACAGCGTCACCGTACACTCGGCCGCCTGCCCGCAACCGGCCAGCATTACCGCCGCCGCCAGACAAACCAGACACAATCCGGTCAATCTCATCATGGAGACTCCTTGCGAACCATTCCAAAACACCAAACGTCATTCTGAGCCAGGCGAAGCATCTGGGCCACGGATTCACAATGGCCTGCACATCATCCACCATAAGACGGTTGTGCGCATCGCGGTTACACGCGATGCACGGCCGGCTTACTCATACCGCCATTTGAGCCGCCAGGGGTCTTTGGTTCGCTCCTGGAAGTCCTTGAGCTTGTTCTGGAGGCGTTTGAGGGTCTCGGCGTGCGCCGGGTTGTCGGCGAGGTTGTTGACCTCGTCGGGGTCTTCCTGGAGGTCGTACAACTCGAACTTCGGCCGGTGCAGATACGCCTGGACCGTCCGCCGGCCGTAGTGGGTGGCGCCGCTGTTGAGCACGCCCTGCCAGGTGGCCGAATCGTACAGGTCGCTGGCGAACGGATAGTCCAGGCCGTGCGCGATGTTCCATATCAGCTTGAACCGCCGCTCGCGGACCACGCGCATCGGGTAGTACATCGTGATCTCGTGGAACGTGTGCGAGGCGTAGGTCGTATCCCAGCCGTCCGCGTGCTCGCTCTCCAGGACCGACGCGAACGAACGGCCCTGGATCGTGCTGTCCTTGGGCGCAACTCCCGCCATCTCCAGAATCGTCGGAGCGAGGTCCGCGAAGTTGATTAGGGCATCGCACGCCAGGCCTTTGCTGCGCTGCCAGGGCGTCCGCACGATGCACGGCAGGCGCATCCCCGGCTCGTAGAGCGTCGTCTTGGCCCCGGGGAAGGCTACGCCGTTGTCGGAGATATAGATGAAGACCGTATTGTCCCACTGCCCGGCCGCCTTGAGGACCTCCACCAGCCGCCCCACTCCCTGGTCCACGCGGGACACCGATTGATAATGCTGGGCCAGTTCCGCCCGGCACGCCGGCGTATCCGGCAGAAACGGCGGCACGACCACGTCCTTGGGGTCGTACTCGACCTCCGTCACACCCGGATAGCCGGCCGGGCGATTGCCGAAGCGGTCGGGTTTGTAGGGCGACTCAGCCACCACCCCGCCGCTGCGATGCGGGTCGCTCAGGCAGAAGTACAGGAAGAACGGTTTGTCCTTGTCGGCCGCGACGAACGGCCGGCAGTTGTCCGCCATCTGCACGGGGCTGCGGCTGTTGCCGGGCAGGACCGTCTCGAACTGGTAGACCTCCTCCGGGGCCACGTGGTACTTGCCGATGCGGGCCGTGCGATAGCCCGCCTCGCTCAGGTGCACCGGCAGTGATTTGAGATTCGGGAACGAGATGAAATGATGGTAGGCATGCTCGTGGCCGTACTGGCCGTTGGCGTGGTTGTACATGCCCGTCAGGATCACGCTGCGGCTGGCGCTGCAACTGGCCGTCGTGCAGAAGGCATTGAGAAACCGCACCCCGTCCGCCGCCAGGGCATCAAGATTCGGCGTCTTGATGACGGGATTGCCATAGCAGCCCAGCGTCTCGCGTCCATGGTCGTCGCTGACAAACAAGACGACATTAGGCCGCCGCCGCTCCATCGCCAGAGCCGTCAGCGGCCCAAACGCCAACGCCGCCCCGCCCAGGCCAGACTTCAAGAATGTCCGTCGATTCATGTCATGCCTCCTGACCTGTGCCTCCATCGCCCTGTGCCCTATGCGGGCCATGCCCGTAGGGCATGCGTTATCACGGCGCATTGACAATATGGAATAACCTGCTGAGAAACCGTTTCTTCTCGGCTTCGTCATAGAGGATAGATGTAAGATTGAACCATTCCCGCACCTGGCCGTCCTGTTGTATCTGCTCAATCACGGCATCGGTGTAGCAACTCGCCAAATAGATGGTGTGACATCTTGTGTTCTCCGCGATCTGCTTGGCGAAAGACTTCTTGGCCTCGCCATACCGTGTCTGCACGCCCGATATGTCGAGACTACCTTTGATCTCTATGGCGATCTGTTTGAGGCCGCCCCTGTCGTAGAAAGCCACGTCCGGCTCGCTGCCAAAGACGATCCGCCATCCGCTGGCCAGTTCGATGGGGCCGCTCGTCGAACAAGTGCCGATTCCCTCACTGCAAACGTACTCGTGCAACAGCGACCTCACGGCCTTCGCAGCACGCTTGCCAATCATATTATTGCATGTCCCCTGCAGTTGTGGCCCAATTTCAGCGAATACCGCCTGCCGGCTGAGGCCCACGCTGTAGTTCTCCGTTGAATCGATAACACCGCTTACGATTCTGTTGAATATGGCGGCCATCGCCTTTGCGTCGTCGCGCGGCATATCGGTCTTGCGTCCGGATTCGAATCGCTGCGTCGTGAACAGTATCTGACCGATGCCCTTCTTTGAAATGGTCACAATGTTGCGATAGTATGCGATCAGGTGCGGTCTCGCCGAAAGCACGTCAGGATGGACAAACACCTGATGCAGGCAGCCTCCGGCATCCAGCACCTTCTTCATGGCCGACTTTGTCACTCCGAGTCCGTCTTCGCGCCAATCAAGCGACTTTCCGTCAATGTCATCGATCTCGGCTATCAGCAGGTCGATCTTCGAGGCCTGCACGCCCTTGTGGAATAGTTGAGCGCGTGCGATATATGCTTTCGTCAGGGCATCGAGCAGGTGCTTGTCAATCTTCCTCGCCATATCTCCTTCTCTCGACAATAGACGGTGTCACGTTCATACGATGACTACGGCTTCTCCCAAACATACACGCACTTTCGCAATTCACTGCGACCGTGATTGCCCATCTGCTGGCTGCTGTTGCCCTTGCCACGGGGCAGCTTCCAGATGTGGGACGTTCGCAGGCCGAAACGCTCACTGAGATCTGAGAGGATCAGGTCCACCGGGATTTCCTCCCCCGCGTACCGCACATTGTCGTTGACCATCACGATCTTGCCCCGCTTTCGCAGAATCCGCGACAGTTCATATAACACAAACGACATCTCCAGGAAGTAGTTGCGGACCAGGTTCGGGATATTGGCGTTATTGAGTCTGCCTTCAGCTCCCAGACCTTCGAGAATCGCAAGAATCTCCTGCAAGGCATCCTGGCCCTCGAAGGCCTCGATCACACGATCAAAAGCATCGCCTTGCCCACCCCGTTCATACTGATCGCGGAGTGCCGCTACTTTCGTTTTGTTCTCAACCGTACACGACAACATCGCTTGGCGCAGGTTGCTGATTACGTTGGTGTCAGCCCCCAGGAACACCAGTTCGAGCGCGTATGTCCGCGTGTAATCATACCGGTTGCAGTACGGCGGCGACGTGATCACGAGGTCCACGCTCCGGCTGGACAGTCTTGGAAGCAAGTCGAGGCAGGACCCCCGCCGCAAATCCACGTTCCCCATTTGTAGTTTCCCGCCGGGCGTGAACAAGCTGTCCCGTTCGCGGCCGCCGGCCGACAAGTCACGCTCGATCTCCCGCAGTTTCGCAAGCACCGCCGGACCGAAGGGCTCGATCCTGCCCTTATCGAAGTGAGATTTCAGACGATCCCGCTTACACCGATGGTCCCATCGCAGGTATTGTCCGTCCTTCCGCGTGTAGCTGACCGACTCCAAAACCGCCAAACATGCCAACTCAAACAGTTTCTTCACGCGGGCGTCTCGTATCCCTGAGCAATACGCCCGATACCCGGCAATCGCCCGCTCGGTCGGCTCCGGGAATGCCTTGCGAGTAATCGCCACATGGGACAAGGCAAACGCCGAGTCATACCGGGCTTCCCAGTCGACAGCCTGGGCTTTGGCGACGGCCCGCTTGAATGCCGCCGGGTCCGCCGTTTCGGCCGCCAGCCGCCCCTCCATGGCAAAGAACCCTACCGGCAACAACTCGATGCCGATTGTATCCCATCCCATCGCGCGCCCGGCGAACAAAGTCGCTCCTGTCCCAGCAAATGGATCGAGTAGTACGCCCGGTTTGACGCCCAACTCCTCGATGATGTACCGAACGAAATCCGCCGAATAGCCCTCCTTGTACTTGAACCAGCGGTAGAACGGCAGCTTGCGATTCCCTTGGAAACTCACCAGCTTACGGTCCAGCCGCCTGTTCGTCACGAGTCGCGACGCATACTTATCGTACAGTTCCTCCCTTGCTGCTGCCGGGCTCTGCAAACATGATACGGCGACATTCATAACGGACAAGGCTCCCTTGCCTACGACACTTGGCTATTCGCGTGTTTCCATATCATGCGCACGATACCAGAAATGGCGGTCCCGGACAAGGCCCTACTGCCGTTCTCTGATTTCCACGATGCCGGCGTCGATGTATTGGCCGCCGGTGGTTTGTTTGCAGTGGACGGCGAGGGTGTTTGGGCCGGGTTTCAGGGCGGCGGCGGCCTCGTCGCTGATTGGCAGGCGGATGTAGCCGGTCGTGTAGCCCTGGACGCTCGTGGCGAGCTTGCCGTTGATATAGACCTCGGCGTCCTCATCGTGGTGCAGCGACAGGTACGGCCGCTCGATCCTGTCCGCACCCAGCTCGAACGTCCGGCGGAGCCAGATATCCGAGCTGCGCCATTCGGTGCGCACGGCCGTTCCGGGCGTACCCTGCGTGCCGAAGCCGGCCGGGGCGGTCTTCCATGGCGAATCATCGAATCCAGGCTGCTCCCAGCCGTCGGCGGGCTTGTCGGTGGTGAAGCGCCACTGGATAGCCTCGGCCTGCGACGTCGGCACGACCACCGTCACAATCGGCGGAGGTAGATACAGTCGCTTGGCCGCCTCGTGGGCCTTATCCATATTGACTTTCACGATTTCGCGGTCGTAGGTCATCCAACCGTTGACCTCGATTTCCACGTCCGTCGTCTGCGTATACACCGCGGCCGACAGGCCCTCGGAAATCAACGGCCGCAGATTCTCCAGCAGGGCCAGATATGCCGTCGTCAGCGACTCGCGGTCCGTGTACGAGCGATAGCCCCAGTTCTTCTCGGCCTGCCACGTGTGGCCGGCCAGCGGCAGCCCCAGCCCGCCGAACTCGCCCAGCACCGCCGCCCGATTCGGCTCAGCCGGAGGCGTCGCCGGGCCCGGATAGCTGTGGATGTCATGCACATCGCCGACGCCCCGGTCCGTCCAGCCGCTGGCGTTATTCACCAGCCGCGATGGGTCCCATTGCTTCGTCAATTCCACGTACCGCTCGGTGTCGTGCTGGCCCCAGCCCTCGTTGAACGGCACCCACATGACGATGGACGGATGGTTGTGGAACGCCTCCATGATCCGCTTCCATTCCAGCTCGAATTGCAGCCTGGCCTCCGACCCGCGGTTGTTGCCGTTGGGCATATCCTGCCAGACCAGCAGCCCCAGCTTGTCGCACCAGTAGTACAGCCGGGACGGCTCGACCTTCACGTGCTTTCGCAGCATGTTGCAGCCGAGTTCCTTGAGTACGCGCAGGTCATACGCCAGCGCCTCATCCGTAGGGGCCGTGTACAAGCCATCCGGCCACCAGCCCTGGTCCAGCGGCCCATACTGGAACAGCGGTTTGTTGTTCAGACACAGCCGCAGATACCCGGTTTCATCCTTGCCCAGCGAGATTTTGCGCATCCCGAAATAGCCGGCCACCTCATCCACGACCTGTCCGTCGGCTTTGAGAGCCACCTTGAGATCGTAGAGGAACGGCTCATCGGGGCTCCACAGCTTCGGCAGCCCTTCCAGCACGCAGCCCTCGGCCGTCGCTACCCCCGTGTACGAGGCGGCCTTCTTCTTGCCGTCGTAGGCGGTGGCCTCGATGGTGTACGAGCCCGGCAAAGTGGCGGTATCGCTGCCGGCGACGCTGTAGCCGATGCCAACCGTCAGGCGTTTGGCGTCAATATCGGGTGTCAGCGACAGTTTGCCAATCGAGACGGCGTTGACCGGCTCGATCCAGACGGTCTGCCAGATACCGGTGACGGCCGTATACCAAATGCCGTGGGGGTTACGGATCTGCTTGCCTCGCGGCTGCGAGCCGGCATCGGTGGGGTCCCAGACGCTCACGACAATTCGTTGTTGGCCTTGCGGTTCGAGGGCGTCGGTGATGTCCGCCGAGAACGGGTCGTAGCCGCCGCGATGGGTGGCGACCTGTTTGCCGTTGACGAAGACGGTAGCTTCCCAATCGACCGCACCGAAGTGCAGCAGCACCCGCTGGTTGCGCCAGCGGGCCGGGATGCTAAACGTGCGGCTGTACCAGAGCCGCTTGTCCGGGCCGACCTGCTTCATCACGCCCGACAGGGCCGACTCGATGGGGTACGGAACCAGGATCTTGCCGTCGAAGGCTGTCGGCTCGGCGGCGTCCCTGGCCGTGATGGCGTAATCCCACAAGCCATTGAGATTCAGCCACTTATCGCGAACCATCTGCGGCCGCGGGTACTCCGGCAAGGCATTCTTCGGGCCGACCTCCTTCGCCCATCGCGTCATCAGCGGTCCATCGGCGGGCTTGTACGACCCCATCGCCGATGCGCAAGTGCTTGCGAGGCAACATGTTACCAGCAGAGGAACCATCCATCGGGTTGAGAACGTCTCTTGGTAGTCTCCGGCGTTCATCTTCTTCTGACTCCTTGAATCGTTTGTAAGGCGTTCGATTACAGCGATTTGCCAGGCCATGCTCGCGACCGTACCCCCGGCCCCGGCAGCGCACAAAGGTAGTCGCCTCATCCCCCAATTGCAACCCCAAAGCCAATGGACCAATGGCGTGGGAGAAGAGGTAGGACCAAGCCACGACACGGGGAACGCCTATGCGCACCTGCTACCGTGCGCTTTCGGCAAGTCAGCGTGAAGTAGTCCCCTCCCGTTGGTGTCGTCAGTGGTGGGCGGCGTATTCGACGTGATCGGCGGCTCGTGGTATGGGTCGTCGGGCGGGCCGGTGAGACTCCTGTCCAGGAGAACCCACTGGTGAACACCATACCACGAGTTGTACCGGCGAGAGCCTTGTCCGCCGAAAGAGATGGGCGTCAGGCCGCGGCTTCAAGGCCCGACGAAGGCACATTCTACTCGCCTGGCTGCGGCGTCGGCCAGGTTGTCTGATCGAGCCAATGCTCGGTAAAGATGCGCAGGTCGGCGAAGTTCACCGCGGCGGATCGGTTGAAGTCGAAGGGCTTGTCGCTGCCGGCGGCCGACCAGCAACTTATGGCGACGGCAAGGTCCGCAAAGTCCACGGTGCCGCTGTTGTCGGCATCGGGCAGCAGCGCCCAGCCGCCGGGGGCCAGGCTCGCCTGCGGTGTGCCGCCGTAGGCGCCCATGTTGATGCGAACGTTCAGGGTCGTATCGGGCTCGGAAGGTTCGACATCGTCCGGCATCGGCTCATCGAGCAGTGGTGAACCCGGATTGCCGGCGTCGATACAGCGGCTGGTCATATCGCTGTCGGACTCCCAGGCCCGGGTGGTCCGATTCCACCGCCATCCCTGGCTCTTGAGGTGGTAGTCGCCGGCGGCCGTGTCCACGAAGCCTGGGTCGTGGCCGATATTGCCGACCCCCCCGATACTGCCGGTCAGGCCCTGGATGCAACAGTAATCGACGCTCGCATCGCCGCCTGCCATGTGAATCTGCGCCGACTGGCCGGCCTCGCCAGCCTCGCGGTTGTTCCAGAAGATGCTGTTGGAGACGGCCGCGTGACCGGACAAGCCGTAGAAGCCCCCGCCGGCGATACCTGCGGTGTTGCCGCTGAAGGTGCAGTTGCGGATGGTCAGATTCCCGCCATCGTCGTTGAAGATGCCACCGCCGGAGATAGCCGCTTGATTGCCGGCGAAGATGCAGTTTCGTATGACCACGGCGCCGGCGATATTCGTCAGGGCGGCCCCGCTGTCAGCGGTATGGTTCCGTAAGACGCAGCGGGCCACCGTCAGGGTGCTATCGGCGGTGTACAGGCCCGCACCGTCGCGCAGGTGCGTGTCGGCGTTGCCCGCCTGGATGATGAATCCATCGAGCACGGCCCCACTGATCCCGACGGCCTTGACGACATGCAGGCTGTTGTCCGAGGCATTGCCCGGCGTGCCGATATCACCGCACAGGACTGTCTCGTACAGATAGACATCCCGCAGATCCGGGTCCGGGCCGCCGGCCCCGGCGTAGCCGCCCATCAGAGCCAGATGGCTCGACAAGGCAAAGGTCTGCGTGCGATCGCCGATCATACGGCCGATGCCGCGGTCCGGGCGGTAGATGCCCGCGGCCACTCGAATCTCCGTGGCCTGGCCGGACAGGGCCGCCGCATCGAGGGCGTCCTGGAGGTAGTTGAAGGCGTCCTCCCACGAGACGCCGGTATCGGCGCCGGATGCGGAGGCATCCACGTAGATGACCGCACCGGCAACCGTCAGGACGGCCGTATCACTGACCACCAGCCCACAGCAGTTGGCGACGACGCACTCGTAAGAGCCCGCGTCGTCCGCACCGGCGTCGCTGATCGTGTAGCTCGACCCGGTGGCGCCGGGGATACTCTGCTGGTCCTTTCGCCATTGGTAGCTCAGCACGCCGGGGCCCGTGGCGGCGACGGCAAGTGTGGCTGAGCCGCCCATGCCCACGGTCTGGCTCGCTGGATTCTGGGCGATGACCGGGGCGGTATTGATCGTCAGGGCCGCCGCGCCGCTGACCGATGACCCGCAGCCGTTAGTCACCACGCACTCGTAGTAGCCCGCATCGCCGCGGGCCGTCGGGTGAATCGTGAGGCTTGAACCGGTGGCGCCCGGGATGGGGTTGCCGTTCTTGCGCCACTGGTACGTAAAGGGCGACGTGCCGGTGGCGAACACCGTGAAGGTCACTGAATCACCCTCGCAGACGGCCCGGTCCTCGGGGCTGTAGCCGATGACCGGGGCCATGCCGACGCTCAGCACGGCCGCGGCGCTGGTGGTCGAGCCGCACGGATTGGATACGACGCACTGGTAGTTGCCCGCATCGGACGGCTGGACGCAGGCAATCGTGTAGCCGGCGGCCGTTGCGCCCGGCAGGTCGAGGCCGCTATGACGCCACTGGTAGCTCAGGGGCCCGCTGCCTGTGGCCGAGACGGTGAATGTGACCGAGTCGCCCTCGCAGCAGATTCGGCTGTCCGGGTCATCGGTAATCAGGGGCGGGGCATTGACCGTCAGCACGGCCGTGTTGCTGGTCGCCGAACCGCAGCCGTTGGTCACGACGCAGGAGTAACTACCCGCATCCGCGGCATTGGCCGAGGCGATGATGTAGCTTGGTCCGGTGGCGCCGGGGAGGTTGGCGCCGTTCTTTCGCCACTGGTAGGTCAGCGGGGCCGTACCGCTTGCGGCAACGGTCAGCGCGACGGTATCGCCCGGACAGGCGGTCTGGTTGACCGGGTGGCCGGTTATGACCGGCGGTGCGTTGACGATCAGGGCCGCGATGTTGGATGTTACGCTGCCGCAGGGGTTGCTGACGACGCAGTCGTAGTCGCCGGCGTCGGAGGCGGCCGCGGAGGCAATCGTGTAGCTCGAAGCGGTCGCGCCGGGGATGTTGACGGCGTTCTTACGCCACTGGTAGCTCAGGGGTGCTGAGCCGGTGGCGGTGACTGTGAAGGTGACCGGGGCCCCCGCGCAGACCGTCTGGTTGCGCGGGTAGCCGGTGATCACGGGGGGTGTGCGTATCGTCAGGACCGCCGCGTTGGAGGTGGCGCTGCCGCAGATGTTGCTGACGACGCAGTCGTAGCTGCCGGCATTCGGCGGACCTACCGGATTGATGGTGTAGCCCGCTGAGGTCGCGCCGGGGATGTTGCAGCCGTCCTTGCGCCACTGATAGCTCAGCGGCGCCGTGCCGCCGGCGACGACGGTGAACGTAGCTGAGCCGCCGTCGCAGATGGCCTGAGCGGCCGGATGCTGCGTGATGACGGGCGGCGCATTGACCGTGAGCGCCGCGGCGTTGGAGGTCGTACTGCCGCAGTTGTTGGTCACGACGCAGTCGTAGCTGCCCGCATGGGCCAGACCGACGGGATTGATGGTGTAGCTTGAGCCGGTAGCCACGCTGATAATGCTGCCGTTCTTGCGCCATTGGTAGGTGAAGGGTCCGCCGCCGCCGGCCGTTACGCTGAAGGTGACCGAACTGCCCTCGCAGACGGCCTGGCTGACCGGCTGGGCCGTGATCACCGGCGGCGTATTCACCGTCAACGTGGCGGCGTTGCTGGTGGCCGAGCCGCCGGCGTTGGACACGACGCACGTATAACTGCCGGCGTCGCCGGTGGCCGCTGAGGCGATGGCGTAGCTTGCACCGGTGGCGCCGGAGATGTTGACGCCGTTTTTGCGCCACTGGTAGCTCAACGGGGCCGTGCCCGTGGCCGAGACGGTGAAGGTGACGGAACCGCCCGCGCAGACCGTCTGGCTGACCGGTTGGACGGTGATGGCCGGGGGCTGGACCTGCTGGACGGTTACGCCCGTGGCCTGGACCTCGGACCAGGGGATCAGGCCGCGACCCATGGCCGCGATCCCGGCGGCGCCGGCGGCCAGACCGTAGACCACCGACCCGGCGGTATTCGCGGACATCCGGACGCTCGCGGCGCGGGCCCACTGCGGTTCAATGCCGGCGGCCGTCAGGGAAGAGCCGCCCAGCTCATCGACGATGCCCGAGCCGATGGTCCCGGATGGGAACACGGTGAAGATGCCGCCGTGACTGACGGACTTGGCCGTGGCCGATGCCGACGGGCTGAACGTCAGGTCCACGTAGACACTGGTCAGGCCTGTATTGGTCGAGCCGACATCGCTGGCCCAGACCTCCACGTAGTAGTCCTGGCCCACCGGCGTGGCCGAGATGGAGGTCGGCAGGCTCTGGCGCGTATCCGAACTCGACGGACTTGACAGGGCCACGACGGAGACCTTGACGTCCGCGGCTGCGGCGGGCCCGCCTGATACCAGAAGGCCGATGATCGCGGCCATGCCAATGATGGTCTGTGCCCTCATGGATTCTGTCCTCCTAGAGTGAGCCAGTGGTCGGCCAGCAGGCAGAAGTCCCGCCAGTCGACGCGGCCGTCGGCGTCCAGATCGCCGCCGCCACAGCCCTTTGAATCGTCGCAATCGCCCCCCAGCCAGGCGCCCGCGAACAGGCCCAGATCCAGTGACGTGACCCGGCAGTCGCCGTCAAGATCGCCTGTCGGATAGGGCCGATCCGGATCGCCGCAGGCCGGCGCGGCATCGGCGGTCTGGAGATCGATCCGCGGCCAGGCAATCAGCCCCCGGCCCAGCGCCGCCACACCCGCGGCACTGGGGGCCGCGGTCCAGGCCACCGGCCCGGAGGCCTCCGCGTGGACCCCTACGCACGCCACGCGGACCCACAGGGGCTCGCTATCGACCGGCATCAGGGTTGAGCCGCCCAGTTCATCGATCCGCCCGGCGGCGACAGCGCCGCCGGTCAACTCCGTAAAGACCCCACCGTGGTCGATAGACCGCACCGAGGCCATAGACCCATCCCAAATCAGGTCCACGTACACGCTCGTCAGGCCCGTATGGACCCTCCCCACATCGGCGGCCCAGACCTCCACACAGTAGTCCTGGCCTGCATCGACCCACAGGATCGGCGGCGGCAGGGTCCGCAGCGTATCACACGCCGACGCCGACGCAAGGGCCGCTACGCGGATGCGGACATCCGCCTCGTATGAGGGTGTCGTGGCGGTCATGGCCATCTGTGCGGCCGGGGCCGCCTGCTGGCACGGGGGCAGCAGGACGGCGGGGTCATCGCTCCACTTGAGCCAGCCGGTGGCGAACCAGCTCAGATCGCCCGGCCCTACCAGCCCGTCGCAGTCAAAATCGCTTTCGCCGCAGGCGATCAGTCCCGAACAGCCCTGATCGGCCGCGTTCTTGAGCCAGCAGCAGGCGAACAGCGAGAAGTCGCCGGGCCCGATGAAGGCGTCGCCGTCGAGGTCGTAGAGGCCCGAACCCGGCCCCCAGCCGGACAGGACCAGTTCGCTCAGCCCGTGAAGCGCCTCCCCGGCATAGGCGGCGTACACGGCCCCCTGGCCCGTGAGCAACTCCGCCACGGAGCCATCCGAGCGGACACCGCCCAGCAGGGCCTGTCGCGCGGCGATGATGGCCCCGCCGAGGTTCAGGCCGGGATTGGCGCCGGCGGCGGCCATCAGACCGAGCACGGCGAATGCCGCGTCCTCGCTGTAGCCGCTTTTCGGGTCGTTGGGGCCCTCGCTGCCGTGGTCGAACCGCCAATAGAAGCTGCCGGCGTTCGGCTGGCCGGGCGGCACCTGGTGGCTGACCAGCAACGCCGGCAGGTCTTGCAGTTTCTTGCCGGTCCAATACGCCGAGCCCGTGCCCGATGGATTGATCAGGGTGCTGTCCAGCGGACCGGTCAACGCCAGGGCCCAGGTGGCCGCGCCCAGGGCCAGGACCGGGAAATACGACCGGCTGTCGTCGGTCCAGGCCAGATAGTTGATAAGGCTCTGCCGCCAGACGAGCCGGTCGGCGGCGCTGACGTAGTAGGCGGCCAGGACGTGGTGGGCCAGGTAGAAGGTGGCGATGCCGGGGTCGTAGCCGGCGAAACCCGCGATGTAGCCGGAGGTGCCCCCGCTGGCGGCCTTGATACGGGCGTAGAACGCCGCCAGGACCGTCCGCCAAGCGTTGTTGGCCGGGTCGCCGGACACCTCGCTCAGCAGGGTCAGGCTGAAGGCCTCGTCCCCGAAGAAATTGCAGTAGTCGCAGTCGGTGATGTAGTCGCCGCCCAGTTCGGCGGCCGTCTTGTAGCTCGCATGGCCTTTGGCCTGATAGGCCCGCACCAGGCCCGCCACAATCGAGCCGGTGTAGTCGGCCTCATCGGGCCAGGCGCCCGCCAGGCTGCCGGTCTTCGTCTGCTGCTGGACCAGGCGGTTCCCGCAGGTCGTAATGGCTTCATCCAGAGACATGGACGCAGCGCAGAACCGACCGGCCGCCGCAAGCAGGAGCACCAGGCCCAGTGCGGTGGTTCGATAGCGTAAGATTGTGGCGTGGCGGGCCATAGTGCAGGTTGGGCGTCGGCAGGTGCGCAAACAGCGGGCCGACGGCATCCCGGCAAGGATGCGTCGAAACCGAAGAAGAGACCCGGACCCGCTCAGAACGAGCAGGCGGGATTCGTCAGAGGGTTACACAATCTCCACAGCCGTCGCGATGATCTCGCCCAGGATGCTCGCCCTGTCGTGCTGGTTGTACTCGTCCCAGAAGATGCACTTGGGCTCGATCACCGGATCGATGCGGAAGGCCGTTGCGAACAGCCGGGATGTAATCTGGATCCGCCTGGAGTGGTCCGGTTCCTCGACGACCACGGCGACGTCAATATCGCTGTCGTGCCCGGCCTGGCCTCTGGCGTAGGAGCCATAGAGCAGGACCTTGCGCACCGGCAGCGACTGCCGGATGGACTCGTAGAAGCGCAGGACCTTCTCACGGACTACAGCCGGGACCTGATCCATGTGAACAACTCCTTCGTGCGTGCCAAGACCTGCTCCGCCTCGCCGGCGGTCAGTAGGGCCACAAGTTCCCGGATGTCCTCCGTGTACCGGGACTCAATCGTTGCCAAATCGTACTCTGCCAGAGCCAGCCAGTTGTCGGTCACGTTTCCGGCCATGAGTGGATCATACCAGTTGCCGGAGAAAACGTAAAGCCGGATTCGTTTGCCCAGAGGGTTATGGCGCCGGGCTTACGTCGTGGGCAAGCAGAGGACCGGCGACGCCGGTCAGGCGGGTGATGCTCTCGGCGTCCAGTTGGATGGGCGGGCTCTCGTCCAGCAGCCGCCCGAACAGCGACGTCCGCCGACCGACGGATTCGAGCGAGTCCGTAGCGGCGATGGCCACCTCCAGGCGCACCGGTGGTCGGCCGTTGCCATTGCCGTTGCCGCTGCGCCGGAAGGGGATCTGCGTGATAATGGCGTCGTGGACGTGCGGCGGAGGACCCGATGCCCGCCAGACGACCGTCTGCTCACAGCCCTCGTGGTCCTCATAGGCCAGCGACAGCCACAGGAAGTTCATGCCCGAGGCCGCCTCGCACATCGACCGCCAGAACTCCTCGGTCGTCCGGGCCCGGCGGACCCGCAACTGGACCTCCTCGAAGGCGCGAAGCTCCTGCTTGACCTCCCGAGTGGCCGTGTACTTCTGCTTGAGGCCCGCCAGCGTCGCCCGCAGACGCACCGTGCCCACCGCCCGGAACACCAATAGCAGCAGCAGCACGATGCACGCGAAAATCAGCACCCCCATCACGTCGCGGGCCACCATCATGAACATGCCGAACCCCACGCACGCGACTGTTACCAGATACGCGATCAGGACCACGTGCCGCTGCCGCAGGCCCAGGTCCAGCAGCTTGTGATGGAAGTGGCTGCGGTCCGGCGAGAAGATGCTCCTTCGCTCCAGGAACCGCCGCAGCATGGAGAACATCGTATCGAAGATGGGAATGCCCAGGGCCAGAAACGGCAAGCCCAGGCCGACGAGCGTGTGGGACTTGTTCGCGCAGAGCACGCTCGATGCGGCGATGGTGAAGCCCACGAACAGGCTGCCGCCGTCGCCCATGAAGATGCGGGCCGGGTTGAAGTTGTAGAATAGAAAGCCGCTCAGGCTGCCCAGCAGGGCCAGCATCAGGACCGCCATTACGGGGTCGTGGCCGTAGACCGCCAGCACCGCGATGGTCCCGCAGGCCACGGCCGAGATACCGGCCGCCAGGCCGTCGAGACCGTCGATGAGGTTGACGGCGTTGGTGATGCCCGCGATCCATAGCAGCGTGATGGGCCACGAGAGCAGCCCCAGCCGCAGCGACAGGGAATCGGCGATATTGAGCGACGTGATCCGGGCCCCGAAGGTGCATACGGCCGCCGCGGCCAGCAACTGGGCCGCCAGCTTCGTGCGGGCCCGCAGGCCGCGCAGGTCGTCGTAGAGCCCGACGGCGAAGATGAACGTCGCCGCGCCCAGCAGGACCAGGATGTGGGAGCGTGCCAGGCGGAAGGCCTCACCGATGGCGTTCGCATGGAACAGCACGGGCAGGACGATGCACAACGTCGGCAGCAGCAGTGAGAACCCGCCGATCCGCGGGATGGGCCCGGAATGCACCCGCCGGGCGTCCGGCAGGTCCACCGCCCCGATCCGGTGCGCCAGCCAGATGACCACCGGCGTAATCACCAGCGCCAGAAACGTCGTTCCGAGATATACGACGAGGTAGGTACGCAAGGTAGAACTAAGACCTCAGACCCGTCCAGACCCAAGACCGCAGACCATAGACCACAGACTGGCGGCTTGCGCCGCATGTCATCCCGCACTCGATGCGGGAACCAGCATCAAACTACTGCCCGGTTGTCATGCCTGCGAAGGCAGGCATCCAGAACGCTATACGCAACACGAAATACGACTGTCCGAACGACCGTCCGATGCCCTTATGCTCTTATGCTCTTCTGCCCGTCTGCCCTTATGCTCTTGTGCTCTTGTCCCTATTGCCTGTAGTTTCCGCTGCCTATTGCCTGCTGTCTGACCGTCAACCTCTGTAGGCGTCCTTGCGATGCCTCACCCTGACGATCTGAATACAGACGGCATTGTGATGCACTTCGTAGAGGATGCGATAATCGCCCACACGCATCCGGTAGGTATGCGTCGTACCTTGGAGTTTCCTGACGCCTTGGGGCAAGGGATTGTCCGCCAATGACTCAACGGTGGCGAGAATTCGAGGTATGGCCTGCCTGTCGAGCCTCTTGAGTTCCCGCAGGGCCGATGTCTTCCACTCAATCCGGTAAGTAGCCATGACGCTTCAGGTCCGCCACGAGGTCCGCGTGGGAAACAGTAGGTTCTTCCCGGCGCTCCGCAAGGACGGCAAGATCCTCAATGTCCTCCATGAGTTCCTGATACGCGTCAATGGACAGGATGACCCCCGTCCTCTTGCCATCGGTATCGGTAATGTACTCAGGCCTGATTATTGGCATCGGCTGCATAGCAAGCTCACTTACAGTCCTGTCAGGTTTTCTGTCATAGCCACTGCCCCGCGATTATAACCGCTCCGTATGCAGAAAGCAAGTGTCGCCCCCCGCAAGTTAGGCGAAAATATGGACTTCGCAATCTTCGTGGTCAAAGCAGTAACCTAACGACTATCGTCTCCCCCGCCTCGCTGCTCTTCTGCCCTTATGCTCTTCTGCCCTTATGCCCTTATGCTCTTGTCCCTACTGCCTCGATGCCTTCCTCACAATGCCCTAACGCCTGTTTTTACGCTAATCAAACGGCCTTTAAACGCCGATAGAACAAGGATGGAGGGCCCCTTGGGCAGGGCCCTCCGTAGCCGGCATCAGTGCGGGGAGGATGTAGTTCGGCGGAACTCCGTGAAAGCGCCGAACCGTATGATGCCGGTGTAATCCCGTGGCGTATTCCTACGCCACGAAGGAGAGTGCAATAGGAAAAGGCAAAATGCAAGACATCAGGCAATAGCCCGTCCAACTGTCTAACCGTCCGACCGTCCAACCGTCCAACCGTCTAACCGTACTACTGTTTCACCCACGAATCCGCGCCGGCGATCATGCTTCCGAGCATTGCGCCGATGCGCGTGCATATTCGTTCAAGCTCATCCGTCGCCTGTGCATCCAGATACTCGCAAGCCAGGGCTGTGCGAAGCCAGTGGCGGGTTTCATTCTGCTCGCCGTCTGCGTCCGTAAGTTTGCTGATGAAATGTGCCTGATAGCGTCGTTTGGCCCACGCCTCGGCAATATTGGCCCCGATAGCCCGCGACGACCGGCGCACCTGGTCCGTAAGGGAATACTGCTCGCTCCTGGGCCATTGCATTGAGACATCAAACACCTTCTGCTGCAACCCCACCGCCAGCTTATAGACCTCCAGATCTTCATATCGCGCGACTCTGTCCTTGCTCACGGGCATCTCCGTTTCACCGTCCGACTGTCTAACCGTCCAACTGTCCGACCGTCCAACCGTCCAACCGTCCAACCGGCCTCCCGCCTCCCGCTCTGCGCTTTCCGCTTACCGCTTATCATCCGTGCTAATCCGCGTTAATCCGTGGTTAAGACGGCTGTGCGTTTAGCCCCTCAATCAAGCTCACAATCCTCGCCACACTGCGGTCGCGGCCGAAGTTCTCCTGGTAGAAATTCTTCGCCCGCTCGCCCATGGTTCGACGCAGGTCGGGATCAGCGGCCATTCACTCCCGACCACCGGACGCCACCACCTGACTCGTCGAAGGTCTGGGGTGTCTTGTGGCGAATACGGCGTGCCCTTCTAATGGCGGCGCGCTCCCTGGAAACCGTTTGACGACTCTGGCTGGCTGACCAGCAACAACCGAATAAGCCGGGACGTTGGATTTCACAAAAGACAGCGCCCCGACTACCGCGTGTGAGCCAATAAAAACCCCCGGCATCACGACCGCTCCTATTCCTATGAAAGCGTGATCTCCGATATACACGTCGCCGACAGCAACATCCTGGCCGTGAGTGTAGTAATACGAGTTGTCATGTTCAAGGATAACACTATTAGCCGTGATCACGGCATGGTCCGCAATGTGTATTCTCGACGGATGCACGTGCCCAATAATGCAGTAGTAGCCAATTTCAACATTATGCCCTATCTCCACCCCTCGCAAACGATGAAACACGACGCGCAGACACTTGTGCGGTGCAAACCATGCTGGCAGCAAGAACAGGGTAGACCACGCTCGCCGCCAGAAACTCCCCTTAGCACGATGCTGATTACTCGCCGGCTTCATGACAGACTCCCATACAGTTCATCATACGCCTCGATAGTCTTCTGAATAGAAAAGCGCGTCTTAACATGTTGCCGATTCGCTCTACCCTTCCGGTGCAGCATCTCAACTTCCGAGGGAACATCCTGTAAACTTAAATTGTTTGGATCAATATATAGGCATCCAGGAAGACCCAGTACGCGATGGGCTGCAATGTCCGACAGGACCAGAAATAGACCTTGGGAAGCCGCCTCCAAAACACTTGTAGGCATACCCTCAGAAAAGGATGGGTTTATGAATATGCGGTACTTGCCCAGCGTATCCTCAATGTTGGCTGCGTCGACCTTGCCCATCCACTTGACATACTTCGAATTATCGAGAGCATACTTGATGCGAAGCTGAAACTCTGCGTCCCTTCTGTCGAGTGGCCCATAAAGATCGAGCTGAAGCCCAGCGGCCGTTGCAGCTTCGATAAGTGCGACGATGTTCTTCTCGGGTGATAGTCGCCCCAGGTAGACCGCCCTGTCTGTTCTCTGTGATTCCTTCCTCTCATCAGTGGTCACTCCATTACGAATAAGATGCAGTCGCTTATGCGGCACAATTCTTCGAAACAGCCTGTAGTCATGCTCACCCACGAACACCGTGGCATCCATCAACCAACACGCAACGACGTCCAGGAGGAAAAGCAATACTCTGATTCGACGAGGCCACCTTCTAAGTCGCCACGCACACCCATGCACCGTGACTACACAGGGATATCCGCAGAGCTTCAGGCATAGCGCCAGGGGGATGAATGTCTCTTTGTGAGCATGGACAATATCGATATGATTGCGTGCTGCGTACTGACGTAACTGTTTCACTTGGGACATGAAACCTTTAGGAAGAACCCAGACTCTGGGTAAAGCCTCCCTTGGCTCCTGCTCGGTGAATACATGATTTTCAATCCACGGCATCAACTGCACGAGCAAGGAAGCATTCTTCTCTACACCGCCGTGGTCAGGAGGATAATTCTTCGGTCCGATACGGAGCACTCTCAGCTTAGTATTTCCCACACACGCTGCTCCCAGTCGGACTCAACCAATTCTATCAACACATTATTATCATTCTTGAAATCTCGTTTCTCTCGTAAGAGCCGACCTAGAGTACATTCAAGGTCACTTGGCATCCCTGCCTCTTGCTGTTGTGACAACATCTTGCTTGCCAGACTGAAACGCCACGCTTCGTGTACTGGGAGGTACTTAAATGGAAACCGGTCATGCACCACGACCCCACATCCCGCTTCAAGTGCATCCAACACAACATTGGGAAAGCCAGCATCAACATAGGATAAGACCACAAGAGAACACTTGTCCCGCAACTGCGACCGTAAGTCTTGAACAAACCCATGGGACTGCAACCAAGGTCGGTGCCATTCTTCCGGGTATGTGTAATTGCCGAAGAGATGGACTTCAAATCGTCCTCCAGACAAATTCTGGATGGCCCATTCGATGTTCTTCACCGAGTCAAAATGCCCGATCAAACCTACTCGGCCATCAAAGGGGCGTACTGCGGGCACCGGTTTCCCAAGGGTATTTGGAAGTACTGAAGCATTTGTGATCTTGCCCATTCGTTCTTCAAATAACGCGAGCAGATCCTCGCATACGAACACAAAATGACAACCCAGTCGAGCCAGCAGCTTCTGAAACCACAGTGCCACACGCGCACGCAAACGTCTGCCGTGCCGCTGCACAAAGCTGATCTCATCGCCACGAACCATGTACACAACAGGAATGCTTGGCTTGAGTAGCTTCAATACCGCCACAAATGGTGCCATGAGGCTTGTGTAGATGAGGATGCGCTGCGATTCCTTCCCTATCTTTCGTCCAATGACGTTCCTGGCAAGCTGGGAGAATGACATTATTCTCACCACCGTCCCTCTAGCCTGCAGAGCCTTGACAAGCATCCCCATTCGCCTGCCGCAGCCGCCACCACGTCGGGTCTTCCAAGGGTGGATAAGGGCAAATCTGTATACCTGCTCCTGGGGCATGTGTACTACCTGCAATAGACTGTCAGTTGCCACGTAATGTGCGCCCTGTGTTCAGTGTTCTGCCCACCAGATTGTATTGGTGTCAAAGAATGGCGCATCTTCAGGAATCCAATCGCAAGACAAGCCTGAAATGGCTAAACAGGAAGAATGCGGCTATCGAATTAGATAACAAGGGGGCGAAGGCATGCAATGGATACGCCACCGTCCATGACAATGACTCCCGGACAACACCTAATGGCTTGAGTAGAGAACACCAGACTTCAGGGGGCTGATGCTTCTCCCATTCAATCTGAGGCGTGACAGGGTGTTTAATCCCAGACCATGCAAAGAAGTTCCGGGGCGAACAGTCGAAGATGACGACCCTTCCTCCCTGCACAGTCATTTGTACGATCTGAGTAAAGATGTCTCGGTATGTTCGGCGAGCATCGTCACTGCACCTCAACTCTTGACACGCCTTCTCGTCAAGGTGATTGATGGAATCATGAAGTACAACAACATCAAATGACTGGTTACCAGCATCGTATTCTTGCAGTTTAGTGGTAACAACTTGTAAGTTCTCTATTGCCAAGCGATCCCTAAGCTTGGCAATCATGGCCAGAACACCTTCTGAACTTCCTGCAGCTTCCGGCTCCATAGCCACAACATGCCTGGCAAAAGATGCCATATATGCACTGAGGATGCCTTTGCCGGCCCCAATCTCAAGAATGCTCTTGTCTCGCAGCTCGATACCGGCAAAGGCGCTCTCGCAATTGTACTTCATTCGCCTAGGTGTTTTGGCCATACCCAACACCTCAGCATACTGCCTATACAACATTAGCTTTTCAGAGGTCTCCATGTCACACGACTATGTTTGCACATATTGTTGGCCTTTGCTATACTGAGTTCACAGGACTCAGCGCAAGCCTTACTTCTTAGCTGCTCGGCAGAATATATAGCCGCAGAGAGAAGGAAATACTGCTTTAATAGGCCGCAGCACACAAGCTACTGCATTGGATCTGGCTGGCAGATCATAGAACAACAACTCCTTGACCGCGATACCATGGCATTCCAAAAGCGTGACAATGCTTGCTGATGTAAATAGTCTATAGTGAATATCATTGCTCTGCGGCATATATACCCTATGGATATCAGATCCCCACAATAGCCTAAGCCGTCGCCGTACAGTTGCAAGATTAGGCGTTGTCAAAATGAGTTCCCCCCCAGGCTTCAAACACCTGGCGGCCTCCGACAAAAGATGATTATAAAAGGGTATGTGCTCAATAACTTCAGATAATAAGATATAGGAAAACGTATTGTCTGAAAATGGCAACCTATCACTGCACAGATCGCACACAGAGGTTACAATGCCTTTTTCGCGAGCACTCTCAAGATACTCCACGTCGATATCAACGCCATATGCTTCGCCGGAATGCACTTTACCTGCACGGATCAACTCCCAAAGCAATTCCCCAGTCCTACAGCCAAGCTCAAGGCACTTGACCATCTCTGGGCTTTCCTCTTCACGCAATGGCATCCTCGACGCAATCAACCTCAGGCGCGTCCCGAATCCGGATCGACTCAGATAGCCATCGCCATTGTCATTAACATGTCCCATGGTCTATTCCCGTGCTCTATAATATGTGAATACAAGAGCATATCACTCGTTGTAGGATGGTCACCTGGCCTGACTCTACGAACTTCTTTATCCTTATGTCACAGATCCTGATCCCTCCTCGCCTACCATCTCTTGGGGGCCGCGATGATCTACCCCCTTTCTACATGGGCACCTTCATAGGACACGAACGGAATCTCGCGGAGCATTTCACATTTCGCAACACAAGGCCAGCAGCATAGAAGAGCACACCCCAGATGAAACTGTATTGCATGGATGCGTCGGAATAGAGCAGAAAGTCAAGCATGAACACAGATACCCCACCAAGAACTCCCACGGCCGTAGGAATGTGCTCCCGATAGGTCCCATGGCGCAAGTAGCACTTGCACACTGTGAGAAAGAGGTGCAGCATGTACAGCAGGTACAGTGACACTCCGACTAATCCAACCTGGAGCCATAGTGACATGAGCGCAGTCTTCCCACCATAACCTAATCTGAACTTGTTCCAATTAAGATCGTTGTCATGTCCTGGTAGAAACCGTGTCTTGATGGTCTCTCCGGGGCCATAGCCAATATAGTTATGGATACCACTTTTACACATACGATTACTGACTTGAACCATTGCAGAAAGCCTCCCTGTGTCCCGCATGCCGGGCTTGCGAGCCTCATAATCGGCGGCGAATTCAATAGCATATCCGAGATCAAAGGCACCACCGACACGTCCATCAACATTGAATTCTGGGACCAACCTCACAGTCGCATAAACACATGAGCACACACATATGGCGAGAAGACCAAAGACTTTAAGGCGTTTCTGGAGCTGCACGCCGTAAGCATTTAACAGATAGATTGTATACACAGTAACGAGTGCTATCGGTACAAATGCAATTATAGCTTTCTTCTTTCCTATCAAGCCAAATGCGCAAAACCCACCAACCAACCACAGGTAGCTCCATTTCTCGCGATATAGAAAATATGCGAACAGAAAGCAGCAAATCAGCGAGGGAAATACTGTTGATACGGTCCCATCCGCAAGAGACACTGTGCCTATACCACCACTTTCGGACTGCCCTATCACAATTAGTTTTATAAGGACGGCGGGTAATTGGAGTAGAACAAGAAGGTATACCAGATGGGATACCTTGTCACAAGAGAAGGACGCATTTAAGATCGCCAACAATAGCAGGTATGGCAGAAATACCATGTTAGCAAAAACCGCGAATCCTACCAGAGATGTACCGTTGTAAAGGGCAGAGACACCGGCAATCGCTAGAATTCCAGCCATGAATCCTAAGCCACATGTCTGAAAATGCTCTTTCTTGAGGGTTTTGCTATATAGCGCAACTGTAAACAAGGCTAGTATAAGAAGTGCTTCCACTGCCCTTGATAGAATCGGTTGAATCCCTGCCATCTCAACAAGACCTTCTGTAAATGACAGCAGATATATGATGTAGAGGACGCCGGTTTGCCTAAACCTGTAGATGACATGGATAGCCGCTATTATGCAGCCCGCCAAGGCCAACATATTGGGAGTTGAAGTGATCATATACTTGCCCACAGTCAATCACATTTGCACATACGATCGGGCTTCTTTGTGGTCATGGCAGCTCACTTGGTAGGGAAGTGAGTATTGCCTGTGCTCTCTGACGCCAGTCGTATTTCTCAAAGGCAAGCATGCGGGCATTCTTGCCTAGGTCACTATTGGATGTGTGTCGCAGGGCTTCAGACAGTTTCCTGGCAAGGCCCTCGAAGTCATCGGGGGCGGCCAAGAGGGCGTTCTTCCCGTCAGTCAACACTTCGCGAATGGTTGGAAAACTGTGACCAACTATGGTTCTTCCTGCAGCCATGTATTCAAACATTTTGAGAGGGGAGCAATGCTGAATTGTCGATACCTGTGAACTCCAAATCATCAGGAGGATATCAGATGCAACAAGATACTGCCTCACTTCGACATGTGGGATTCGACCTACAAGAATCACGTTCATCAGACCTTCACGGGCAACCTGGTGGGATAGATGTGTTGCACGCTCATCAGGTCCTCCGACAATGACGAATAGCACAGAAGGGAACTGAACAGCAAGTCGCAATACAGTGTCTAGCCCCCTGTCTCTGTAGAGACTCCCTGCGTAAGTGACTATTTGACGACCTGACGGTAATCTGAGCCGCCTCCGTAACTGCGGCACGTCTACATCAACATCATAGCTCCCGCAATCTACCCCGTCATGCAACGTCATCGCCTTCCTGGGGGGCACACCTCGTTCAATCCATACATCGGAAAGGCGTTGACTTATTGATATGAATCTGAGCACCGCTGCTTTCCTGCAGGCTCTCACCAGGCCACGGCACAGTATGCGGTTCAGAAGTGGATTCCTATGTAGATGTGCTTTATGCGATTCAAAGACCGTACAGAACCCAGCTCGCAGTGCTAGATTCAGCAGCAGCGGGTCCCGTAGGATGCATATATCTGCGTCAATCTGCCGGAGGGCCGTGCTAACTCCGAAGTAGGCTGCGGCCAGCGAGGACGCTTTGTACCAGATAGGAAGTTGATACGGCACTACCCTATACGGTGGCACCGCACCTAGTTCCTTTTCAATACGTGCGGAGACTCTGCTTGACGCATTCCATTGGGACGGGATCAGCAATGTGGTGTCATGGCCGAGTTCAGCAAATGCCCAACACATATGGAGAACCTGGATTATGTTTGCACAACTAGACTCAACAGGCCAGTTGTGAACATATAGAATTCTCATGCTCCGTCTACATCCAGCGTACTTAGGTATAGCTCCAAAGACGCAAGCAGCGTCAACGCATCCGCGTGATTACCCTGTCTTCTCTGGTGACACTTCCAGATCGCATCCACATCAATCCAATCGACAAGTCCACGTCTCTTCAACTTCTGAATGCACTCGTACACACCTTCCTTCAAGTCGGCACGCTCACGCAATCCCCGATCAAAGTCGATGTAATTGGTGTCCGGCGATACCGCCCAGTCGATCCAGGGGAAGACACGCTTGGCTGCAGTCCATCCCCGTAATGCATGACGCCGCAAGCCTATCCTCCATTGCGATGCAGTCAGGGACAATCCATGAGTGTTCTTCGTGGGCAGTGCAAACAGAACAGGATATGCACTTCTAAGTACCTGTCGATACACTCTGTGCCGTTCTCGGTAATGATGCGGCACTGCAAGGATGAACTCGACCCAGTGTGGATGTAGCAATGGCGTTTGATATGAGTAGCCTTTTCGAAATAAGATTCGCTTCATCCAGTACTCCTGCCTTACTGCAATATTCAGTTGTTCATCATAGCACATCACTCTATCCGGAAGAATAGGCTTGCCTGGTATCATGCCCATGTACAGTTCGGGACTTACCTTAAGGTCCACAGACCGACAAAACCGGCTCATTACGGAGAATCGCAGCCTCGCTTCCTCCCAACTCCGACTTCTGTTCTGAAGCTTATGCGACCCATAGATGGGGTCGACAACGAATCCTATCCAGTATTCACAGTCAGCACCGAACATGCTCGGTATCGCATTATTCACATGGACGTCAAATGCCCACAGGGGGGACGGGGCGCCTCTGAGCGTGTTCATAAGATCCCCCGTATCCCAGGTCCATTTCCCAGATGTAAGGTCTATTGCCGTCCAATTGACTCCTGCGGCTCGCGCCACCTGCTGACCAATGTCAAAATCGCGTGTCCCCGGCGTTCCGAATGTGACTGCTTGGATTTGTCGTGTGTCAAGATGCTCCAATAGACCAGCTAAGATTCCCCGTGAATCAAGGCCCCCACTGAGTGGAACAACATGCACTCTGCGGTGATCCACTCCTTCGAGGATCGTACGAAATACGTTCCTGAGGATTCCTACACCTTCTGCAGCTAGGCAATTCATGTCGCATGCTGCAAGCATCGATCTGCGATTCTCCAGGAGAGACCAATCGCACAAAGAAGCCAACCGCGTTCCACTGCGTTCAGGGACGAAGCCAAAATGGAGAAAGGCTGGAATGGACTTATACTCGAACACGGGCGTTAGTTGGGCGCACAAGAAGGCGAGGACGAAGAAGGCAAAGCATGACGATCGTAACCGTTCGGTGAACCGCCCCGGGGGTCGATATGAGCCGCGTGCCATAATGCGTTTATTAGGAGACGCATTATGGATGCTCGCAGCCCCTGGCAGCCCGACATTGTCCAGGCCGAAGCGTTGGCCTCATCGGCTATCTCCCCAACGCAATCCGCAGGTGTGTCCCCGCGAGCCACTTGGTTTCCGCGATCACGAAGAGCATCGCGGTGCACAGTGCTACCGGTCAACTCAGAGTTACGCTTGAAAGAAAGCGAGTACTTTCCGTATGTTCGCATCGATCGAATGATTCGCTATCGCATACACTTCGGCTGCCATTCCCATCCGCCTTCGGAGGTCTGCGTCTTCGACGAGTCGCTTCGTATCTCGGACGAGATCGTCGAAAGTACCACTGTGAAAACCCAACTTGTGTATCCCTAGCACTCCGTCTGGGTCTATGTTCATGCTCACGACGGGAACTCGTCGCAACCAGGCTTGGACAAATGTATTCGGGAACCCCTCATACTTGCTTGTGTTGACAAGAATGTGCGACTTAGCGATAATACGGTTGACTTCATCGATCGGTTGCTCGCCAACGTATTCAAGCTTCTTTAGCCCTTGCATCCTTGACGCAAGTTGTCGTTGGTAAGGCCCATCCGCAGGCCGGCCAACCATCACAAACCTCACACGCTCAATGCCAGAAAGCCTTCGGGCCAAGTCGACAAAGTACTCCGGTTGCTTGTTAGGCTTAATATTGGCCACCCACACCACTGACACGCAGTTGCCTTTATCCAGTGGCTCCTGTGGGAGTGGATGGACATTTCCTATGATGGCATGGCAATGGCGCCCGTAGTGTTTGTAGAGCAAGTTGTCTTGGTAGTTGGCCTGCCCGATTATGCAGTCAGCATGCCGAATGCCATACTCTGCGCACTTCTTGTCGATGTAGTCACCAGCAGCAGTCCTGATCGCTGAAAACCACACAGGAACTACGTCCTGCTGACTTGCTATATGCCAGATCAGCTTGCATCCATACCTTCTTGCATACGACGCACAGATACCGGTATAGGCAGAAGCCCCCCTTTGGTAGATGTAATCAGGCCTTATTCGGCGCATCGCACCAAGGATCTGCCGATAATCACATATGCACGCTCTTCCCAAGAATAGACTAAGGCATCTCTTGCGCCGTACTTCGTATGACCTAAGAGGCTCTATCGAAGGTGACGCCACAGAGGGAGTCTTGTTTGCCCGCCATATGTAGAAGACATCGTGGTATTCAGCTAGACTTCTAGCTAAGAGATGCGCCTGATACTCAGAACCACCGCGGGCATTTGGGTAAATCCCTCCGACAAACACACTCCTCTTCTTCATCGTGATCAAGCCTGCATGATCCTACGTGCGGAATCGTTGAACCGAACTTCTTGAGAACCGTACTGAGACAATCGGGAGTACCTCAAGCTCCGAATGCTGCCTTTACGGCTTCAGCGTATGTCATCGTTGTCCGCAATCCTACTGAAGCCGCCGCACCCGTCTTGAGTCGGTGATATAGTGGCTTGTCGTAGAGAACAGAGGCCAGCTTACGACCCAGGTCTGCAGTGGAATCCGGTTTGAAAAGAACACCATTAGTACCATCTTGAACCAGGAACGGGAAAGGCCCGTAGTTGGGGCAAATCAGTGGTACGCCACATGCCAAAGCCTCCATTGCTGCCATGCACCGACCTTCGGGAAAGCTTGTCCGCGTTGGTGACACACAGATGGTCGCTTGACGCATAACTCCCACGATGTCCCGTCGCGCAATATGTCCTAGGATTACAACCTGATCGTGGAGGTCAGCCTCTTGGGCAAGTGTGTTGAGCAGTTCCACACATGGTCCACTTCCTGCGAACACCAGTTTCAAGTCGCGATCCTTTGAAAGTAGTTGCTGACATGCACCGAAGAGATCTGTAACGCCCTTTTCTACTATCATCCTCCCGATGTATAGGATAATCCTTCGCTTTCCTGAGTCACTGACGTCATACTTGCATCGCCCATTGTCATCCTTCACTATGTCATCACAGGACGCATTGTACTCAAAGACAACAGACTCCCTGACACCTATGTCTAGTAGTTGGCGACGCAGGAATGGCCCATGGCATATTACACCACGGGCACGTCGGATTATGTATCGCTCAAGTAGGCAGACCGCTCGCGATAAGGGGTGTGTCGCATTTCTCCGTCTGAGGTCAGTATGCAGTGACACAACGAAGGTGGCCGATGTAAATCGGGAAACCAAGAGACAAGGCAATAAGGCAGGCAGTATTCGTGCGCACAGGATATGGGTAGGTCGAAAGCGCATTAATATGCCAATGGTTCGAAAACAACATCCACACCAAGGTACTGCCTTCTGGACAATCCTGTGCCCTGGCCTGGTGGCAAAGGATATTGCAGCAATCCCATCCTTACGCGCACGCTTCTTCTTGCGGATATTCGAGAACGATACTAGCAGAACCGAGGACCATAAGGTCTTCAACGTGCTCACAGAGTAAACATAGTAGTTCGGCCCTCCGCAGATAGGTCCATTTGCGTCCTTGATGGTGGCCAACTCCTTAGCCACATCTCCGTTTCTTATATACAAGAGGTTTGCCATTAATGAACCACCATCGAAGCCACGCATCGCCCCGTCTGCGTCAGCATCAACTATCAGTTGCGCAGCGTTCGTCAGTTTCCCCTTGAAGCGACTACTCTTACTTTGGACGACTGAACATCATCACATTGACTGTCCACCGGTCCTCGCATACGAATAATGCGAGCAGGAACGCCCCCCACGATGGCGTAGGGTGGAACATCTTTCACAACAACCGCACCCGCGCCAACAATGGCCCCTTTGCCTATACGAGTGCCGTCGAGGATCGTGGCCCCACCGCCGATCCAGACATCATCTTCGACCACGATTCCTTGACTTCTAGAGCCTTGGCAATGAATGGGCATCTCTATAGAATCGAACACATGCGTGGAAGAGACGAATATAACATGGGATCCTATTCGGACGTAGTTACCTAGAAGTACTCCCCCATTACCGTGAATGATAGAGTAAGGGTTTAAGGAGCATTCCTTGCCCATGCGGATTGACCCACTCTGTGCCCTCAGAGTGCAGAACGGATGGATTTCACAACTTTCCCCCAACCTGATCTCGCCCTTTCCCGCAAGAACCCGGCAGAAGTTCCCGATAGCAACTTTGTCCGCCAAATGCACCCTGCCTCTAGACCCAAGTTCCACGAATCTGCCTATCCGCACCGCTCGTCCACATTCGCCAAGCCCATAATACATTGTCTTTAACCTTACCTGATTCCTTAATGCACGGTACGCATTAACTAGTCTCATCATGATGATGTCCTCCGAACAACAGACTACTCTCGCGCAACGCGGCCAGCCAACCTCAAAATACAAACACAGGATAACGGGCCACGCCATTGAGTGAACCACGTTCTGCAGCTGTAAATGCTTTGTTCGCAAAGGAGGCAAACAGATAACAGATTATGCCGCCTGCACTCACCATCGCCAGCGTGAAGACACTATCTACCAAAGGTCGCAAAGCCCACAGAAACAGTGACATCACGCCACTGTTGAAGCCAATTATAGATAGCGCTCGCCACTGAACGCCAATACCAGTGCATCTCTTCATGTGATAGTAGCAGAATACATTCTTCATGAGAACTGCTGAACAAGTGACCACAACGACGCTCATAACGCCAAATCGTCGAATCACCATTAATTCTACAATTAAGTTGAAAACCGCAAATATCTTGCTATAGAGAATAATCTGAACCTTCTCAATTGCCTGAAGCACCAGGCCTGTCGGGTGGATAAAGATACCTATGGCGCTGAGCGTGATCATTATCCAGAGGATTGGCTTGGCTGCCATATATTCAGGCTTGAAAACGACGGCGATCATTTTGCCTCCAAGCACATACATGCCACCTGCCAAGGGGAAAACGAAGAACGCACTAAGTTTCACTAGCAAATTGAACATGCCAGCAAGGTGTTTCTTGTCACCGCTCTCTGCGTATTTTGCAAAGAAGGTCGGGCGGATAACATCGATCAGCATGACGTGCGGCATACAGTTCGCAAATATCTGAATGACCCTGTTGGCAAAAGCATATAGAGCGACCGCAGCGGGTCCGAGGAATGCTGTGATAACGAAGAAATCGGTGGAGACACTCAAAACCGAACTGCCCAACTCGTTAAGAGACGAGAGCCCGCCATAGCGAAAGAAGCGGCACATTGGGAATGGTGTCTTGGTCCCGGTCTTCGGTTGCCGCTTGAGGAACTTGCTATAATAGAAAAACACCTGTAGTAACGTCCACATACCCCAGGAGGCAACCTCGGCCCAGAGGATACCCTGGATCCCCCAATCGAGTTTCAGCAGTACATAAATGCTTGCCCCGCGGAATATGGTGTGGAGAGTGCTGGCGATAACCGAGTATTTGTGCAGGAAGAGCGAGTGCAGTACATTGGTCATGAGACCAGCCTCGAGCGACAGCACGATCCCGAAGGCAAAGATGGAGAAGTAATTAAGGAAGTTCTCCAGCTTGAGCAGCCGCCCGATGGGGCCGTGCAGGAGAAGCATCAGGCCCACCGTCAAGACCGAGAGCAGCACCCGCAAGATCAGGCCGCGTAGCACCAGCCGCCTGAGCAGAGAGTAATCCTTCTTCTGCATCGCCTCAGGAATGAAACGGCGGAAGACCTCGGGAATGCCGAACGAGCCGATGACGCTAACATAGTGGATCATTGAGTAAAGGACGGTGTAGATACCGTAGTCTTTGACACTTAGGCTTCGGATGATAAAGGTCGTGACGAAGGCGCCGACGGTCAAGGAAATCCCAAAGCGTGCGATCATCCAGACGCTGCTTCTGCGAATTGATCTATGGAGGTCTGCCACAGTTCCGATGTCACCTTTGGTATTTGGGCTCGGCGGTATCTTGAGCCCCGTGGTCAGTTCAATGAGTGACAGGCAGGTGTCGAGGCCTGTAGGACGATGTGACTGCTCTACAGTGCCGCGACTTCGCCGTCCGACAGGGCGCGTCTCCAAACCTGGAAGTCCGCCATTTCGAACGGCCAGTCGGAGGCCGGGCTCTGGTAGACCTGGCCGATGGCGGCGGGCTGCCAGGTGTTGCTGAACAGGGTTCGGGCGTAGTCGGCGTGCGTGCGGGTCTCCTGCGGGAAGCCGTCGACCCAGATCGACAGGCTCTGGCCCTGCCTGCGGCAGACGACGTGTCGCCACGCGCCGTCCAGCATAGCCGCGGCCGACGTGATATCGACGTAGCCCGGCCCCCAGCACACGCGCCAGAAGAAGCGGCCCTGGCTCACGGACAGCTTCATGTACGGCTGGTCGGCCTGGCCGCTGCGGCGAAAGAACGTCTTGGCCGCTGCTCCGGGGTCCGACTCCACCCGAACCCGCAGGGCTATCGTAAAGTCCCGACCCGCCGCCACCGCATCGCCCAGCAGGGCGGCGCCGAAGTCGATCCGGTCGTCCAGACCATCGAAACTCAACGCCGATCCGCCGTTCGGGCCCGGCACGCTGTGGGCGGCCGTGTTCGGGTCGCCCGTCGGGTCGATCAGGACCTGGTCGGAGCCGCTCTCGGACGCATCCCGAACATCAGGGAAATCCGCTTTGACATAGACTACAGACTTCTCCCCAACTGGCTTCGGGACAGGCATCAAGGCAGCAGGGGCAGAGGGGCACAAGAGCACAAGGCATAAGAGCTTAAGGGCATAAGAGCATAAGAGCATAAGAGCACAAGGCAGTAGGCAGCGGCCTGTCTGACCGTAGGACTGTCCAACCGTCTGACCGTCCAACCATCCGTGTGAATCCGCGTTAATCCGTGGTTGAACCGGCTTTTTGAGCTGAAAACGGCGTTTTGCCCCTCGGCGGCGTCTTGGAGCGGCCCGCGGCGGCTTGTTTCCGCGTGAATCGCGGCGTTTCCGGCAGAATCACGGCGTTGCTGCGTGAATCGTCGCGTTGCTGCCTGAATTGCGACGTTGCTGCGTGAATCATGGCGTTGCTGTTGTGAAACGTCGCGTTGCTGCGTGAATCATGGCGTTGCAGCGTGAATCGCGGCGTTGCCGGCTGGATCGTCGCGTTGCATCGTGAATGAGCAGGCAGTAACTGTCGGACCGTCCGACCGTCTGACTGTCTGACCGTCAAACCGTCTGACTGTCTGACCGTCAAACCGTCCGACCCAATCCTTCGCGTGCTTCGTGGTAAATGCGTTTTGAAGTCCGTGTAAATCCGCGTTAATCCGTGGTTAAACGGCAGGCATCAAGGCAACAGGGGCAGAGGGGCACAAGAGCACAAGGCATAAGAGCACAAGGCAATAGGCAGCGGCCCGTCCGACCGTCCAACTGTCTAACCATCCAACCGTCCGACCGTCCGACCGTTCAACCGTCCAACCGTCTCACCATCCGTGCAAATCCGCGTTAATCCGTGGCTCAACAACAGGCATCAAGGCATCAGGCATCAGGCGCCAGGCACGAGCCACTCCTGAGGAATCGCGTTGACAACCGAACTTCCCTGCGAGACAATGACTCCGGTCAGACTTTGGAGCAACCGATGAAACCCAGACTGTACATTGAGACCAGCGTCATCAGCTACTACACGTCCCGCCCGAGTCGGGATTTGGTTGCCGCCGGACACCAGCAAATCACCCAACAATGGTGGAACCGGCAGCTATCACTGTATAAGCCCCACATTTCAGAGGTCGTTCGCGAGGAGATATCACGGGGCGACCCGGCCGCCGTGAGACTACGGCTGGAGGCGGTGCATGGTTTTGCCAATACCGTATGCAACTGGAGACACCCATTATATGCACACCGGAAGAACTCATCGACGAAACCCTGTGATGTCCGATCCAATCCTGCGGCAGGTGCGCCGCACGCGAAGAGAAATCGAGGCGGAGCACGGTAACGACTGGAAGGCTCTCGAACGCTATTTCACGGACAAGCAAGAGAATAGTCCCGAGGAAAAGGTCGCCGGCAAACCGAAGAGGCTGCCGCAAAGCCGAAAAGCGGTCTGAACCGGCTATCCCGAACTGGCTTCGGGACCATCAACTACCGACCAACTGCATCCTGTCATCCCGCACGCGATGCGGGACCCAGTCCGAAATCACCCCTGGTTGTCATTCCCGCGAAGGCGGGAATCCAGAGCGCTGAACGCAATACGAAATACGACCGTCCAACCGTCCGACTGTCCGACCGTCCAACCGTCCGACCGTCTAACTGTCCAACCGCCCGACTGTCCGACCGTCTCACCGTCCGACTGTCTCACTGTCCGACCGTCCAACTGTCCGACCGTCAGGCCCGCCCTTGCAATGGCATTACACGGCCACCTCGACCTGCCGGGTGCTCACGGTCAGGGGCATCCCCTTCTCCGCTCGCACCTCCAGGCATTCCTTGATTGCTTCCCGGATATTGGCTTCCGCTTGCGACTCGGTCTGTCCCTGGCTGATGCATCCGGGGATGGCCGGGCACTCGGCAACGAAGATACCGTCTTCATCCTGAAACAGCGTAACAATGAACTTCATGACCACCCCTCCAATGTTCCGCCCACAAAAACGCCCTTGACCTGAGCGTGCGGAATCACCTGCCCGGCATCCGCCTGTTCGAGCCCCCTGTCAATTTGGGCCGGCAGAAGCAGACGCTCCATGGCGTCCTCGATGGAGGCATCGTCAGGCAGGCTCGCAACAGCTTGTACTACTCTTTCTTGGGTCGTCATACGTTATAGATTAGCAGTTTCAGCAGCCCAAGTCAAGACCCGTATAGACCAAGACAGAAGGCATCAGGGGCAGAGGGGATAAGAGCACAAGGCGTAAGAGCTTAAGGGCATAAGAGCATAAGAGCTTAAGGGCATAAGAGCATAAGAGCACAAGGCAATAGGCAGCGGACCGTCCGCCCGTCCAACTGTCTAACCGTCCAACCGTCCAACCGTCCGACTGTACAACGACTCCTTTCAGCCCCTTCCCGCCTATGCCGCGTACCGCACAATCTCCAATTCGGCCGCCGGGTCGATTCTGTCCAGGGCGCTCTCGAGCCACTCCATCGTTCTGTCTTCAAGCACGTATTCGCCACAATTGCCGCACTGTAGAACGGGCAACTCTTTGACGATTACGATGCAATGCTCGGCTCGTTTGAACGGCAGGTCCGTGACAAGATGATCCATCGGCGAGCCACACACATGACAAGTCATTTCGGTTTTCTCCTTCTGAATCCGTCGACCCATTCGCCGGGATCCGGACGGTACGCAGTGATGACCCTCACATTCCGCCCTTCAAGATCAACCGCGAACAGCACGTGAAGTACCTCAGTTTCATGCCGAGTCCGGACAAGGTAGCTGGGAAGGTACTTGTCGTGCGGATAGGCCTCGATCACCTCATAATCGGCGACGGATTCATAAACGGCCCGCCGTGAGATATCACGCGAGCGTAACCGCATATTGACATGATATGTCCAGAAGACCCGACGGTTCCGAACGCACTCCTGGATAAAGCCCAGCGGATCGTCGGCCTGAACATGTGTACCACCCACGAATCAACTCCGAAAGACACCTTTGTCATTTCACGAATACGGACATTCCGGCATCGCCTTGACGATTCTATCGACGGTTCCTCCTTAGGGCAAGTCCATTCCATCCGTGCAAATCCGTGTTAATCCGTGGTTAAAACACGCTTCAGCCATAGGTTTCGCAGATTCCACTGTTTCCGTTTACTGCTTCCCGCTCTACGCTTACCCCTTTCTTCTTCGTGCCATTCGTGCCTTGGTGGTGACCACCTTCTTAACATCCGTGTGAATCCGCGTTAATCCGTGGCTCAACAACAGGCACGAAGGACGAAAGGGGCATGGTGTCTCAGCCCGCCTGAGCCAACTCCTCCAGGAAATCCGCGAAGGCCAACAACTCGCTTCGCAGCCTGGACCAAAGCGACGGCAACTGTGATATCAGCATGGCCACCTTGTCGGCGGTCAGGTTCATTGTATAGACATTGCGCACCAGATGTCGGAACCGCCGGAACTCATCGAGCGCCGCTGCGTTGTCCCGACTGAGCAAAGCCGGCCTTACCGGCGGCAGGTCCTGCGCCATCCGCTGCAGCAAGTCGCGGTGCCATGCCTCGCCGGTGGGGGTCACGCCATCGACGTACCTGGCAACCAGTTCGAACAGACGCTCCAATCCCGAATAGAAACTGTGCAGGTTCAAGGCCACCGAGTCCAGGTATGCTTGCTCCTGAGGCGTCCTTTCCACGTGCGCCCAGGCCGCCAGTGCTCGCCCCGTTATACGCTCCAGCTCGGGCGCCTCGCCTCGAACCCGCTGCGCCAGTTCCAGATAACGCTCGATCACAGGTCCACCCCGTGGCGTGCAATAGCCTGACTCAGGGCCTCCCCGGCCGTCTCCAGCTCGATCAAATCCACCGGCCTGTCGCCTATGATCTCCTCGGCCAGTCCCCATACCCTCCAGTAGTCATCGCCCGCCAACCCCTCGACCGCCAGGTCTACGTCCGAGTCGGGCGCAAACCATGAGGCATGAGCCAGCGATCCAAATACCACCACGCGTCGGACGCCGAAGCGGCTCTTGATCGCGGCGCCCGCCTGGCGAACACGGCCCAGCAACCGTTCGCGTGCCTCTGCCTGTGCCGCCGTCAACTCGGGCATCGGCCTCTGTCTTGCCCCTGCAAGGTAGCTCTTCCAGCCCGCACGAGTTAATTCCAGTGCCGTCGGCATAACCGCCTCATCGAACGCTGCCACGATACGTATCCACACAGTGCTCCGTCGCACGCCGCTGGATCAACCACACCTTCATCGTTGCAGTCTCTCCAGTGCTTGCCTTATGATGTTACACGTTTTCGGGCTCATATTTCCGTCCTTCGGTAATGGGGCCGACCGCCCACGCCACGGCGATCCGCGGCATTGCCCAACCATGCCCGATTATAACCGCCAAGGCCGGGACCTGCAAGACCCACTCAAGATAGAGGCATTGAGTATCCAGCAATCCTTGCCCTTTTGCCCATTTGCTCTTATCACTGTGCCCTTCCCGCCTGACCATCGGTCATGCCACGAGAATCCCTCCGTTCTGGACCGCTTGGTACAGCGGTGTTGCTCTGGAAATCGGCTGTTCCCACTGGGCGGTGCTCTTGATGATCGCACTGATCACGACGTCATGGTCAAGAGCAATCTCATAAAGCCTGTCATGTATTCGGGACCGCTCCTGCGACGAGACGGCCGAGTTCAGTAGTACAAGCACGTCGACATCGGACTGGGCCGTGGCTTCGCCTCGGGCCTGCGAACCAAACAGCACGATCCTGGCCTCCGGATACTCCTCATGCACCGCCTCAGCGCAACGTTGCAGGAGTCCCCGAACGGGCCCGCTCATCTGCTCCTGCTTGCGGTCCAGCTTCTCCATGGTCTTATCCTGAGGTCCTATCCTGAACATGAACACGTTGCAGCCACACGTCAGCCTGCTCTACCGGGCATTTTACACATCCGGCCGCGGGCCGTCAACGGTGTTTTGCCGCTTCCCAAGGCTTTCCGCCCTTCGCCTTCCGCTTCCCGCTCTACGCTCACCCCTTTCTTCTTCGTGCCATTCGTGCCTTCGTGGTGAATGCCTTTTTAACATCCGTGTGAATCCGTGTTAATCCGTGGTTAGAACACGCTTCAGCCACAGGTTTCGCGGATTCCACTGTTTCCGTTTACCGCTTCCACCACATCAATATCCACCTCGATCAGCGCCCCCTGGCCGAGGGCCGTGATGGCCAGGACCACGCGGGCCTTGTTGTCCTTGCGTTCGATGACCGTGCCCTCGGTGCCCATCAGCGGGCCGCTGATGATGCGGGCCCAACGGCCGACGGCGAGCTGCGGATAGTGGTCGATCACCAGGCCGCCGGCGAGGGCCTTTTCCACGGCCGACAGCTCCCGCACCAGGGCGGCCTGGTTGCCCACGTCGATCACGTGGCTCAGGCGGTTGGTGGCCAGGGCGTTGTAGCGGTCGGTCGGGTCGCCGCAGAAGAACACGTATGACGTGAACAGCGGAATCAGCAGCCGCCGCTTGCGGTTGCCCCAGTAGCCCACCTTCTCACGCATCGGCAGGAAGTAGCCGATCCCGCGGCTGAGCAGGTCCCAGGCGAAGGCCTTTTCAAAGCGGGCCTTCGTGTAGGCGGCCCACCACGTCCCGGCCAGGTCCGCCAGCGACGCAACATCCGGCGTACACATCGGGGGATTGTCAGTCAGTTTCAGCACGTTATCTGCACCTTTTTAGCCACGGAGGCCACAGAGAACACCGAGGTTATGTGAGCCACAGATTTCACTGATTTCACAGGTTTGTTTTCACCACGAAGCACACGAAGAGTGCGAAGGGGTCTTCTTTATAACACCTATTTTCTTTCTTCGTGGTCTCGGTGCTCTTCGTGGTGAGTAATAATCCAGTATCATGAACCAAGAATCCAGGTATCCCTCCCTGCCTCTATGAATCCGTGTGAATCCGTGCTAATCCGTGGTCAAACATCTCTACGTTCTCAGCGATGAGCAAGGCCCGCGCGCACCCCGTTCTCGTCGGCGCACCGAGCGGGCCACTTTGGCCCGTGACGCACGATACATGACTCACGACACATGACTCACGAGTCACTTACAACCACGACACACAACTCACGACGATCAAGAACCGAGTATCCAGCTTGGCTCCTGTGCCCTTATGCCCTTATGCCCTTGTGCTCTTCTGCTCTTATGCCCTTGTGCTCTTATGCCCTTATGCTCTCTACTACTGCCTATTGCCTGATGCCTGCTTTCCAACGGAAAGCTCTTCAATCAATCGAACCGCTTCACGCATCTGCGGGTCGAGCCGCAGGCATATCCTGGCCTGGCGGATGGCCTCTTCAACCTGGCCGTCGGCGGCCAGAAGTCTGGCCATTGCGATCCGCCAGGTGTTCTTGTCGTAATCCAGCGTCAGGGCCCGGCGGTAGCACTCAATGGCCCTCGTCGAATCGCCGCGGCCCGCGTAGACGCCCGCCAGCGAGGCGAAGACCGACGCCGGGGCGTTCTCATCGGTCGCCCGCTGCTCCAGCAGGGCGAAGACCCGCTCGCGGACCTTCTGCGCGACCTCGGCATCGCGGTCCTGAATGAGGCCGACGATCTGGCTGAGCCTGCCCGGCTCATCGCCCGCCAGGGCCAGCGCCAGGTCCGCCCGTTCGAGGTGGTTGGCGTAGACCGTCGCGATCTCGCGGAACATGCCGCCGCTCAGTTGCACGGCCTTCTGCAGCTTGGTGAACGAGTCCTCGATCCGGTTCTGTTCGATATCGAGCATCCCGGCCACGTAGCAGGCCGTCGGGTCCGATGGGGCCAGCGCAAAGCCGCGGGCGATGAGCTTCTCACCCAGGGGTTGCCCCAGAACGAAGTGCATCAACTGCCCCGCCACGCAGTAGCTCGGACCGTATGTCGGGCACAGGCGGCACGCATCGAGCAACTCTCCGGCGATCCGCTCGATAATCGGCACGGCCGCCGCCGGAATCAGTAGTTCGCCGGTGTTCGGGTCCGTCGTGCGGCTGACGGACCGCCAGCGGTAGACGTTCAGCCAGTAGCGGTAGTGCACATCGCGGCCCTGCGTCTCGGCGGCCGCGGCCGCGTGCGAGATCAGGTCGATATACTCGGCATCCCCGCCGGACCAGCCCTTGTCGGCCAGGTGCTTCTCGGCGGCCAGGGCCCGGTTCCAGAGCGACTCGGCCGCCCTGGCCCGGTCGGCCCCGGCGACCGCCCAGACCGATACCCCCAGCACGCAGACGAGGGCCAGGGCCCGCAGCGGTCGAGAAGGCGGTCTCGTCGGAAGGTCCCGCAGGGCCTCGATGGGGTCGTGATGCCTGCGTGCAAGGACCAGCAGGACCGCCACGAAGATCGCCGACAGCATGGCATTGGCCGGGAGGTGCTGTCCAAAATCGCTCAGGCTGTGCAGCAGGATTGCCAGCAGCCCGAATCCCAGTCCGTAGGCCGCCGAACGCATGGCGTCTTTCCGCCTGCCGAGGTTGCGGACGTAGGCCGCGGCGACCATGATGGCCAGCACGATCAGAAGCAGCAGGCCGAGCCCGCCGGTCTCCTCGGCCGTCTGGGCGTATTCGTTCTCGGCATGGCCCGCCAGCGAGGGCGTCATCGCCCGGTCGAACATGGGGTAGACCACCTCGTGCGTACCCAGACCCGTGCCCAGCAGCGGGAACCGCGTCCAGGCCGAGGCGATGTCTTTGAGAATCTGTGTGCGGCCGCCTTGGGCCTTGTCAAATTCGTGCAAGCTACCGAGCCGGTCGTAGACGGCGTCGAAGCCCATATACAACAGGCACATGAAGACCAGCAGGGCCGCCAAGGCGATAATCCAGCCGCGGGCCTTCAGGCCCCGGCAGCAGACGATCATCACGGCCGTGAACGCCCCGGCGATCAGCATGGCGACCATCCCCCCGCGGGTCAGCGATACGAACACGGTCGCCGCCCCCAGCACAATCACGCCCAGCAGCAGCCACAAGCTCCGGGCCGTCCGCGAGGCCAGGTACTCGCTGGCCGAAGCCGGGGTGACGCGGCGGTCCGTAAAGACCTTCTGCAGGTGCACCAGCAGCAGGGCCAGGGCCGCGCCCATCGAGAGGTTCATAAATTGGCCGTAGTGGCTGTGGTTGATGAAGGGTCCGCTGTACGCCTCCTTCGAGTACGTCGGCACGAAGCCGTAAATCTTGCCGTTGCCCAGGAAGCCCTGCACCAGGGCGATCAGGGCGACGCCGCCGCCGATGGCCGCGATGGCCGTCAGCAGGCGGCGGATCTGCTCATCGGAGCGGGCCATGTTGTGCACGATGAAGAACACCGCCGCGATCGCCAGCAGCAGCCGCAGGCCGTGCCGCGTGGCCTGCGGGTACAGGCTGATGGGCATGAACCGCATGGGCTCGCCGCCGGGCAGGTCCGCCAGCAGTTCATAGCGGACCTGGACCGTCTGGCCCGAGATCACCTCCATCAGGCCCACCGGCAGCGGCACAAGCTGAACGGCCGCCACCAGGATGAACAGGCCGATGGGGATATAGGCCCAGGACCCGTAGATGCGGGTATCGGGAACCAGCAGGGCCTTGAGGGCGAAACAGACCGCTATCGCCGCCACGAGCAGCAGCAGAACCTCCTCGCTCCAGGCGTGGACGACGCCGAAGGCCAGCGGCATGAACGCCAGCAGGCCCGCCAGCAGCCATTCGATCACCCGGTCGAACCGCTCGGCCAGGGGATCGGCCAGGTCCTGGACGCCGTAGCCCGTCTCAAAGAGTTGTCCCTGTATCGCTTGCATCATTGCTCTATGTCATGCTCAGCGTCTGTTTCTTGTCATGCTGAGCCATTTCTACTTGTCATGCTGAGCGAAGCGAAGCATCTCGCCGTTCATACCTGCGCATCATCTTTCTACGCATTCGTCATATCCGTCACGCCGCGGTCGACCGCCGCGACGGCCGGTTCCTGCTTGCTGCGGTGTTTCTTTCGCCTCTTGCGTTGGCCGTTATCGTCCTTGCCGTAGTACTTGTAGCCGTAATAGTAGTAGTAGCTGTACCGGCCGTGCCGCTGCGAGACGTCGTTGACCACCACGCCCAGCACCCGGGCCCCCAGCCCTTGCAGCCGCTCCCGCGCCTGAAGCGAGGCCTTGCGGGTGGACTTGTCGGCCCGCAGCACCAGCAGCGTCACATCCGCGATGGCCCCGAGGATGCACGCATCGGTCACCGGGATCACCGGCGGGGCGTCGATCACGACCCGGTCGTAGCGGTCGGCCAACTCCTCGATGATCTGGGCGAACCGCTCGCTGTTGAGCAGTTCCGAGGGATTGGGCACATCCGGCCCGCACGGCATGACGTCCAGGCCCTTGACGATGCTGCCGCTGATGCAGCGGTCCAGGTCCTCCTGTCCGGCGATCACGCTCGAGACGCCGGGCTCGCGGGGGATGTTGAACACCCGATGCTGCATGGGCTTGCGGAAGTCGGCGTCGATAATGATGACCCGCTGGCCCGCCTGGGCCATGGCGATCCCCAGGTTGCAGGCCAGGGTCGTCTTACCATCCCCGGCCACCGGCGAGGTAATCAGCAGCGTCCGGGCCTTGTCCTTGGGCATCCCGAAGAACACGGCCGTGCGAATCGTCCGGCACGCCTCCGCCGGGGCCGAACTGGTCTCGAAATGCGTCTTGAGGGCGTGGACGCCGACGGATTCGCGTTTGCGCATCGTCGGGACGATCCCCAGCAGCGGCAGGCCCAGGATGGCCGTCATCTCATCGGCCGAGCGGAACCGCTGGTCCAGCCAGCTCCTGGCCAGCGACAGCCCGCCGCCGCTCATCAGACCCAGCATCAGCGCCATGCCCAGCACCCGCGCCCGCTGCGGGCTGGACGGCCGGTTCGATGGGTGGGCCGTCTCCAGGATGGTGATATTCAGCGCCCCGACGTCCTCGGTCACGTTGAGTTCCTTGATCCGGTCGTCGAGGATGTCGCAGAGCTTGCGGGTCTGCTCGTATTCCGATTGCAGGATTGTATACGTGGCGATCTGCTCGTTGAGGGCCAGTACCCCCTTGCGAAGCTCGTCGTAGTAGGCCTCGATCTGCTCCTGTTCGTTGCGGGCGGCCAGGTACTGGCTCTCGGCGGCGGCCAGTTGCGCCTGGACGGTCTCGGCATCGAGCCTATCGAGCCGCTCCTGGACCTCGGCCATCTCCGTCCGCACCGCCTCCAGACCGGGATGGTCCGGCCCCAGCGTCCGCCGGCGGTCGGCGTAGCGGCGCTTCAAGGCGTCAAGCTGCGTCTCCAGTTCGCCCCGCTTGCCGCCGCCGGTGATGACCACGCCCGACTGCTGGCCCCGCAGGAACTGGCTGAGCTTCTCCGGTTCACCGGTCATATCCCGGGCGCACTCGTAGAGCGACTTGGCGCGGACCGTCGTCAGCCGGGCCTGGTTGAGGGCGTCGGAGAGACCCTGCAACTCGGCCAGTATCACGTTGCCGGCCCCCGTCTCGAAGGCCAGGGCCTCGTTCTGCGTCTTGAAGTCCATCATGGCCTTGAGCCGCTCGGACAGCTCGGCCTCGCGCTTTTCCTTTTCCTTCTGGAGGATCTTGAGGACCTCCGAGGCCGTCGTCCGCTTGGTCTGGGCGTGGAAGGTCACGTACGACTCGACCACGGCGTTGACGATGGCCGCCGACTCGGCGGGGTACGGCGTCTCCAGCGAGACGTTGATGATGTCGTCCTTGCTGCCGACCGTGGCGTTCATCGCCTTCTTCAAGAAGCCCGTGGCGTTGCTGACCTCCGCAAACGTCCGCAGGCCCTTGACGTCCGGCAGCTTCAGCGCCGTCGAGAGCACCGGCGTCGAGGTGATCAACTCGGCCTGGGTGTAGAGGTAGTTCTTGGACTGCGTCATCACGCCCTCTTCCATCGAGCTGATGATCTTCGGTCCGCTCTGCTCGACGTAAATCCGTGCCTCGCTGGTGTACAGGGGCGTGGCCTGGCGCAGGTAGACAAACCCGGCCGTCAGGCCGATGACCGCCGTCGCCAGGATGATCCACCGGCCCCGCCATGCGATATCGAACAGGCTCTCCGGCCGGGCGCCCTCGCCGGCCATCGGCGGGTACGCCGCCGGATCGACCATCGCGGAGTTGCCATTGCTCTGGTTTAACATAGCCTCCTCGCCGTTTCCGTTAAACAGGTTGTTGTTCAACCTCCGCATGGTCTATCGATTGCCTCCAAACAGATTGGTCAGAGGCAGGTACGCGCCGATAGTGATTCGGAACGTCCGTTCAAGAAACAGCGTGGTCCGCGTGCGAGGCGTATGCTCGACGAAGACGATATCACCCGGCTTGACAAGCGTATTGGACGCATCGGCCAGCGTGGGGCCCTTCTTGATATTCACGACTGGCAGGACGGCACTGACAATGGACCCATCCGGGCACAGCCGATACACGGTGGCGTACCGCGGATCGGCCGCATGGTCGAGGCCGCCGCCAAAGCCGATGGCCTGCATCAGGCTGTAGCGGGCGTTCGGCGGGTAGGGGTAGTTGCCGGGCTTGGTCACCAGGCCCAGGACGGTGAACAGCGGCATCTGAAGTTGCTCGACCTCGACGGTGTCGCCGTCCTGCAGGACGATATCCGTAAAGGGGATATTAAGCCCTTTGACCGGCAGAACGATCGGCTGGGATTGGCTCCCGACCGAGGCGTGTTCGTTCTGCCGGTCGTGGTGATTCAAGGGCTCAGTGCCGGATACGGGCGTATCCGGTGTGGTTGTGCTCGTTGTAACTCGTTGTATATCGATTGTCCGGGCGGCCTTATCGGCGACATCCATGGGCTCGCCGGCCAGTACGGCGGCCAGTTCCGTCAACTGCCGTTCAATCGCGGCGACCGGCAGCCCCGGCAGACGACCGGCCAGTTGCTCGATGGCCGCGGCGAGCTGCCGACCATCCGCCAGGTCGATCGGCCGCGTTGAGACCGACTTGTCTGCCCACGCGACGGCCAGCCGCCCGGTTGTGGGCGATGGACCTGTCGGCTCAAACATCAAACTGGCCTGCGGCTCGGCCAACTCCGCCGCCATTATTTCACTCGTGGCAAGGCCATCCCGTCCTCGCGTGCCGTCCCTCGTGGCGAGGGCGTCTCGCCCTTGTGTAGCACGGGCATCCTGCCCGTGTGTGTCGTCCCTCGTGGCGAGGGCATCTTGCCCTTGTGTAGCACGGCCATCTTGCCCTCGGGTGTCGTCTCTCGTGGCGAGGGCATCTTGCCCTTGTGTAGCACGGGCATCCTGCCCGTGTGTGTCGTCCATCGTGGCGAGGGCATCTTGCCCTTGCGTAGCACGGGCATCCTGCCCGTGCCCCAGTGCCCTTATGCTCTTATGCTCTTGTGCCCTTGTGCCCTCATGCTCTTGTGCCCTTATGCCCTTATGCTCTTGTGCTCTTATGCTCTTATCTTGTGCTCTTACACCCTTATGCTCTTGCGTGTCCGCGTGGGTCACGCGAATGACCGCGGCGCCCTGCTCGATAATCCCGCCGGCCTCCATCAGCGCCGCCACCAGCGTCATCTTGTGGCTGGGCAGCTCATAGACGCCCGGATTCTTGACCGCCCCGGTCACCGAGACCGTCGCGATCCGATACGTCCGAACCGTCGCCAGCACCGACGGAACCGAAGCGATATACCGCGGATGGTACGCCTCGACGATGGCGGACTCGATATCACCCAGCGTCTGCCCGGCCGCCGCCATCCTGCCGATCAGCGGCAGCGTCAGCATCCCATCGGCCCCGATCCGGCAGACATAGGGCATGATCTGCTGGCTGTCGGCCGATTCGTAGGCCGTGACCACCTGCAGGATGCCGGGCATGGTCAGCTCCAGCACATCCCCGGCCACCACCCGGTACGCCCCGCCGCCGAGGCGGGCCTTGACCAGCCGGTCCGTATCCACCGTCGGGTGGCACAGCCCCGCCTGTTCAAAAGCCTCCAGTTCCGCCGCCGACGGCAGTCGCACATTATCCCCGCATCCTGCCAGGACCATGCACGCCACGGGCAGCGCCACATACGTCAGGACAAACGCCCTGACACCCTTTTTGAAAAGGTATTTCCACTTCACGGAGTTCACCTTGTCTTCACCTCCTCATCGCGTCGACATGCCCGTCCCCACAACCGACAGGCCGACGTCAGGTCGAATGAGTTATTTTGTCTGGCCTCCTGAGTGATTCATCGTCGGGGTATCTCACGGTGCAGCCATACTCCAAGCCCTTCGACATGCCTGTCGGGAGGACCCGCCTCAGACCGCGGTCCGTATCCGCAGCGAATCGTCGCTGTGGCTAAGGCAGCGGGGGTCGGAACGGACTGCGCAGGACGGGCCGAAACGGTATCCGTATCGGGGGCCTGCCCGCGCTGAGGGGCGCGACCGCCCCGATACTCATCAGCCGGGCGTTGTCCGTCGGCAGGTACACCCGCGTCAGGCCGAACGGCTCAAAGTAGCTCATGGCCCCCGGCATCAGGGCGTCATCCTGCTCATCATCGTTGCGCTGTCCGGCCGCCTGGGCCCCGCCGACGGCGAGCACCCCCAGCAGCATCAGGGCGGCGAACAGCCACACGAGTCTGCGTCCTACACCGCCTGTGTCCGCGTCGATCCGTCTGGTCTTGTCGTTTGCAGCCATCATAGCCTTTCTCACATCCACCTCATCAGCCTCCGAATTCCTCCAGCCACCACGCCGTCAGCAGCCGGAGATCCCTGAAATCCACGTTTCCATCACCGTCGATGTCCGCCACCATGCACGGCGGACACGACACGCACGCCGGGTCCCGCATACAGTCCGCCAGGACCGCGACGTCAAAGAAGTCCACAAAATTGTCCAGGTTCAGATCCCCCGGCCCGCCCAGCATCGCCAGGGCCTGGAGCATCTCTCCGCCGTAGGTATAGTAGGAATAACCCCAGATCGACAGGTGCTCCAGCACGGCCCCGGAAGCGGCCACGCCGTTGATCAGCGCCGCCCTGGCCCGCGACAGCGCCCCGTCCAGGTCCAGCCCCGGGTGCCGCCTGGCCGCGGCCGCCAGGCCCTTGGCCGCGTAGATCGCGTCCTCGCTGTAGCCGCCGGCAAACGGCGACTGCCCCGCCGAGTTGGTATGGTCGAACCGCCAGTAAAACGCCCCGGCCTGGGGTTGGCCCACGGGAATCTGGTGGCCCACAAGCAATGCAGGCAGGTCCGACACCCGCCTGAGGTTCCAATAGGCGGCCCCGACGCCCGATGGGTCGATTAGTGTATTGTCCAGCGGCCCGGTGCTCGCCAGGGCCCAGGTCGCCACGCCCATCGCCATCACCGGGTAGTTCGACGAGGCATCATCGACCTTCGCCAGCCAGTCCAGCAGCCCCTGCCGCCACATCGCCTTATCGGCCGCATTGACGTAGTAGGCCGCCACGACGTGGTGCGCGATATAGAAAACCGCCGTAGACGGCTCCGTCCCGCCGTATCCCGCCAAATACCGGGCAGTCCCACCAACATCCTGCGATATGAACCGATAGCACGTCTCCAGCGCCGTCCGCCAGATGTTGTTGCCCGGGTCCGCCGCCGTCCGGCTCAGTCCCACCAGCGCCAACGCCTCATCCCCCAGGAAGTTCCACTGCGGCGCCGTCAGGATATACCCCCCGGCCAGTTCCGCCGATGCCAGATACCCCGCATCCCCCGTCCATATATACGCATCCACCATGCCCGCGGCAATCGCCCCCGTATAGAGGGCCTCCTGAGGCCAGATGCCCGCTGATACCCCGACCTTGATCTGCTTGTCCTCCAGACGGTCGGCGATCCGGACCACCGTCTGCCCCGGGGGCGTCGCCTGCGCCGCCTGAGGCGCCCACGCGACAATACCACCCACCACAATCACGCCTAACCAAATCCGCCCAACCATATCCGCCTACTCTGTGGTCTTATGCTCTGCTCTGCCGCCGGCCGAGTCCACTGACCCATTCTCCGCCGTCCACATCCAGCCCTACTTCACCGCCTAGCGGCTTAAACCAAACCTTGCACGACAGCCACCTGTGCCCAGCCTATGCGACCCCGTGCTATGTCACGGTCGTTGCTTCTATTAGCCGTTACCCGTACTACTGTGACATGGTCCACACTTCCATTGTCACTGTCAGGTCGCATTCGCTCATAGGAATATCACTTGATCTGCACCGACTAACTACACCAGTATACAGGGCGGCACTCGGCGGCGTAAATCGTGGTTTATACGGGATTTGTGCCAGGTTCTCTCGGAGTGTCTTGGGCCAAAACACGTGGCAAATACCTACGTGTATATAGGACCAGAACAGGCCGCTACAGGCGAAGTGGGTCACATGAACGACTGCCGACCCGCC
>DDXG01000215.1 GCA_002347125.1 Phycisphaerales bacterium UBA2266
GTGTGCAACAAGTTGCACACCCTATGTTCGGTCTGTGTGCGGCCTTGGCGATTGGTGTCTGTTCGGGTGCTGCTGTATTGACCCTGAGTTGCGCGCCTCGTGATGATGCGGCCGTGGTAACGGCTCAGACGCCGGGCGGACCGACGAGTGCCGCGGATTCGAGCGACCCCCCGGCGCTGGTGGTCGATATGTCCGCGCCGTTGCTGTTGGAGGAGCCTGTGGCTGCGGGAGCAGGGACGTCCGGAGCGAAGAATCAGGCGTGTCTGGTATGCCACGGCAACTATACGTCCGAGAAGCTGGCGGCAAAGCACGCCAAGGCGGATATTACATGCGTCAAGTGTCATGGTGAGTCCATCGAGCACAAGAACGATGAGAACAACACGACGCCGCCGGAGGCGATGTTCGCCCGTGACGCCATCGAAGCCTTCTGCAGGAGGTGCCACGAGGCCCATGAGATCAAGGCCGAGATGATTCGCAAGGCCGTTGAGAAAGGGGCCATCAAGATGGGTGATGGTGAACCTGTATGTACGGATTGCCACGGTGAGCACCGGATGAAGGTCCGCACGGTCATCTGGGACAAGAAGACAGGCCAACTGCTGCAAACGAACCGCGGCGAGTGAGGCGTTTGAAATGGTGGACCGCCGGATGAAAAACTCCGCGGCGTGGTCCGACGCCCGGCACGTCACGACTGAACCTGGTAGCCAGTGTTATCTTGGAGTGTGGCGTTGGCCTGGTTTCTCAAGGGCGCGGCCGGGCCGGAGTTGACGTTGCCTTTGACGACGTTGTTGGAGGCGGGGGTGCCTTTGATGAGGATGCCGCCGACGGTGCGGTTGTTGACAATGGCGACGTTGCGGCAGGGGCCACGGTTCTTGTCGTCGTGGTCGGATTCGACGAAGACGGCCATGCCGCGGTCCACGCTGATGTCGTTGCCCTCGATATGCAGGCCGTCGATGCCGCCGGTCTTGTAGAGGGAGAGATAGGCGTTTCCGCGGTTGTTCACGAGGCGGCTGTCCTTGATATGGGCATTGCAGTGGTTCTCGTGCATGAGCCCCTCGCCGTCGTTGATGCGGTACTTGTGGTCGGCGGCCCAGTTGCGGTAGACCTCGTAGTCATTGTCCTCAACGACCCATCGCCAGCCGCGCATCTGGACGGGCCGGGTATCGGTGGTGGATGAGCCGCTGCTCTCGTCGAAGCCGCGGACGGTCTGCCGCCAGATGTCATCGGGAAAGCGGATCAGGTTGCGGGCACAGATCGTGCCGTCGCCGGTGAATTCGATGGCGTTGCGGCCGGTGCTGTAGATGGAATTGTCGCAGATGACGATACCTTTGCGAAAGCCCCAGGGGTGTGTTTCGGGCGTGCCGCTCGGCTCGGCCCCGCCGGGAGCGCCAATACAGGCGTCGTTACATTCAAGGCCGGGACGGAAGTCATAGTCGAACCAGACGTCGAATTCCTTCGTGCCGACCTTCTTGTCGCGGGCCTTGACGATATAACCTTTCATCAGGAAGCTGTCATCGCTGGGAACGAGGCGGTTGTTGGCAAGCAGGGCGTCTTCACAGGTCTTGACCGAGACAGCCGCCCAGTGCCACTTCGTGAAACGCTGCCAGGGCTTCTGGCCGATGCCGAGATCCGGCACGCCCGCCTCCGCGACGGCGGCGTTCTTGAGCATGCAACCGAAGACGATCCGATTGGCGCCGCATTGGTGGTCCTCAGCTTGGGCAAGGTGAACATGGGCGCGGTTGAGGCTGATATTCACCAGGCCGCAATTGGAGGCCTTGGCGGGGTCGGCCAGGTAGATGCCCTTGAAGGCTGTGTCGATGGGTGTGCCTTCGCCTTCGAGCCTGGCTTCGTAACGGGGAAACTCAAACAGGGTCGGCGGGCAATAGGCATCGTTTTTCGCATCGACGATACTGGGGCTGTCGCCGCGCAGGATGATTCCATCGCCGATGGTGACCGAGTCGGTGAAGACATATCTGCCCGCGGGCAGGTAAACCACGCCGCCACCCTTGGCCTTGAGGACCTTCTGTGCATTGGCCAGACGGTCGGCCCAGTCGGTCCCCGGCATCGTCGTGATGTCGAGGACGTTGTCCCACTTGATTCTGCGGGTCCACGAGAGCTTCAGATGCATTGTGGGGTCGTCTATAGGGGCAGCGGCACGCGCGGTCCTCGGGTAGAGAATGATGCCCATTTCGGCTGCGGATGCTACTGTCAGACTACGTTTGAGAAAGTCGCGTCGTGAGTGTGAAATCGCCATGATGCTGTCCCAATGTCTTGTGGATCAGTGTTCGCGCAGGCGGTCGAGCAGGGCGGCCGCTACGATAATCGCGCCCTTGGCGACAAGTTGCCAGTAAGGCGAAACCTCCAGAAGGTTCATGCCGTTGTTGATTGTGCCGATCAGCAGGGCCCCGACGAAGGTACCGATAACGCCCCCTCGGCTGCCCATCAGGCTGGTGCCGCCGATGACCACCGAGGCGATGACGTCGAGTTCGTAGCCGACGCCCGCGATGGACTCGGCGGCGTTGAGGCGGGCGATCTCGATGACGGCGCCCAGGGCCGCCGTCAGGCCGCAGAGGGCGTAGACCGCGATCTTGACCGCATCGACGCGAAGGCCCGTCAGTCGGGCGGCCGTTTCATTGCTGCCGATGGCGTAGACGTATCGGCCGAAGGTGGTCCGCCGCAGCACAACAAAGGCCGCCAGCACCACGATCACAAACACTACCACCGGTACGGGGATGCCAAGGATGTGACCGGCACCGGCCCATCGCATCGAGTCGGAGAAACCGCTGATAGGCCGGCCGTCGGTGTAGATGTGTCCGAGACCGCGCGCCACGCTCATCATGCCGAGCGTAACGACAAAGGGCGTCACCCGGCCCTTCGTGATGACCAGTCCGTTGAGTAGTCCCGCTACCGCACCGACGCCGAGGGCCGCCATGATGGCAACCACGGGCGGGGCGCCCGCGTGTGCCGCGCCCGCACAGAGAACACCGGCCAGAGCCAGCAGCGACCCGACGGACAGATCGATGCCCGCGGTCAGGATCACGAACGTCATGCCGACGGCCATGACGCCGTGGACGCTGCTCTGGCGGAGGATGTTCGCGAAGTTGCGCGGCCGACGAAAGTCGGGCGACGCTATCGACAGAACCAGCAGAATCAGGGCGAAGGCGATGAAGATGCCGTATCGTCTGAAGATGTCTGAGGTTGCAGCGTCTTGGTCGGTCGATGCTGTCATGCTGGATACAGCAGGGTATTATCAGGGCGCCCTGTGTTCGGCGGCGTCGAGGTTCCCGGCATCAATGGCTACTGGCTGGATGTAGACCTCGGCTGACTCCGGGGCGGCCCCGCTACGGACATGCTCGACGAGAATACGCAGTGCCCGCCGGGCCTGTTGGCCCGGATACTGTTCAACCGTGGCGTTGAGCTTGCCGTTTCGGATATAGGTCAGGGCATCCGGGATCGCATCATAGCCGATGGTGACGACTGTGGTGGGGTCCACGCCGTGGGCCTCCATCGCCTCGACGGCGCCGAGGATCATCTCGTCGTTGGCGGCGTACACCGCTTGGAAATCGCGGTGGGCCTGCAGGAGGTTCTCCATGACGGACTGGCCCCTGGCCCGGCCGAAGTCGCCGCTTTGACTGGCGATGATTTCGATATCGGTGCCCCCAATGACCTCTTCAAAGCCCTTCTTGCGGTCGATGGCGGGCGAGGCCCCCGGTGTTCCCTCAATCTGGATGACGCGGCCCTTGCCCGCGAGCCTGTCGATGATGTAGCGGGCGGCGACACGGCCGCCCTCGACGTTATCGGCGCCGACATGGGCCAGGACGCGGCCGCCATTGACCTTGCGGTCCACGGTGGCCACCGGGATGGCGGCCTTGTTCAGGGCCTCGACGGCCGGCACAAGGGCGTCGGCCCCGATGGGCGACATCAGAACGCCGTCAACATCCCGCACGATGAAGTTCTCGACGACGCTCATCTGACGGGCCGCCGAGTCCTGCGCGTCGGCGACGATGACCTTGACGCCGAGGGCCCCGGCTTCATCCATCACGTGGTCCCTCAGGTAGATGAAGAACGGGTGCGACAGCGACGGGACGGCCAGTCCTATGACAATCTGCTCCGGGTCCTTGGGTTTGCCGCATCCGCCAAGCCCCATGAGGGTTATCAGCGATAGCAGCATGTACACGAGCAATCGGCGCATCGTCGACTCCTGAACATCCATTAGCGCCCATAGGGCGATTCGAACGAGTACCGGCCGCAGGCCAGATCAAGGACGACGTTCCCCGACTCGGTGCGGACGCTCCGCATTCCCTCGACCCTGCCGAGCTTCTCCTGGCTTTCTGTAACGCCGTCCGCGGAATCGGCGGGCAGATACACCGTGGCGGTGGTGTTGGCCGGGATGACGACGTCCAGGTGGAAGGTCGTGCCGTCGATTCGCCAACGGATCTCAATAAGTCCGTAAAGCGATTCATGGCTTGCGTTGACCCAGGTCAGCGACTCGTGGTCAACGATGCCGGGCTTGATGATGAAGTGCTGCATGCCGGGCTGCGACGGGTCAACCTTGATGCCGCCGAGGCCCTCGATGAACCACGGGCCGATCCACAGATAGGAACTGTGCAGCAGCGAGTTGTCGCCGTCCCACGACTCCCAGAAAGTGGTGGCGCCCTTGGTGAGCATATCACCCCAGCCAGGGTAGTCCCGCTGGTTGACCATCGTAAAGAGCAGGTCCTGGCGGTCCTGGTTCAGCAGCGCCTCGGTCAGGAAGTAACCGGCCGTGATGCCCGCGTGAACGTGGCCGTTGCGTTTGACCAGTATCTCGTCTTCGAGTCGCTGTGCAATGTCGGGCCGCGCATCCTCGGGCGGGATGTCCGCCAGCAGAGCCGCCGCCAGATAGCCTTGAAAACTGTTGACGTAGGTCTTCTCGTTGGGATCGAAGAACTCGGCGTGTACCGCCTTGCGGACCTGGTTGGCTCGTTGACGGTATTGCGCCACGGCATCGGATTCGCCCAGAACCTCCGCGATGGAGGCGGCCGTCTGAAGGTTGTAAACCCAGTAGCAGTTGTTGAAGAAGAGCGTCTCGCGGGTATCGCCGTTGACGCCCTTGGCGCCAGGCCAGAGCCAGTCGCCCAGGAAGTCCCACTCGCCGCCCCAACGGACGAGCATATCGTCTTTCGCACGGGTCTCAAGGAAGGCCAGCCACCGCTGCATCATGGGGAAGTTCTCTTGGAGGATGCGGGTGTCGCCGTAGCGTTCGTATACCTTGGCCGGCAGCGTGACACAGTAGCCGCTCCATGCCGGGCCGCCTCCGCCCCAGTAGGTTGGGGCGGTGTATGGCAGGTTGCCGTCCGGGCTCTGGCAGTCGCGCCAGTCCTCGATCCATTTGGTGTAGAAGGCCCCGAGACGGTAGTTGGTCAGGCCGCAGTCGGTGGTGGCGTGGGCATCGCCGCCGTACCCCATGCGTTCCCGTTGCGGACAATCCACGACATAGGCGCCGAGACTCAGGTTCTCGAAGGTCCAAAGGACCGTATCGTAGATGTTGTTGAGCAGTTCGTTGGAGCATTCGAATCGCCCGGCGCGGTCGTAGTCGGTGCGGATCATGTCGCAGCGTATCTCCTGCGGCCGCGGCGCGCGGTCGAGACCCTCGATCAGGATCCATCGCCCGCTGAAGTAGTTGAACCGATTGCGGAAGGTGCCTTTGCCGGATGGGCCGATAATGTACTTGCTATGCAGCCGGTGAGTCATTTCCTGGTCGGCCCGCTCGCTGAACTTGAACTCGACGACCGTCCCGGGCGGCCCCTCGACGTCGGCTTCGAGGTACCCGACCATGTTGACGCCCAGATCGACGCGATACTTGCCCTGCCCGGCGTTTTCGATGGTCGTCGGCGAGACCCTCTTGATCCGGCGGTTCGGCTCGACCGTCTCAGCCGAGAGGATCAGATTCGGCTCGTATACAGTGACGGCCGCCCAACCGGAATCATCCAGGTCCACGGTGCACCAGTCGGGCATCTCCTTGTTGGCATCGTACAGCTCGCCGCCGAAGTGCATGAAATCCCAGACACCCAGTAGCGTGTTGGGGCTCGGACGGGTCTTCCAGGTCCCATCAGTGACAACAGTCGCTGTCTGGCCATTGGCCATCGTGATATCGGCCCGGGCGATGACCATTGGCGTCTGGGGTCGGTCGTCCGTCTTGTAGTGAGGGAAGATCGACCACGAGACGCCCAGCCACAGGGCCATGACGTTCTTGCCGGATTGCAGGGCATCGGTGATGTCATAAGTGACGTAGCGGGCCCGTTTGCGGTGATTGGTGGCGGCGGGGCTCAGGGCCGCGTTGCCGATCCGCCGACCATTGACATAGAGTTCATGGTACCCGATGGAGGCGACGGAGATGAAGGCCGCATTCGGCTCGGCGGCAAGGCTGAAGGTCTTCCGCAGCCAGGGATCGGGCACGTCATTATCCGGCGGAGGCCAGCCGGGCTTCTTTTGATAGACCTTGTCCGCCCCGACCCACTGACCCGTCCAGTCGCCGGCATCGAGCAGGCCCATCGTCCAGCGGGCCGGTCCGCTCCAGTCGGACCAGCGGTTCAGATGGTCCCGCACGCGGACCTTCCAGAAGCACTGCATCCGGGATTTCAACGCTACGCCTTCGTAGGCAACGAGCACGCTGCGGTCGGACTCAACCACGCCGGAATCCCATAGGTCCGCCTGGCCCTTGGCCAGCAGGGCGACGTCGGAGGCCACGAGCACATGGTAAGCCTGTTGCGACAAGCCGCGGTGATCGTCATCGACGGCTGCAAGCCTCCAGCTCAGTCGCGGCCCAGCCACGTCAATGCCCAGGGGTTCAACGAGATACTCGCAGGTCAGGTCCACCGGTCTGATGGTGGCCGGCAGAGCGATCCTGGCCCTTGTGGCGGGGGTACTGGATGGGCCTTGCTCGCAGGAAACACACACCAGAGCGATGAAGGTTGCAGTC
>DDXG01000175.1 GCA_002347125.1 Phycisphaerales bacterium UBA2266
ATATCTGACCGACCTGGCCCGGCAGGTGAAAGGTCCGCTCGATCATGAGATTCCCGAAGATCTGCACCATCGTCGGCTTGCGGGAATCGAACTGCAGGCGTTCAAGCCGTATCCGCTCCTGAAGCTCCTGGTCGGTCAGTTCCACGGCCTGCTGTCCGCCGTCATTGGGTTCCTGCGGCCCGCGGTGTGCGCATATCGTCATCGCAATCCGCCCGGAGCTGTCCTTGCCATAGTCCAATTGCATGCTCTCTCGGAAACTGCCGGCCCGAATCCGCAGCTTCGTGATGTCCGCGAAATAGGCCGTACCCTTGAACTGAAGCTGTCCCTGGTCGGTGAGGCGATATATCGCGTCCTTCCACACCGCGATGCCCTCGGAGCCGTCCATGATCGTACGGACTTCGTCGCAGACCTGCCGCCGCAAGAGGTTGGGATCGCCGCGGACGTTGATCTGCAGCGGCGTATAAAGCACCTCGTGGACCACCTTGCCGGAGCCGTCCGGATTCAGCATGTACTCGCTCTTCTCCTGGATACAACCGGCCGCCGCGGCCAACACAAACGCCACCGCCCAGCCGACCCTCGATACCCATCTGCGAGAATCCTCGCTCATGGCCGTTACCTCCTGGCTACAGACGCCACATCAGAATCACATCTCCAGAATCAAGAACGCCACCGACAGGCTCGCGATGACCCACATCACCGGCCGCACATCACCCCACCGCCCCGACACCACCTTGATCACGACGAACGAAATGAAACCGAACGCCAAGCCCGTGCTGATGCTGTAGCTCAGCGCGATCATCACCATGATGATGAACGCCGGGAACGCTTCGTCCAGCCGCAAGAAGTCAATCCGCCGCACCTCTTTCATCATGAACAGGCCCACCATGATCAGGGCCGGCGCCGTCGCAAAGCCGGGCACCACCGCAATCACCGGCACAAACAGCAGCGCCAGCAGAAAGCACGCCCCCGTCACGATCGCCGTCAGACCCGTCCGGCCCCCCTGCTCGATACCCGCCGCCGATTCAATGTACGACGTCGTGGTCGACGTCCCCATCAGCGCCCCGAACATCGTCGCCAGCGCATCGATGCCCAGCAGCCGGTCGAGCCCGCGGATCCGGTTGTTCTCGTCGACCATCCCCGCCTGATGGCAGCACGCCACCAGCGTCCCCACGCTATCGAACATGTCAATGAACATCAGGCTGAAAATGCTGCCGAACAGGCTCCATTTCAGCGCCCCGACGATATCCAGTCTGAACGCCACCGGCGTAACATCCACGTTCCACTGGACCCACCGCGGCGGCGGCTCGACATAGCCGGCCAACGCCCCTATGACGGTGGCGACCAGTATCCCAATCAGCAGCGCCCCGCTGACCTTGCGTGCTTCAAAGAATAGCATGACCAACAGCGCCCCCAGGCCGATCAGCATGGGTCCGCTCAGGTGCCCGGCGGAAACCAGCGTCGCATCATTCTTAACGATCACGCCCAGATTCACCAGGCCCATGAAGGTAATGAACAGCCCGATGCCCACGGAAATCGCCGAAATCAGGCTCGCCGGAATCGCCTCCACCAGCAGACGCCGCAGCCCAAGCAGCGTTAATATCAGAAAGAACGCCCCCGACAAGAACACCACCCCCAGAGCCGTCTCCCACGATATCTGTCTGCCCAGGACCAGACTGAACGCAAAAAACGCATTCAACCCCATGCCCGGCGCCATCGCAATCGGCGCCCGGGCGAATACCCCCACGACAATCGTCGCAGCGGCACTGACAATGCACGTCACGGCGACCAGGGCCTGTTTGTCCATTCGCACGATCCCGCCCAGCCCTTCGTCCGGCACGCTCTCCAGGCTCAGGATCGACGGATTCACGAAGATGATATACGCCATCGTCAGGAACGTGGTCACCCCCGCGATGACCTCCGTCCGCGTCCTCGCGCCGGCCGGCTCCAGCCCTACAGACTGACCATCCATCATTGACTCCCCTTGCGCATCGAAGTCCTTTTCGCTCACGCGGCTGCCTGCCATGCCGGGTGGCATCCCTTTGCACGGCAAACGGATGGCCAAAACACCCGGCACAATCCGACCGTTACGATACCGCCATCACCGGCCCCTTTCAAGCCCATCGGCCAACTATTCCGCGCCGCTTCCTGGAAAGCGAACCACGAGCCCGACCCTACTTGGCGGCAGGCAGCACCCACGGGTCCGCCAATCCCGCCTGGGTGCCGTGGCGATGGTACGCCCAGCCATGATCCCAACCGGCACGGACACTGTCGGCCGCCAGAACAGGCTCGAAGGTGAAGGCCCCGATGTCCGGCATCGTGCCCTGTGAATGCGGACGGCCCCAGAAATCCGTGGCCGGGGCATGCTCGAAAGACCCCTTGTCGATGGCCGGACTGTCCGGCCGCAGCCAGAAGACCCCTTTGCCCGCATCCACAAACCGCGGATCGCCGCCAAGACCATGCGGCCCCTGACGGGAAGACCTCGGCATACACAGGTTGTAGTCCACCTGGATGTCGCCAGTGCCCTCCCCGAAGGAGAAGACCTCCGATTCGCCCCCGACGAAGATGTTATTGGCCACGGACTCGCCGTCGCCGTTCCAGATAGTCAGCGGCTGGTCCTCCACAACCGTGTTGTTGACAACCACATTCCCGCCCCCGCCCTTCGGACAGGCCACGATGATTCCCCGCCGCCGCACCTGCCCATAGACGAGGTTATGGACAACTCGCGCGTTCTTGATGGACGGATACAGATGTAACCCGTAACTGGCGTTGTGGCGGACAATATTGCCGCTGACGGTCAACCCATCCCCATCGGCGTACACCCCGTGGTCGAACTGGATGTGGCTGCCGTTGAACTCAATGAGATTGTTCTCAATGATGCCGCCCGTGCGATTGTGCATGGCGATGCCCATGGCCTTGTTGTTGTGGACCCAGCAATTGCGCACGATATTGTAGTCGCCGCTCATCTTGATCCCATCATAGCGGCCCCCCATCACCTCGAAGCCGTCGATGATCACCCAGTCGCAATCCCCCCCATTGCTGATCACGTGGTACTCGGCCCCGATGACCACCGCCTTCCACTTGACCTCCGACTGAATCACGGTAGGCCGCTGGCGGGTGCCCGCATACTGACTGGCGATCTGAATCGGGCCGCGATAGATGCCCGGCCTGACGAGGATCGTCTGGCCGCCACCGACCTTGGACAGGGCATGCTCCACGCTCGGCCAGGGCCGCTCCATGGAGCCATCGCCGTCCGGCTTGCCGTCGGTGGCTACGTAGTACGGCGCCCCAGACGCCGCAGTAACAGCCGTTACCAACACGATGAACGCCGCAAACCACTCGACACTACCCCGTACACCCATTCGAATCTCCTCAGACAAGGTAGCCACGGTACAGGGTCATCAGGCCCCATTGACACGGCCGCCGGACCGGCCGACAATACGCCTGCACATACAGGCAACCTTGACCCATCAGAATCCGGGGACCCGCCCATGTCAAGACATATCACCACCGCCGCCCTGGCGGCCGCCGCCCTCTTCTGCGGCTGCCAGCCGCAGCAACGGCTCGCCCAGACTGACCGCGCCATCATCGAACGGCAGGTCGAGGCCGATTTCAATGCCAACCTCGCCGCCGCCGAGCGCCTGGACCTGGTGGCCCTTAAAGCCTGCGTGGACGACCGCCTCAAGACCGGTTTCATCCAGGCCGGTGTGTTCTACCCCACCTTCGATGCCCTCGCCGACGCTCTGCTGTCTGCCCTCAGGCTCATGGCAAACCAGGAAATCACCGTCACCGAGAAACGTATCACCGTCCTGGCTGACGACGTCGTCCTGCTGACGGCCCACGGCCGCTACGTGGCGATCACGAAACTCGGTCCGGCAATCGCCGGCGATTTCGCATGGACCTTCGTCTATACCCATATTAACGGCCGCTGGAAGGTCGTCCACTCCCACCAATCCACCCCAGCAAGTCGGTAGGAAATGCCCGCCCGGACCCGGCCGGCCGCGAATAGCCCCCTGTCCTCACTTTGTCCTTGCCCCCGGAACCGCATGGCGTATAATCCCCCGAACGCTATTGCGGCATCGGTGATCCGAGCACCTGTCAAGAACAGCGAAAGGTCGAGTCTATGCCCAAACTCCCAGATATCCACAAGGTCCTCATCATAGGTTCCGGCCCCATCGTCATCGGACAGGCGTGTGAATTCGACTACTCCGGCACGCAGGCCTGCAAGGCCCTTCGCAAACTCGGCTATCAGATCGTCCTGGTCAACTCCAATCCAGCCACCATCATGACCGACCCCGGCATGGCGGACGTTACTTATATCGAACCGCTCACCGTCGACGCCCTCACCCGTATCATCGAGAAGGAACGCCCCGATGCCCTGCTGCCCAACCTCGGCGGCCAGAGCGGTCTGAATCTCTCCAGCGAATTGCACAAGCTGGGAGTCCTCGACAAGTACGGCGTCCGCGTTATCGGCGTTAATGTCGACGCCATCGAACGCGGCGAAGACCGCATCACGTTCAAGCAGACCATGCAGAGCCTGGGCCTCGACCTGCCCAAGAGCGAGCCCGCTTACACCGTCGAAGAGGCCGAGGCCATCGCCGACAAGCTCGGCTATCCCGTTGTCGTGCGGCCCGCCTACACGATGGGTGGAACCGGCGGAGGCCTCGTGTACAATCTGGAGGAACTGCGGATCATTGCACGGCGGGGCATCGCCGCCAGCCTCATCGGCCAGATACTCATTGAGGAATCCGTCCTCGGATGGGAGGAACTCGAACTCGAAGTCGTCCGCGACGCCAAGAACCAGATGATCACCGTTTGCTTCATTGAGAACGTTGACGCCATGGGCGTACACACGGGCGACTCCTACTGCACCGCGCCCATGCTGACCATTGACCCGGCCCTCCAGAAGAGACTCCAGCAGTACTCCTACGCTATCGTCGAGGCCATACAAGTCATCGGCGGCACGAACATCCAGTTCGCCCACGACCCCAAGACCGGCCGGGTCGTTGTCATCGAGATCAACCCCCGAACCAGCCGTTCCTCGGCCCTGGCCTCCAAAGCCACCGGATTCCCCATCGCCCTGGTCTCGGCCAAGCTCGCCGGCGGCATGGCCCTTGACGAAATCCCCTACTGGCGCGACGGGACTCTGGAGAAGTATACGCCTTCCGGCGACTACGTCGTCGTCAAATTCGCCCGCTGGGCCTTTGAGAAGTTCCACGGCGTCGAGGACAAGCTCGGCACGCAGATGCGGGCCGTCGGCGAGGTTATGAGCATCGGCAAGACCTACAAGGAGGCCTTTCAGAAGGCCATCCGCTCGCTCGAACAGAACCGCTACGGCCTCGGCTTCGCCAAGGACTTCCATCAGAAGACCCTACCGGAACTGATGGAAATGCTCAATGAACCCAGCAGCGAACGACAGTTCATCATGTACGAGGCCCTGCGCAAAGGCGCCGATGTGAACGCCCTCTACGAGAAGACGTACATCAAGCCCTGGTTCATTCAGCAGATGAAGGAACTGGTGGAACTCGAAAATGAAATCCTCGCCTGTAAAGGCAGGAAGCTCCCGGACGACCTGCTGACCCGAGCCAAGAAGGACGGCTTCGCCGACCGCTATATCGCCCGGCTGCTGGGCGTTGGCGAAACGGAAATCCGCGCCCGGCGAACCAAACTCGGCGTCGTCGAGGCCTGGCATCCCGTACCTGTCAGCGGCGCCGAGAACGCGGCCTACTACTACTCCACCTATAACGCCCCCGACGCCGTCGCCGTCAGCAACAATCGCAAGGTCATGGTCCTCGGCGGCGGGCCCAACCGAATCGGTCAGGGCATCGAGTTCGACTACTCCTGTGTGCATGCGGCGATGGCGCTGCGTGACGCCGGCTACGAATCGGTGATGGTCAACTGCAACCCGGAG
>DDXG01000126.1 GCA_002347125.1 Phycisphaerales bacterium UBA2266
CAGTAGATGCAGTCGAGGGTGCAGACTTTGGCGGGGACGATATCGACGCCGAGGCTCAGACCGAGGCGGCGTGATGGGACCGGGCCGTAGAGATGTGCGTGCTGGGGGGTCATGTGGGTTGCCGTGGTGGTATCAGCGGCCGACGGTCTCGAAGATTCTCCGGCATACGGTAATGACGCTCTCGAGCTGCTCCAAATGCAGCACACACGCGGCGTCGGACTTGGCGTGGGGCGGGTCGGTGTGGACCTCCAGGAACAGGCCGTTGGCGCCGGCGGCGACGGCGGCGCGGGCCAGGACCGGGGCCATCTCCGGACGACCGGCGCTGACGGCGCCAAGCCCGCCGGGCTGCTGGGTGCTGTGGGTGGCGTCGAAGATAACGGGGCAGCCGAGGGCCTTCATGGTTTCGATGGCGGTCATATCGTTGACCAGGCGGTTGTAGCCGAAGAAGGTGCCGCGCTCGGTCAGCATAACACGGTCGTTGCCGGCGGCGCGGAGCTTATCGACGACGTTCTTCATCTCGGCCGGGGAGAGAAACTGGCCCTTCTTGACATTAACCGGCTTGCCGGTCTCGGCGCAGGCCACGAGCAGGTCGGTCTGGCGGCAGAGGAAGGCCGGCACCTGGAGGCAGTCGACGACTTCGGCGACAACAGCGGCCTGGGCAGGCTCGTGGACGTCGGTCATTGTAGGCAGGGAGGTCTTTTCGCGGATGCGGCCGAGGATGTCGAGGCCCTGCTGGAGTCCGGGGCCCCGGAAGCTGTCGATGCTGGAGCGGTTGGCCTTGTCGAAGCTGGCCTTGAAGATAAGGGGGGTGCCGGTGGCATCGGCGACGGCCACAAGGCGGTCGGCGATTGCCAGACAGTTGTCGAGGCTCTCGATGACGCACGGCCCGGCCATAACGAAAAGCGGCCCATCGAGGCCGACTTGAACGGGGCCTATGCTGAAGTGCGGCTGGCTCATAGAGGGCAGTCCTATCCGAAGATTCGTTTGATTCGAGTTCTCAGGCCCAACGGCCGGGCCCCTCTGGGGGCCATACAGTTGACGGCGCCGGGTATGATCTTGATGTGGACGGGCAGCGGCGGGCCGGGGTCGCCGTCGATCTGGGTCCTGATGGCCGGGTCGCCCGTGACGGTGATGCTCTTGGCGCGCTTGTAGAGGACGTTCTTGGCGCCGATATGGGCTCGCAGGAGCATCAGAAGCGTCATGCGCAACAGGGCCAGGCGGGAGNNCCGCCATAACGGCGGATATTGCCGACAAACACCAGCCCCCTGCCGCTGAAAAGCTCCTTATCGTCGACGGTGACGGTCATGGGGGGGAATCGGTACGTCCAGAAGGTATTCCAGACGGGTGCGACGTAATCGGCGTAGGTGATGTGGCCCTTGCGCCGCTCGTTGACCCGCCGTACGATCTCACCGTCGAACCCGAAGCCGGCGATAGACGTGAAGCAGCGGTTGTTGACGATGCCGAGGTCCAGCCGCTGCGTGTAGCCGGACTCGAATACGTCGATGAGGGTCCGGAGGTGGTCGTCGATGCCCAGTTCGGCGGCCAGCAGGTTTTCGGTGCCGCCCGGCACAATGAGGACCGGCCGATCGCTTCCCTCGAGGCCGCGGACGACCTCGCGAACCGTGCCGTCGCCGCCGACGGCGACAACCAGGGCACAATCGTGGTCGACGGCGGCGTCGGTGGCGAGTTCGCAGGCATGGTCGAGAGACCGAGTGACGTGCGCTTGAATGTCGAAGCCTCTGGCGGCGAGGTATTGCCGGAACTGGCGGCCGAGCGGTCTGGTGCTGCCCGCACCCGACTTGGGGTTGATAATGAAGCAAATATAACCGTCGGCCGGCTTCACGTGGGTTGACCTCTAGAAGAGTATCTCGGTTCTGTCATCGCCGACGGCTGCCAGGCGGGTGCGAATGAGGCCGGCGTAGCTGCGGGGGATGTGTGACAGGTGTCCGAGGCTCAATTGGTTCTGCGTGTCGATGATGGTGTCGTTGTCCGGACCCTCGATTTCGATGTATGTGCCGAGGATGGGGATTTCGTCCAGGGCCACCTCGCACCGGTTGAATTGCCAGAGCGAGCGCCTTTTCTGCAGGACCATGACGGGCTTGAAACCAAGCGAGGCGAGGAATTCGACCGCATCGTCGCGGCTGTGCACCTCCAGTTGGACCTCCTGCCGCTTCTTGAGCATGTCAGGGGCCTTTGGGCCCTTGAAGGCAAGGATGTATCGCGTGGTCCCGTCTTGTGTTTGTGCGCGAAGGCGGAGGCACTTGTCCTGGTGGGCAATGGCGCCGTTGTCGAAGAAGGTGTCGGTTTCGGTCCGCCGGCCGAGATGGCGGGCGCCGAGCAGTGCCAGCCGGGCCTCGACGGCGTCGTGAGAATCGACCTTGAGTTTTGCCTCGATTTCGATGGCCATAAGCACGGTTCAGAGGACGATGTTGACCAATCGGGATTTCACGACAATGACCTTGCGGGGGGTCTTTCCGTCGAGGGCGGCGGCGACCGCCGGGTCGCCGAGGGCGATCCCACGGATGCTGTCTTCGGTACTGTCGGCGGCGACCACCACACGCGCCTTGATCTTGCCGTTGACCTGGACGGCGAGTTCAATCTCGCGGGCCTTGACAAGTTGTGCATCGTATTGAGGCCAGGGTTCATGGGCGAGGGTAGTGTCGTGGCCCAGGAGTTGCCAGAGTTCTTCGGCAATGTGAGGGGCGAAGGGGGCGAGGATCAGCAGGAGCCGCTCAATCACGGACTTCGGACGGACGTCGCATTTGGTCAGGTGGTTGACGAGGATCATCATCTGGCTGATGGCGGTGTTGAAGCCGAAGACCTCGATGTCGTCGCCGACCTTCTTGATGGTCTGGTGGAGCAGGCAGGCGGTCGGCTCATCGGGTTCGACGTCCCGGACCTGGGGCAGAAGGCCGCGGCTCTGTTCATCCACGACCAGCCGCCAGGTTCGCTGGAGGAAGCGGTGAACGCCCTCGACGCCCTGCATGGACCAGGGTTTCATCGATTCGAGCGGACCCATGAACATTTCGTAGAGCCGCATCGAGTCGGCGCCGTAGTCGGTGACGACCTGGTCGGGGTTGATAACGTTGCCACGGGACTTGCTCATCTTCTGGCCGTCTTCGCCGAGGATCATGCCCTGATTGATCAGCTTCTTGAAGGGCTCCTTCGTGGTGACATAGCCGAGGTCGTACAGGAACTTGTGCCAGAAACGCGAGTAGAGCAGGTGCAGGACGGCGTGTTCGGCGCCGCCGACGTAGAGATCGACGGGCATCCAGTACTTCTCTTTCGCGGGGTCCCAGCCCTTCTCGTCGTTGTGCGGGTCGAGGTAGCGCAGGTAGTACCAGCAGGAGCCGGCCCACTGGGGCATGGTGTTGCTTTCGCGGCGGGCCCTGGTGCCGTCCGGCAGGGTGACGTGGACCCAGTCGGCGGCGTTGGCCAGCGGGGGCTCGCCCGTGCCGGAGGGCTTGTAGTCCCTGACGTGCGGCAGCGTCAGCGGCAGGTCTTCTTCGCAAAGGGCTATGACGCGGCCGTCCTCGGTGTGCAGCAGGGGGAACGGCTCGCCCCAGTATCGCTGGCGGCTGAAAAGCCAGTCGCGGAGCTTGTAGTTGATCGATTCGTTGCCAACGTCGTGGTCGGCGAGCCACTGAGTGATCCGCTTCTTGAATTTAGAGGTTCGCAGGCCGGTGAAGCTGCCGCTGTTGACGGCAGTTCCATCGCCGGTGAAACAGAGTCCGCCCTTCTCGACGAGCAGGGCCTGGACGGGATCGTCCGGCTGGACGACGGGGATGATGGGCAGGCGGAATTTCGTGGCGAATTCGAAGTCGCGGTCGTCGTGGGCCGGGACGGCCATGATCGCGCCGGTCCCGTAACTGATGAGGACGTAGTCGCTGATCCAGATGGGGATCTTCTGTCCGTTGACGGGATTGATCGCGTGGGCGCCCGTGAAGACGCCGGTCTTGTCTTTCGCGAGGTCGGTCCGGTCGAGGTCGGACTTGCGGGAGGCGGACTCGCGGTATTGCTCGACGGCGGGTTGCTGTTCTGCGGTGGTGATGTTGCCGACGAGCGGGTGTTCGGGGGCCATGACCATGTAGGTGGCGCCGAAGAGCGTGTCGGGACGGGTGGTGAAGACGCGGACCGCCTCGTCGCGGCCGTCGATCCGGAAGTCCACCTCGGCGCCGACGCTCTTGCCGATCCAGTCGGTCTGGAGCTTCTTGATGGACTCGGGCCAGTCCACGTCCACGAGGTCCGCGAGCAGCCGTTCGGCGTACCGGGTGATCCGCAGCATCCACTGGCGCATGGGCTTGCGAAAGACAGGGTGTCCGCCCCGCTCGCTGACCCCCCCTACCACTTCCTCATTGGCTAGGACGGTCCCGAGTTCGGGGCACCAGTTGACGGGGACCTCGGCCTCGTAGGCCAGGCGGCGTTCGTCGATGTAGCGCTGCCTGTCCGCCTCGCCGAGACCCTCGGGGATGGGTAGTTCGTCGATGGGCCGGGCCTTCTGTTCGGTCTCATCAAAGTAGCTGTTGAACAGCTTGAGGAATATCCACTGGGTCCACTTGTAGTAGGCCGGGTCGGTCGTGGCCAGTTCGCGATCCCAGTCGTAGCTGAATCCGAGCGATTGGATCTGCGTGCGGATGTTGTCAATGTTGTTCTGCGTGGTCTGGGCGGGGTCGGTTCCGGTCTGGATAGCGTACTGCTCGGCGGGCAGGCCGAAGGCGTCGTAGCCCATCGGGTGCAACACGTTGAAGCCCCTCATACGCTTGTAGCGCGCGACGATATCGCTGGCGGTATAGCCCTCCGGATGGCCGACGTGCAGGCCGGCGGCGCTGGGGTAGGGAAACATATCCAGGACGTAGAACTTGGGCCTGGAGTCGCCGTCAACGGCGGCGAAGGTCTTGTTCCGACGCCAATACTGTTGCCATTTGGGCTCGATCTCACGGAAGTTGTATACGCCACTGTCGCCTGACATCGATTCCTGGTACTCCTTCTGACGTCTGCTCAACCGAGCCAGGGCCCCTGCTGTGGGGTAATCGGTCGGCCGGCACGTACTTGGGTGCTACTGTAGAAAATGCAAGGAATGTGCAAGAGGATACGCCCAGCGGGCGCGAAAATCCACAAAAAAACGCGGAGCACAAGGGTGGGAGCCATTGTAACGGGGATCGTCGCGGTTTACCGGACGTTACTTGGCGTTGACCTTCCACATGCCGTCGGGCTGGACGCGGAGTACGCCGGCGTCGCGGTAGAAGTTGAGGATGGCGACCGTGTAGTCGACGAGGGCATCGGTGGCGGCGTTCTGTGCGTCGTAGAAGTTGTCCTGTGCGTCGATCAGGCGGCGGCTGCTGGCCTGGCCGTACTGGAGCATGGCGTAGGTGCGGCGGAACTGCTCTCTGGCCGTGACCAGCGCCTCCTGCTGGATACGATATCGCTCCGCCGCCTCTCTGAGGTCGCGATAGGCTCGACGAACTTCAAGCGTAGCAGTGTCGGCCGCCAGTTCATAATCACGTTGTGCCCGGCTCAGTGCGATCAGAGACTTGCGGTACAGATTCTTCTCCGACTCGCGTTCAAGGGGCAGGTCGAGTTCGATGACGGCGCGGACCTGGTCGTTGATGGGATCGGGACGACCGGTGTCGATCATGACGCGGCCGCCACGGTCGAGGCGGGGCTGGCTGCCGATGTCGACGCCCCCACGGCCGAGCTCGGCGATGTCGGCGCCGACATTGAGTTCCGCCCGCAAAGCATCTTCGGCGACCTTGACCTTGCGCTGTGCGTCGACGACGAAATCGGCGACATTGACGAGGTCGAGCCGACGTTGGAGGGCGGTCTCGACGGCCTGCTCTTCAGTGAACTCCGGATATGGTAACTCGGTGCCGCGCAGTTGCTGGATTTCGACGGCATCCAGGGTGAAGTTGGCGGTTGTGGGCACGCCCAGGACAATCTTGTAGTCGTCGAGAGCCTGTTCGTAGAGCTTGCGAGACTGGACATATGTGTCCAAGGCCTTGAGGGCTTCGCTCTTGGCGCGGTTGGCTTCAAACTTGGGCAGGCGGCCGGCCTCGGTCAGGAGCTTCGTCTTGCGGTAAAGCCAGAGCATGGTCTGGTAGTTCTTCCTCGCGTTCTCGGCCGAGTCGTAATTCTGGAGGATAAGATAGTACTGCGTGACGACAGAGACGACGAACTCCTGGCGATAGCGGTTGAAGGCGCGCAGTTGGTAGAGCGTGTTGCGTTCGGCCTGTGTGAGATTCTCCATGACGATGTCGCGATTGCTGCCGCGCAGCAACGGCTGGATAACGGAGAAGCCCAGCATCGGCGTAACGCCGCCGGAGAGGCGGTTGCCCAGCAGGATTTCGGCCCAGGAAACGGCGACATGCGTGCTGACCCGCGCCCCGGTGGTCAGCAGGCGGTTGAAGCCGAAGTTGCCCTCATTGAAGACGACCTCGTCGCCGGTCTGATCGTTCTTGCTGTAGCCGGACATCACGCCGCCGAAGAACTGGTTCTCGAAATTGTGCCTTTCCAGGCCAAGATCAAGGGCGGAGGCGTACAGCGTTTCCTTCTGGGTCTGGTAGTCGCGATTGTTGGCCGTCGCAAGGGCCACGGCCTGGGCCAAAGTGAGCACGCCAGGCAGCGGAATGTTGCTGTCGATGATGATGGCCTCCGGATCGGGCTCAACGTCGCTGATTCTGTAATTGGCCTTCGAGCCGAACGAATCGTCCCACTTCCTGTCGATGACCTTGTAGACCTCCTCGTCCGCTTCGGCCTTGTACTGATCAGCCGATTTGCAGCCCGACAGCACCACGGCCAGCGGGGCTGTGAATGAAAGGCTCAGTACAATGAACAAGCGGTACGACTTCATTGGCTATCCGTTAGGAAACCTTTCCTGGGTTCGTTCGAACGTCGGCGCGGAGCGGTTCACAGTCCGCGAATGCCGACGGTCTCACCGGTGATGAGGTTCATCCCGGGGGGAATGGCAATGACGACGGGTCGTCCCCACTGCGGGATCGCGGAGTTTCTCCAGAGCTGTTCGGGCATCAGTTCAATGGCCGGACCGACGGCGGTGATATGGCCCCGGGCGATCTGGGCCGGGATGCGCTGCTTGACGAGTTCGACGGTGGTGTTCTCACGGGCCCTGCTGATGGCGTTCTGGTGGAAGTACGCAACGACCTCGGTGGGTTGTTCCGAGGCGATGGCCATAATGGACTGGCCCGCGCCGACCGCCTCGCCGACCGTAAGGATGAGGTTCTCACCGGGCCGATCCAGGACCCGCTCGTTGGATCGCCCATGGACGCCCAGGACGACCCCATCAATCGGCGCCTTGATCTCAACGGGTTGGCGATTGGCGACGGCCGTGTACTCCTCCATAAGCCGTTCCTGGACGGTGATCTCCTTACGAATCGCGTCGAGGACGCGGTCCATGTCGGGATGGCGGATCTCGACTTGGGTGTATTGCGTCTGACGTTCAAGCTTGATCTGCAGGTCGGCGCGGGCCTGCTCGAGGAGTCGTTCATTCTCGGCGATCTTGGCGGCCAGCGACTCGTAGGCGGCCCTGGCCTTTTCCAGTTCGTAGGGACCGATGGCGTCCTTTCTGACGAGATCGTCGAAGATCTTGACATCCGACTCCAGGTCCTTGAGAGTGACTCTGTCGGCGGCGAGCGTGGCCTGGGTACTCAGGACACTGAGTCGGGCGTTCTCGACGTCCAGGTCGAATCTCCGTCTGGCCTCAACGTGGGCGTTCTCTCGTTCGGTCTTCTCGGTCAGGAGGGTCTCCTGGGTTGCGGCTACTTCGGCCCTGAGACGGTCGATCTCGGCCGTGACGGTCGCGATCTGGGCCCGGAGGAGTTCGGGTTGCCGTTCGTTGTCGAGTAGCGTGTCGATGACGGCGACGGTCTGGCCCGCGGTCACTTTCTCATAGAGGCCGACCTTGACCTCGATGAGGCGTCCGCCGCAGTTGGAGGCGACTTGTGCGACGCGTCCCCGGGCGATGCCGACAATTTCGTAGCGTCGAGTGCGGTGCTGGAACAGGAACACCACACAGGCGGCGGCGGCGATCCAGACCAGCAGCGGCGCGAGGTGTCCGCGCAGCATCCGCACACTGAACCGACCGTATGTACTGTTCTTGGAGCGAGTCTTCATTCTACGCTTAGACCTCCAGCAATTCCTCTTGCATGGTCAGGCTGATGCCCTCGACGCCTTCGATGCCTTGGAGTTCCGACAGCATCTGTTCATTATGATCGATGTTATGAATCATCAGTTGGTAGGCGTATTCAACGGCGGCGGTTCCGAATCCGGTGTCCTGGGCGCTGATGAGGGTGAACGTCCCGCAGAAGCGTTTGAGCAATCGGGTGACGGGGTGATCCGGCCCGATATGGCCACGGATGCTGAACCTCAGAAAGGCGTTGTGCGGCGTGTGCGTGCCGAATCCCGTGGCGTGGAGATAAAGGAAAATGCCGCAGAGAATGAGGCACCCGACAATGGCCGTCGCGTACCGCTGCGAGCCGGCGGCCATGCCGACGACCAGTGAACAGAAGATAAAGGCGATGTCGCGAGTGTCCTTGAGGATATTGCGAAAACGGACAATGGCCAGGGCGCCCATGAGTCCGACGGCCGTGATGATGTTGTTGCCGATGACGGTCATGACCATGGCGATGACGACGGTGATGATGATGAGCGACTGCACGTAGGAGCGCGAATACGACAGGCCGCTGTGCGTGAAGTAGTACACCCAGGCCATGAGCTGCCCCAGCACAAAGGCCAGCAGCAGCGACAGAATGATGCCTTCGGGGCCGAAGAATCCCCCTGTCATGGGTGTGTCTTCGAGGGCTTGCCAGACTCTATCCATCATCTTCCCAATCCGAGATTGTCGGTCCGCACCACCTCTCGTTGGACGCCTGCCTGACCGAGGTGGCGTACTTGGACATGGAGCGGAGCCTGAGGTTGAAGCACTTGGCCATATGGCTGAGCCATGCGGGGTACTTTCCCGTGAACTTGATTTCAAGGACGACATGGCCCTTGGTCATGTTGTTGCGTTGCCAGCCGCCGCCGCCGAGCCGCACCACGGGTTCGCGCGTGAGGCAGTAGCACAGATCCCTGTCAAACGTCACACGGACGCGGTTGTCGCCTTCGCCCTCCCACGCCTGGCGCCAATAACGAATCAGCACGCCCGGCCCGGCGTTAATGCTCTTCATATAGAGCTGGAACTGATTGAGGGCCTTCTCGTCCGTCTTGTAGTCCTGGGGCGGCAGGGGCAGGCCGCGAAGCAGAGCCTCGATGTCGCGGTCCATGACGCGGGCGCGACTCTTCATAATGACGGTGTTGATCCGCCGTTTGATTTCAAAAAAACGGGGGTAATCGGGTTCGTCGGTATAGCTGCGGATGCGGAGTTTGAAGCGGTTCTTAACGCCTGTGATGCTCTCGCGGCAGAGTCGCCAATCCATGTTGTCGAGATAGAGGCTGACGATGGGGTATACACCGCCTCGTTGCAGTTTGCAGTAGCGGTCCACCGGGATGTACTGGACGATGAAGGGGGCCATCGCCGCCGCCAGCGACTCGGTGATGACGTACTTCATTTCGTAGCGACAGGCCAGGACCTTGTCGACTGGGGCTTCTGCCTTCCTGGGGCCTCTCGGTTTGGCATGGGCCCTTGAAGTCAGAGGCTGCTGTAGCGTGTGTGTAGAAGGATTATCAGCCATAGTCTGAAAACACGTTCAGCCGGAACACTCGGCGAATAGGGGCAGATCACCAAGTTTTCACCCACCTTGCGGTCCTGTGCCCACTGTCGGGCGGAGCGCCATACCGGGAGATGTTGCCAACCACCCTGAAACCTCCTAGTATCTGTCCGCCGTGACGAGGCGTCAAATATTAAAACTCCTAACACGCATATTCTACCATAGCCGCGGGGGCAAAGTCAACACTTTTCGGCCTCCGGCGCCTTGCCAGGGGGCTTTTTGAGCATATTCAGGGGGCGCTCAGGGCCGGGGCGACCGGCCATGACGGGTCTTGAGGGGCATGGCCGGGGGCCGTCCATCAGCGGCTCAGTGCCGCCACGACGTCAGCCAGGGGGATTTCGGCGTAGCAGACAGAGGTATCGGCCGCCCCGTAATAGACCCGCAGACGGGCCTGTTCCACGAGAAGGCCGCATGTGAAGACGACGTTCCCGAAGAAGCCGGCCGTCTCATAAGGGGCTTGTGGGGCAAGTATGGGCTCGTCTGTACGGGCCAGGACCCGCCAGGGGCGAGTGCTGTCAAGTAGGACTGCGCCAAGACAATATCGGCCGTTGGCGTCGGCCCCATGGTAGACCTCCACCCAGCCCTGTTCGATCTCGAAGGGCACCGCGCCGGGGCCGATTCGGCCTCCATCCCAGAGGCCCCGTCGAAGGCCCAGCAATGGCCGATGGGTGCCCCAGCAGAACAGGTCGGGCGACCGGGCTATCCAAATCTCATTGCGGGCCGAGAATGGCGAGGCCGGGCGGTGCAGGGCGTACCAGAGACCGTTGATGCGGTCCGGAATGATGACGGCATCCTTGTTCTCCGGGCAGAAAATAATTCCGTGGCGATTGAAGGCCGTGAAGTCTCTTGTGGAAGCCAGAGCGGTCGCCACGCCGTGCGGAGATACGGCCACGTATGTGATGTAGTAGACGCCATCGACGGGGGTGATTCGCGGGTCTTCGATGCCGAAGGTCTCATACGCCGCGACCGCCGCCAGGGCCGGCTCGGGGTCGATCTGGAAGTTGAGGCCGTCGGTGCTTCGGGCGACTCGCAGATGGGAGATGGAGGTCAGAAAGGTCCCGTCGGAGGTGGTGATTGTTCTCGGATCGGACAAGTCCAACTTGGGATCACCGTGGTCGAACCGCAGCAGCTCGATCTGTCGGGTGGTCAGGTCGTACACGGACGCGACGGCCACGCCCGGATCGTCGCAGATGGGCCTCTCGGCGACCCGCAGCAGCAGTATGACCTGATCGCCGTGTCGGGCAACCCCGGCGTTGAAGACGCCGACGACCTCAAAGCCGGGGCTTGAAGGCCGGACATCGGCCGGCGTGATGATTGGGTTGTCCGGGCAGCGAAATACAGGCACGACCAGGCCCCGTTCTTTCCACGGGGGCCGCCCCGGCGCCCGGTTGCGAACGGTTCGCCTTGTCTCGGGCAAGCGGGATGGGGCGGCGCCGCCGTTGAGTGTCAGTCCGTATTCCAACACGAATGGGCTGCCGTCGGCAAGGGAATTCTCTCCGTCAGGCCAATCAGGGACTTGCCGCGGCGAAGAACCGACGGTGCGGACCTTTACATCGCTTACCGGGTATACTACCATAAAGGGGTAGGATGCGGCCTTCGTCGCATGGAGCGGCAATGCCGGATTGTAAGCCAGGATAAGCCACAGCGGTGCGAGCGGAGACTGTTGCTGCACCCATGGATTCAGTATCCGACCGTTGTACTGTTTTGCCGAGTAGCCGCCGTGAAGGAAGTACATGATGTCAGCGTGGGGCAGGTGTTGGTGCGAGGCGGCGAAGGCGTGCTGCGCAGCGTGGCGCTGGGCTCCTGCATAGGCATCGCCGCTTACGACCGGGGCCAACCCGTCGCCGCGCTGGGCCATATCATGTTGCCGGGTCGTGCGCCCGCAAGGGCCATGGACAAGTATCGCTATGCCGATGACGCCATTGCCAGGATGGTCGATGGCATGATCGCGGCGGGCTGTTGCCGCGGCCGCATCGAGGCTTGTCTGGTTGGAGCGGGCAACGTCCTTCAGAAGCCGAATGACACAATCTGCCGGACGAACGTCGAGTCCGTGACGGCTATTCTGCGAACGAGGGGGATTCCGGTAAGGGCAACGCTGCTGGGCGGCACGCAGCGAAAGAGCGTGTCGCTGGACATTCAGACCGGCCGCGTGTTTGCGGCCGAAGGCGATCAGAGAGAGTCGCTGCTCTGGGTATTCACTGGTGGGCGTCGAGGGTTGCGCGGACGCCCCGCGGAAGGAAGGTTGGTCGGATGAACGTACATGATAGTGCTACGGACCCTGCTCAACGTCGGAACCGCCGCTATCTGCGGATTGTGTATCTGAGTGTCGCGGCCACGGCGGCACTGGTGGCCGGGGCAATGGGCTGGGTTCATCACGCGGGCCATCGCATTACGGTGGTCCACGGTCAACTGGTGCCTGCGGCGATGGAGATGAAGCTCAAGGCTACCATCGGCCATCTGTATCTGGAGGAGGCTATCGGCGGCGATGCCACCGTCGATGTCAATGAAGCGCTGGGTAGTATCGATCAGGCGCGTTCGTACGCCGCGATGATGCTCGGAGGCGGCGAGGACCGTAAGGGCGTTCTTGCGCCATCGTCCAACAGAGCGATTGAGCAGCAAGTCAGCGAGATGATCGAGAAGATCGAGCGGCTCCGGGAATTGAGTGAACTGCGGTGGCTTCAGGGAGGAGCCGCCGGCATCGGCAGTCCTATTCATCAGGAGTACAATGGGGTCTTCAAGGATGTGCTGAAGCAGGCCGACGAGGTCAAGACGGAGCTGCAGCGGGCGGCCGCTCGTGATTTGGCGGCGTTTCGGACGCTTCAGACAACCTTGATCGTGGCGGTCCTGGTCATCCTGGGGACGGTGGGGGTGTTCTTCAGCCGATTTCTTCGTCGGCAGATGCTGGACGCCGACTCGCTGCGGGCGGCCAATCAGCACCTGGATGCGGCGAACCAGCAGCTTCGGGCGAC
>DDXG01000095.1 GCA_002347125.1 Phycisphaerales bacterium UBA2266
GCACGATTCCATTTGAGGCAGTTCGTAAGTGGAGGTTCTCTGATATGGGGCGGTGCATTTGCAGGCGATGGGTTTGCTGGGTCATTCTCTCTGCGTTGCTGGCTTCCGCAGGGATTACGTACGGCCGGGAAGAAGTCAAAATCACGCCGGATGTGGTCTACGGCCACAAGCACGGCATGGCCCTGACGAAGTCAACGACGTCTCCCCCCTCCTGCACGCCACAAGCGACGACCCGCCGACCCTGATGATCCACGGCGACAAGGACACCCTGGTCCCCCTCTGGCACAGCGAGAAGATGTGCGAGGCCCTCAAGGCCCGGGGCGTCGAAGCCGAATTGCTCGTGATTGAAGGCGGCGGCCACGGCTTCTTCGGAGAGAAATCCGACCGGGCCAACAAGGCCTGGGTCGCCTGGTTCAAGAAACACCTGCTTTCGACCAAACCGACGGAGTAGAACCATGTATGACTCCGCCCGGCGCGTTTGTTCCGTCCTTATCACAGCCGTTTGGCTCTTGTCAACGGGATTGCATGCCGCATCCCGGACGATCAAGGCCTTTCCCACCGCCGAGGGCTTTGGCGCCAACGCGGTGGGCGGGCGCGGCGGCCGCATCATCGAGGTCACCAATCTCAACGATTCGGGCGATGGGAGTCTGCGCAGCGCCCTGGAGGCCGAGGGGCCGCGTATATGTGTCTTTCAAGTCAGCGGAACGATTACCCTGCGCAGCGCCATCCGCGTCAGCCATCCGTACCTCACCGTGGCCGGCCAGACCTCACCCGGCGGCGTGCAGATCAAAGGGACCGGACAACCCGACGGCGACTGGGGCGTCTGGTTCGTCAACGGCGCACACGACATCGTCGTCCGCCACCTGCGGGTCCGCATGGGCGGCAACATGAAACACGACGCCGGCAACAACCTCCTGTGCTACGGAACGGCCAACCCCGCCGACGCCGCCACCCTTGCCGCCAACGGATACACCCACGTCGAGAACTACCTCAACCAACTCGCCGGCGACCCTGTGGACGACTTGGGTACGGTATCAGCCTCGACGTTGTCGCCGCACTGAGACGATGGCCGGTGGTCCACCGGCGTCCCCGCATCTTTGCCGCATATCTCCGTTTATGCCAGCCTGCGCAGATTCATTCCAGGGTCAGTGACTGGCCCGGCGTCAGGATCGTCGTCGGGCCGTGGCTTACCTGGGCGAACCTTTCGGCGTCGGCCTTATCACCCACGATGTCACCCCAGTGGTACGGCACACTGCGGGCGGGCTTGAACGTGTTGACCGCCTCGGCCGCCTCAGAAGCGTTCATCGTATAGGTCCCGCCAACCGGCAGCAGCGCCAGGTCGATGTTCGTCAACGCCTTCATCTCCTTCGTCGCATCCGTATCGCCCGCGTAGTAGATCCGCCTGCCGTCGATGGCGATGACAAACCCCAGCCACTGGTTCGCCCGCGGGTGGAAGGGCTTCGCGGGATTATAGGCCGGCACGCCGGTCAGCGTCAGTCGCCCAAGCTCCAGACTCTGGCCCGGCGCCAGGACCCGCCCGGCCCCGTGCTGCTTGATCACATCGGCCGCCCCAATGAGCGGGGCGTCGCCCTTGGAGACCGCCTTGATATCCGGCGCCGAGTAGTGGTCAAAATGGGAATGGCTGACCAGGATGAGATCGGCATCCTTGGCGGGCGATTTGAGCTTCCAGGGATCGATATAGACGACCGTCTCGCCCGCCGCAACCCTGAACGATGCATGTCCCAGCCACGTCAGTGTAATCGCCATAATCGTCTCCTTTCAAGTCCGAATCCACCTTGCGGCATTCAACCTGCAAACTACCTCAAAAACCGGAATCCAGGTTGTCATCATACGTACGCAACTTCATTCAGGGAAGGCGTTCATAAACCAGCGTCACGACCCCAGGCTTGTCGCCAATGGTGACGGTCAATCCCTCGTCCAGCAGAACCTGGCCCTTGTGCGACCCCGACGCCCCGCTGTCGATGTCGCTGAAGGTGTACTCGGCATCGGCCTCGAGACCCAACAGCCGCAGTCGCGCGGATTCGTAGATGCTGTTGTGCCGCCGAAAGGCCTGGATCATGCCGCACCCGGCCTCCGGACGGTCGAATTGCCACGCCATCCAGACCGTGTCGTCACGGCTCCACGCCGTCAGCGGATAAAAGTCACCGTAGTAGTGGGGGGCGATCCGCCGCCACTGCCCGATAAGGCGGCGCATGGTGGCATAGTCGAGTTCCTTGACCCGAACGTCGATACCCATGCCCGTGCTCTGGCACGCATTGCTCCAGAAGGCATACGGCTCCACCGGCGTCGGACCGCTGCCGTAATACGGAGCATTGCCCGCAAACACCGTCCCGGTCCCATGATACGGCAGCCACGCCGACAGCCCGTACATCATGCACTGATGCCCGATGGCCTCATAGGCATAGTCGCTGCGCCACAGCGGCGCCGCCCGCCGCATGGTCTCGACATCGTTGCGCCGCCCGCCGCTGGCGCATGAGTCAATCAGCATGTCGGGATGCCGCCGCCGAAGCTCGTCCCAATACGCCAGATAGCCGGTCACGTGCCGAATCTCGCTTATCCCCTGACGATCCGGCGCATCGGCCCCGCGCCAATAGGCCAGCGGGTCCATGTTGAAATCCTGCCGATACAGGTCGATCCCCTGCTCGGTCAGGAGCTTATCGACATGTTCAGTCAGCCACCGCCGCGCATCATCATCGCCCAGGTTGAGCAGCCCCCCCGAAGCCCCGCCGAGTATCCACTGCGGCCGGTTCTCCGCCAGCCAGGTCCCGGCCGTGACCCGCTCCGGCTCAAACCACAGCAGCGTCTTGAGCCCCTTGCCGTGGGCATGGTCGCTCACGGCCCGCAGACCCCTCGGAAATCGGGCGGTATCCACCTGCCATGTGCCCACACGAGGCCAGCCGCCGCCATGATGAACGTACCAGCCCGCATCCATCCACCAGTAGTCCAGGCCGAGCCGCTCCTCGACATAGCGGTCGATGAACATCATCTGATTGGCCTCGTTGGCATCAATCATCTCGTTGTACTGCCGGGAACTGGCCGCCAGCAGTTGGGGTTTCGGTAGCCGGCCGCCCGGTTTGGGCATGGAATGGGCCATCATCCACCGCCGCCAGATGTTCTGCGCGACCAGCGGCGAGCCCTCGTAGAACTGGGTCACAATCAGCGGACTGCGTATCTCCTCGCCCGGCCGCAGCCGCAATCGCGTCAATTCCTGCCCCGCCCGCAGGTGCAGGCCCCGCCCGGCGTCCCGCTTGAACTCGGCCGCCCATTGCCCCGGCCACCCGACCGCCACAACCAGCCCCCGCCCGGACCACTCCAAATTGAAATATGACCAATCCGTATTCGTTGGTCGACCGCCCGCCCCGCCCAGACGCTTGGCGGCGTTCGGCCCCAGGGGCGTCTGAAGCGGGCCATAGTCGTTGCCGCTGGCCGGCGAACCGACGTTGTGATGCAGCAGGAACTCCCCTTCCGCACGCTCCAGGCGAATATCCAGCGCCTGGATGCCTTCGATGATCGGCGTGTTGGCGTCGCCGGTGTTCTTGAAATACACCGTCCACTCAACCGTGGGGAAGTCCTTATACTCAATCAGAACACAGCGAATCTGCAGCGCCGTCGCCGGATCGACCCAAGTCAGTGTCTGTTCGATTCGCTGGGCGTCGAGGTCGCGGGCACTGCGGGTAAACCGCCATCCGCCCAGCAGGTCCGCCGATGGCTTGGCGTCGTATGTGAATGAAGAAGGCGGATTCGCGGCCGACAACGGGGCGGCGCCTACGCCGACCAACGGTAAGTCCTGCAATCGCAGCACCTTACCGCTGCGAAGCTGAATACGAGCCTCGCCCCAGAGGGCCTGATCGTAGGCCCGGCCGTCGCTCCCATCGCGAACCCGGATTCCAAACTCCCCGGCCCCCTGCAGGGGCACGTCTATGGCCAGCGGACCATCGGTAAGCCGTCGAACCGGGCAGGAGAAAACCTCCTTTTCGGCAACAACAACGTGAAAAGTGACCGAGCCATGCCCCGCGGCCGCCCCCCGCTGTGTGTCATCGTTGTTCTCCAGCCCCACATCCGCGATGAACCGCTCGCCCGGTTCGCCCAGAACCACCCGCAGGTGCTTGTTGGAGTTGAACGCCAGCCCGTGGCTGTAGGTCTTATCGCCCAGTTGAAACGCCGTGCCCCGCCACGAGCGCCCGCGCGAGACCCCATCGGAAACATCCTCATACGCGATCTCCAGATGCGGCCCGGCCGCCGCCAAAGACTTCGCCACCAGGCCCCCAATCCACTCATCCCGCAGGCGAAACTCCCCCGCCTGCGGTGTTACAGCCCAAACTGCCGGGCCCATCAGGAGGGTAATCCCGACAACGTGCCGCAAATCGAGCCGCTTGCTCATTGTTCTGTCTCCAACCAGACGGATGTCGCACCCCGGACGGGACCACAAGCCCCCTGCCCGCCTTCAACGTCCCTGTGCCAATTCCGTGTGCCGCATTGTACCGCCGCCCTCCGCCACATGGCAAACACTAACGTCCTGGCGAGGTGTCTTCTGACGGCCGGGGATTCAGGGTCGCCTCGACGGCGCCATCGCCGGTCGAAGCGGTCCCGCCGTCCGCCGGCCTGGATTTGAGCAAGAAATCCGGGCCCCCGTGCCGATAAGGACAGGGGCGGTTGCCGGTTATGGGGCTTGACCGCGCATCGCCCCCGCGGTAGAATTCCGCAAGTCATCGCGGCCGCTGGATTTAGCGGCTTTTGTCCTTTAAGGGGCGCCCGAAATGATTGTTGATTGTCATACCCATATACGTCTGTCCGGGGGGGAAGCGGAGCTGTTCGAGCATCTGGAGGCATCCCGTGCGGTGGATGGGTCCATCGTCCACGCTATGCCCGAAGGGCACAGCGACGGCGTGAACCGCGAACTGTCCGAGCTGGTTCACCGCCATCCGGACCGGCTGGTGGGCTTTGCCGTGATTGATCCACGCGTAGATAAGGTCAACGTCAAGGGATTGCGGAGCCAGACAACCAAGCTGAATCTCCAGGGTGTGGTGCTGTATTGCTGCGAGACGGGGGTTCATCCAACGCACAGCCGGGCCATGCAGCTTTACGAATCAGCCGCGGAGTTGAAACTGCCGGTGTATTTCCACAATGAGGAGGGATTCCTGCAACCGGCCGCCGTGCTGGAATATGCCCAGCCCTATCTGCTCGACGAAATCGCGCGGACCTTTCCGGAGCTTCGGATTGTGATCGGATCAATGGGGGCTCCGTTCCTGGACCAGACCCTGGCGATGGCAGGCAAGCATGAGTACGTTTACGCGGACCTGACGATTCGCCCGGGTAGCGTATGGCACACGTACAACACCGTCGTGGCAGCTCATGAGCGGGGCGTGATGCACAAACTGCTGTTCGGCAGCGGATTTCCATTCGGGCGGGCCTGGGAGTGCATGGAAACGCTGCTGGGGTTCAATATGCTGCTGGCCGACACCAGTCTGCCGGCCGTTCCTCGCGCGACGATCCGCAACGTGGTGGAGCGCGACGCCCTCGATGTGCTCGGGATCGAGCATGAGGCGATGAAGGCCCGCCAGCGCAAGAGCCATGTCGCGGCGTCCGCCAAACCCGTGCCCGAGGCGTAATGGCCGAGCTTCTGGAAGAGCAACGTGAGACCTGGGGCAGCCGCGGGGCGTTCGTGCTGGCGGCCGTGGGCTCAGCGGTGGGGCTGGGCAATCTGTGGGGTTTTCCCTATAAGCTGTACAGCTACGGGGGCGGAGCGTTCCTGATTCCCTATATCGTCGCGCTGTTCCTGGTGGGTCTGCCGTTGATGATCCTGGAATTCAGCATCGGCCATTTCACGCAGCGCGCGGCCCCGGATGCCTTCAGGCGGGCCCACGGACGCTTTGAAGTGGCCGGCTGGTGGGGCATTATCCTGGCGTTCGTCATTATCACGTATTATCCCGTCATCCTGGCCTACTGTTTCAGCTTTCTGTGGTACAGCATTGTGGGGATATTCACCGGCGGCAAGCTGCCCTGGGCCGGCCAGGGCATCGAGGGTGTCCAGAACGCCAAGGACTTCTTCTTCGTCAAGTACCTGGGAATGCAGCCGGGCCCCGCCTTGGGCGCCATCCGCATGAACCTCGTCTGGCCGCTGGCGTTCACTTGGGTCATCATGTATCTGTGCATCTTCCGCGGCGTCAAGCTCGTCGGCAGGATCGTCTGGCTCACGGTCCCCCTGCCCTGGCTCATGCTGGCGGTGCTGGCCGTGCGAGGCATGACCCTGGAGGGCAGTATGCAGGGTCTGACATACTACCTCGACCCCGTCTGGAGCGAGCTGGCCAGACCCAACACGTGGCGATACGCATTCGGCCAGGTGTTCTTCTCGCTGTCTCTGGCCTACGGGGTAATGATCACGTATGCAAGTTTTCTCCACCGCAAGAGTGATCTGAACAATAATGCCGCCATTATCGGACTGGCCGATTTCGCCACGAGTTTCATTGCGGGTCTGGCGGTCTTCGCCACGCTGGGCGGCATGGCCTTTGTAACCCAGCAGGCCGGCCACCCCGTGCCCGTCGAGCAGGTCGCCGAGAAGGGGCCGTCCCTGGCATTTGTGGCGTTTCCCTACGCGCTCGCCCAGTTGCCGTACTCGGCGTGGTTCAGCTTTGTCTTCTTCTTCGCGCTGGTGACGCTGGGGATCGATTCGGCATTCTCCCTGACCGAGTCGATTGTCGCCAGTATCGTGGATAAGACGGGCTGGAAGCGGAACACTGTGCTCGTCGCCGTCAGCGTTATCGGGTTCGGCTGCGGGCTGGTCTACATCACCGAAGGGGGCCTCAACTGGGTCGATACCGTGGACGGCATGGTCAACGGCACTTGGGGCATCGCCTTCATGGGCCTGCTCGAGTGCGTCCTGCTGTCGTGGATGTGGCGGGTGGGTATCCTGCGGCGACATGCCAACAGCCGCAGCGACTGGATGCTCGGCAAGTGGTGGGAGTATCTGCTTCGACTGGTGATCCCCGTGGTGCTGGGCACGCTGTTCTGCTGGCAGCTTCTCGACGATCTCAATCGAGAGCAATTCCTCCGCACGGCCGACGGAACCTGGATCATCTACAACTGCGTCGGAATGGGCATCGTCGTACTCGTTCCGGTGCTCGCGGTGATCCTGACGGTCATCCGCGGCCGCAGGGATGTTCAAGAGCCTCGACGGCCGGAAGCCCGCCTGCCTGCCGCCGGACGGACCATCGGCCTTTATGCGTTCATCGCCGCCGTCGCGCTGGCGGTTCTGTTCTACGAGGGCCGGCAATTCGAAGATGCGTGGGGCGTCATCGTCTGGATCGGCATCGCCGGCGGCGCCGCTGTCATGCTCGTAAGCAACGCCCTGCTGGAGCGCTGCGACACCACCGAGACGCAGGTCTCATGGTATGCCCGCTGGGCCGGCGTAATCGCGTCTATGGACGTCAGCGCCTTTCTGGCGGCCTTGCTGCTCGGATTGACCCGAAGCGTCGAAGCCCAGGAACATACGGCGAGAATACGCGACGAGCTGAGCGGCACCAGCTATGCGATCGTGGCCGTGGTCTGTCTGATCATCGTCGGCGGGCTCGCCTGGTGCTTTTACCGGGCCCTGGCCGCCGCGGGCAAGGACACCGACATCCAACTGCCGGACCAGCAGTAGGACCCGTATCGTCCCCAATAACACGAGACTGCGGCAGGGGAACTCGGACTAGCGCCCGGCTCGCAGCAGGGACCACGTTTGCCACGGCCGCGAAGGCTGACGATAGGTGGTCCCGTCCAGCACCGCCGCCACCGGTATCCTCCACCACGCCCCGCCAAAGCAGACCTCACGGTATCCGGCCACCGAAAGCGCTGCATCGTTGACGGTGAAGAAGGCCGTATCATCCTTGACACCGGAGGTGTTGTAGTTGTGTACCCCCAGAACCTCCGTCCGCCCGTTATTGAGCGTCGCCACCTTGGTGCTCTTGGCCTCGGTCTTCATACCGAGGACCCACAGCCGCCCGCCGTCGTTGCGGGTATTGACGCCCACCTTCTCCGGGCCGCGCTCGGTGTTCCACTGACGCGCGAAAATCGTCGATCCGGCCTGCTGATAGCAGTGCCCCACGCAATTGGTCATGAAGACCTGCGTATTCGGCCGGGCGATGACCGTCCCGCCGGTGGTCCTGCACACAACCACTCGTCCGGGCGCACGGGCCTCAATTCCGAAGCTCGGCTGGGGTGCGAATACCTGCAGGTGCTCAAACACAACCAGCGGCTCGCCGTTGGGGTCCTCGTCAACCACGAACCTGGCCAGGTTCTCGGGATAGTCGGGATCGCTGCTCAGTCCGCCAAGGATCCGCACGAAGCCAAAGCCCATGATCCGCCGGACCGATCCATATACCCGGACATTCTGCTTCATCCAGTACCAGTTCGGGTCGCCGCGCTTGCCGCCGAGCAGGTACACGGTGCCGGCGCCCTTGCCTGCCGCGGCGTCGATGGCTCGCTGAAAGGCAGGGGCATCATCCTCCTGGTCGCCGGCCCTGGCCCCGTAATCGTTGGCGCAGACCCAGTCGGCCGCCTTGTCCGGGTACGGCGCCTCGGGTTCTCGCCGGGGCTCGAACAGCAGACCCGCCTTCGGCCAGCCGCCGGCGAGCGTCTCGACATCATGGGAACTGTACTCGGCCACGTCCGGCCCGGCCACACCGCCGGCCGGTGCATCGGCGACAATGGCCGCTCCGTAGTTGCGGGTCGTCACGCGGGCGGCATAAAGGTGGCCTTCTTCCAGCTTGATCGCGGGACCCGCTGCGCCGGACGGCCCTTCCAGCACCGAGTCAATCAACGTCAGCACGCCGTTGCCTCCGCTGTCGACCGCCAGCGGCGCGCCCGCCACATAGAGCCCCTCCACGGCCAGGACCTGGCCCCGGTGCAGTAGCCCCACCTCCCGGACGCCGCGAATCGTTATCCGCGAAAGCGTCTGGCTGTTGAGGATGTGGCCGGTGCGGATGCCGACGGCAAAACCTTCGATCTCAACGTCCTGGACGAGAAGTGGACCATTCTGGTCGTTGAACCCCAGATCGAGTCCGCAGACCCCCCTGCCCCGAATGAGCACGTTCCGCATCAGACCGGTATTGTTGCTGTAGAACTTGATGCCCACGGCGCCGATATTCGAACCGGTGTCAATCGTCAGATTGACAAGCGTCCGATCGAAGAAATCGGCATTCATGCGCGCTCCATCCGGGCGCGACAGGCCGCGAATCGCCTCACGAGGGTTTGCCGGGTCGCCGAAGCCCTCCGCGTCGTCGGCCAGCCGGATGATGGTCTGGTCCCGATTCTCCCCCCAGAGCCACGGTCCCACCATGGAACCTTCCCGGCCGTCTCCCGGGGGTTTGAACACGAGCGTCCGCGTGATGCGATAGACGCCCTTCGGCAGGTAGATCAGGCGTGTGTAGTCCTGCCCACCCGTCCGTTCGATGGCCGACTGCAGCGCCTCGGTGTCGTCGGTGATCCCATCGCCTCGGGCCCCGCAGTCGCGTTTGACATCGATCACCGCACGAGGGTCGGCGGGCATCACGATATCACCGGCACGCGGCGCCCCGCACAGGACCCGCGGAATCCCCAACAAAGCGCTCAGCAAGCCTGCCGACACGACCGCCTTGATACAGACTGTGCGTCCCATAGTGCTCCTCCACGAGGTGCGCAGAAACCCCAAACCGCGTCGGCGCACAAGAGCGCTGCAGCGAAACTGGGATCAAGCCAACCCCGGTTTACTTGGGCTTGAAACCCTCCAGGCGACCCGACGTGTACTTCTCACAGGCCGCTTCCAAATCGACATCGGTGATATTGGCCAGCGTGCAAAGCCATGCGAAGACGTCGGCGAACTCTTCGACCCGGTTGGCCTGATCGTTGGAGGCCAGGGCCGTGGCGAGTTCGCCGACTTCTTCGATGAACCACAAGAACGTGCCGGGAACGCCCCTTTCGCGATCCCGCTGCTCGTACTTGTCGGCAATGAGCTTCTGAAACTCCCTGATGTGCATCGTTGCTTCATGCACGCGGCGCCGCGGCGCGGCCGCCGGCGCCCGATTACTTCAGGAGGTCCGCAATCTTCGTCCGCGTGAAAACGACCTTCGCCTGGTTAAGCGCCTTCTCATAGGCCTTGTCCGCCTTGGCGCCGAACTTGTCGCGCTTCGTGTACTCGGCCAGAGAGAACTGACCCTCCATCGGACCATCGACGGCCTCAATGACCGCGAGCATATTGATCTTCGCGGGCGACTTGGCGATCGAAAAACCGCCGCGGGGGCCTCTCTTGCTCCGCAGGACGTTGGCCTTAACGAGCTGCTGGAGGATCTTCAGGAGATATTCGAGCGGGATGTCATAGGCCTTCGAGATCGTCTGCGAAAGGATGATCTTCTCATCCTGGTGCTTGGCGATATACCCAACCGCCAGGAGGGCGTAACCTGTCGATCTAGTGATCTTCATCTTGTGCTCCTTAATCAATGTGAATCAACCACCACCTTTAACGAGGGGCCGGCGACACACCCCGAAAGCATCGTGTCGCGCGGCACGATGCCTGCAATTATGCACATGAACGATGCAATGGCAATACCTTTTCCCAGACAAAGTCGTAAAAAATATGAAGAATATTTCCGCGGCTCAATAAGGGTGTTTTCATGGGAATTGCCCTTCGCCGCCGATACTTGACAATCTGCGCCCGACGCGGTAGGCTGGAGGCGTTGTTCGATATGTGCAGGAGAATGCTATGTCGGAACTGAAACCTCGCATTCGCGTGGAGTACACGAAGAATGCGACGATTATCACTTTTACGGACGAGAAGATCCTGGAGGAGCGGGACGTGCGCGCCCTGCAGGAGGCGGTGATGCACGTGGTCGAGCAGAGCGGGCCCATCAACCTGATTCTGGATTTCTACAATGTGCGGTTTCTGTCCTCGGCCGTGCTGGGGCTGCTGTTGCGGGTCAGCAAACGGGTTTACGAGGCCGGCGGCCGGTTAAGACTGTGTAACATCAATCCGAAGATATATGAGATATTCAAAATAACGCGCCTGACGAAGGTTTTCGACATATACCGCGATGCGCTCAGCGCCTTGGAAGGCCTCGAGTGAAATGAGATGTTCGGTTTTTGTAGGGGTTGTCGCTGAGCCGGTGTAGGGACGGTCGACACCCTGTTGCAGGCAGTGCTTATGGGGTCGCAAGCACCAGTAAGTTGTTCGGTGGTTCTGGAAAGCCGGCCGTCCGCCGCTGAGGAGGTGTGCAAGCGGATTCTGCGCGAACTTGAGGACAGGCGTTATAGCAGCGATGATGTCTTCGCCGTACACTTGGCCTTGGAGGAGGCCTTCGTCAATGCTGTTAAACACGGCAATAAGGGAGATATAGGCAAGATGGTCAAGCTGGAGTACACCATCAACGCCGAAAAAGTGGAGATTCGCATTGTTGACCAGGGGCAGGGGTTTGACCCGACGCAGGTGCCGGACCCCCGATGCGATGGGAACATCTTCAAACCGAGCGGCCGGGGGGTGCTCCTGATCCAGGCCTACATGGATGAGGTCGACTACAACGAGACCGGCAACGCGGTGCGCATGGTCCGATATAAGCACCGTCCAACGTAGCACGGGCATCCTGCCCGTGAATCCCACGGCCGCCAACTTCTCACATACCCCCCAAAAGGTTGATTCTTCGCGCTCGTGGTGCGTATTACCGGGTGTGAGACCGGCCTGTCCGCGTGCGCAGATTACGGTTGCGTCGCCCCGGCCGCAGGTATAGACTCTCTGCTGGACTCTGTTCCGCACTGCGATGGATGAAAATAGTGCTTCAAGACAAAGGTGGTAAGCGATGAATTGTCCTGCATGCCATAATGCCATGGTCGTGCTTGAATTGGCCGAGGTGGAGATCGACCACTGCATGGAGTGCGGCGGCATCTGGCTGGACGCGGGGGAATTGGAGATGCTCTTTGACGACGCCGACAAGGCCCGGCGGTGTATCCAGTTGTTTCGTATCGACAGCCGGTCGGCCGAGAAGCCGCGGCCGTGCCCCATCTGCGACAAAAAGATGGAGAAGGTCATCGTCGGGACCGAGCAACCGCCCCTGCTCATCGACCGCTGCAGGAAAGGCGACGGCCTCTGGTTCGACAGCGGCGAGCTGCAGGATGTGCTGGCCCGCGGCCAACTCGACCCCGAGAGCCGCATTCGCAAGATACTGGCGGATATGTTCGGATTGGCGAATTCATGAACAGGATCACCGCGACAATCTCGCTGGGGCTGGTCTGTGCGTTGACGCCGGCCCGGGGGCGGAGCGTGGAGCCGGCCGGCTATTCGATCCCCATCGTGGATATATCGGGCCAGACGGATCGACAGACTGTCGTAGACCGCGAACCGGGACAGTATCTGGGGCATCCGACAACGGTCCTGCTCGAGGACGGCCGGACCCTCATCGCCGTCTACCCAAAAGGACACGGGCGGGGTGCTATCGTGATGAAGAAAAGCGAGGATGGGGGCCTGACCTGGTCGCAGCGGCTGGCGGTGCCGGCCGGTTGGGCCACCAGCCAGGAAACGCCCACGATTCATCGTGTGGTCGATCCGGCGGGTCTGCGGCGGCTGATTCTCTTCAGCGGGTTGTATCCCATCCGGATGGCGGTCTCGGACGATGATGGACAAACATGGAGCGAGCTGGAGCCCATCGGCGAATTCGGCGGGGTGGTCACGATGGCCTCGGTCGAGCACCTGGCCGACGGCCGGTACATGGCCCTGTTTCACGACGATGGACGATTTCTGCGGGGTCAGGGCAAGCAGGACAAGTTCCGGGTCTACAAAACACTGTCGAACGACGGCGGGCTGACATGGGGGCCGCCGGTGGTCATCGCCGAACATCCGCAGGCCCACCTGTGCGAGCCGGCTCTGGTGCGAAGTCCCGACGGCCGACAGATGGCCGTGCTGCTTCGCGAAAACAGCCGCGTGTACAACTCATTCGTAATTTTCAGCAACGACCAGGGGCTGACATGGAGCGAGCCCAGAGAGCTGCCGGCCGCGCTGACGGGCGACCGGCACGTCGGCAAGTACGGGCCCGACGGCCGCTTGTTCATCACGTTTCGAGACACCACCAGAGAAAGCCCCACGAAGGGCGACTGGGTCGGCTGGGTCGGGCGCTATGAAGACATCGTAAAGGGCCGCCAGGGCCAGTACCGCGTCAGGCTGATGGACAACACCCGAGGCGCCGATTGCGCATATCCGGGCCTGGAAGTGCTCCCGGACGGCACATTTGTCACGACGACATACGGCCACTGGACGCGGGATGAATCGCCGTATATCGTGAGCATTCGATTCAAACTGGAGGAATTGGATAAGGTCGCCGCGGCGGCCGAACCCCGCAAGACGGATGTGTTCATCAGCGGGCGGGACGGTTACCACACATACCGCATCCCGGCCGTGATTACCACGGCCGCCGGTACGGTGTTGGCGTTCTGCGAGGGTCGCAGGTTCAGCCGTAGCGACACCGGCGACATCGACCTGCTGGTCAAGCGGTCGAGCGACGGCGGCGCTACGTGGTCCCCGGCCCGGGTCCTGTGGGACGATGGCCCGAACACCTGTGGCAACCCCTGCCCCGTCATCGACGAGACAACCGGCGTTATTCACCTGGCCATGACCTGGAACCGGGACGACGACAACGAGTCGGCCATCAAGAAGGCCACCGCCAAAGACACACGCCGGGTGTTCCTGTGCCGGAGCCCCGACGACGGGCGGACCTGGTCGAAACCGGTGGAGATCACCGACACAACCAAATGGAGCCACTGGCGGTGGTACGCCACCGGGCCCGGCGTGGGCATCCAACTGACGCGGGGCCGGCACAAGGGACGGCTGGTGATCCCGTGCGATCACAGTCTCGTCGGCACTGCCGATCCCGACGGGTACAATTCGCATGTTATCGTCAGCGACGACCACGGCAGCTCCTGGCGGCCGGGCGGGACCATCTCCCCCAAGGTCAATGAGTGCCAGGTCGTGGAACTGGCCGATGGGCGGCTGATGATGAACATGAGGAACTACGACCGGACCCGGACCTGCCGGGCCATTTCCATCAGCGACGACGGGGGCGAGACCTGGGGCCCCGTCTACCACGACGAGACCCTGGTCGAGCCGATCTGCCAGGCGAGTTTCCTGCGGTATTCGTGGCCCGGCGACGGCCGGCCCAATCGCGTGCTGTTCTCCAATCCGGCCCGTACAGGCGACCGGCGGGAAATGACCGTGCGCCTGAGCTATGACGAAGGCAGGACGTGGCCGGCGGCCGGGCTCCTGCACGATGGACCGGCGGCGTACTCCTGCCTGACGGTCCTCGGCGATGAGCGGGTCGGCTGCCTCTATGAAGCCGGGACGAGCCACCCTTACGAACGGATCGTCTTCGCCCGGATGACCCTGGAGTGGCTGACCGGCGGACGGGAAAAAAATAGTGGCGACTGAAGAGTCGCGGGTATAATGTGCGTCAATAGCCTCTGGTGCTCTGAGAATACCATGGTGATGTGCTGTGATTTGAAAAGGGACAATAGGTCACTGTTGAAAGGAGTGTGTTATGTCGAGTTGGACTTGGATTCTCCTGGGTGTGGCGGCCGTTCTGATCGTTGTGGCGCTGATCATGAAGAAGATGAAACAGTAACCGGCCGCCGATAACGGCCTCGACGAAAGGGGACATGCAATGGGGTACTTGTTGTTGTTGTTGGTTCCGTTGGGTATTCTGGTTGTGTTGGCCGTGATCGTGATCGGCATATATAACGGCCTGGTCCGTCTGCGCAATCAGGTGGACACGGCCTGGTCGCAGATCGACGTCCAACTGAAGCGTCGCCACGACCTGATTCCCAATCTTGTCGAGACGGCCAAGGGCTACATGACGCACGAACGCCAGACCTTCGAGGCCATCACCGAGGCCCGCAGCAGGGCCATGGGCGCCAAATCGGTCAGCGAGGCGTCGAAGGCTGAGGGGATGCTCGGCGAAGCCCTCAGCAAGTTCATGCTGGTCGTCGAGAACTACCCCGACCTCAAGGCCAACCAGAACTTCCTGGCTCTGCAGGAGGAACTGACCAGCACGGAGAACAAGGTCTCGTTCGCCCGCCAGCACTACAACGACAGCGTCTTGGGCCTGAACAACAAGGTCCAGATGTTCCCGTCGAACGTGATTGCCGGGATGTTCGGCTTCAAGACGAGGGACTTCTTCGAGATACAGGCCCCGGCCGAGCGCGAGGTGCCGAAGGTCAGCTTCAGTTGAGGCCGTCTGACTCGCGGTCGGACCATGTTGTTTGCCGCGCGTGCGGCGGCAAGGGTGTAATGCGCGCTGATGAGAGTGCATTGCGGAGGGGATGTTTGTGTCTTTCGGCGGTGACGGATGTGGGAACTCATACGAGCCAATAAGCGCAATTCCATCATCCTGATGACCCTGATGGCGATGGTGCTGTTGGGCATCGGCCTGCTGATCGGGGCCGCCCTGTTCGGCCCGCGGGGGGCGCTCATCGGCATGGCCATCGCGGTGGTGGTGTGGCTGGTGATGATGCTGGTCAGCCTCAGCAGCGGCGACGAGATATTTCTGGCCGCCGCGGGAGCCAAACCCGTCACGCACGACGACTATCCGCAGTTGTTCAACATCGTCGAGGAGATGACCATCGCCGCGGGGCTGCCGGCCGTGCCGAAGGTCTATGTCATCCCCGACCCGGCCCCGAACGCCTTCGCCACCGGCCGCGACCCCTCGCGGGCGTCGGTGGCGGTCACCGCCGGTCTGCTCGGGCGGCTCAACCGCGATGAACTGCAGGGCGTCATTGCCCATGAGATCAGCCACATCCTACACCGCGACATCATGTATGTGACCCTCGCGGGTGTGATGCTGGGAACCATTGTGCTTCTGTCCGAGATCTTCTTCCGCGGTATGTTGTACGGCGGCGGCTCACGCCGGCGGTACTCCGGCGGCGGCAAGAGCAGCGGCGGCGCCGAGGCCCTTCTTATCGTCGTGGCGGTCGTCGCGGCCATACTGGCCCCCATCATGGCCCAGTTGCTCTACTTCGCCCTGAGCCGGCGGCGGGAGTACCTGGCCGACGCCGGGGCCGCCCGCCTGACGCGCTATCCCGAGGGGCTCGCCGCTGCGCTGGAGAAGATCGCCGCTGACGCCAGCCCCCAGATGGCCAAGGCCAACAAGGTCTCGGCCCCGATGTATATCGTCAATCCGCTCAAGCCCAGGGGCCAGGCCGCCTTGTCGAATCTATCCAGCACCCATCCGCCCATCGCCGAGCGGATCAAGATCCTCCGCGGCATGATGCACGGGGCATCCTTCAAGGACTATTCCGACGCCTACACGGCCGTAACGAAGAAACCGACCGTCGTGCCCGCCATGGCGCTGTCCAAGGAAGACATCGCCCTGCGGGAGGCCGGCGCCAAGGCCAAACAGCAGCAGCGGCGCCAGGAACAGGTGCGGCAGGTCGGCGATATCATGCGACAGGTCGGCGGGTTCGCATTCCTGACCTGCGCCTGCGGCCTGAAAATGAAGGTCCCCCCCGACTACAAGAGCCCCCAGGTCCGCTGCCCCCGCTGCAAACGCACCCACGACATACCCGGAAAGTAGCGATACTGCAAGGACGCAACATCTTGTTTCTTCGGTAGATTCTTGTCGGCAGCCACCCCTGCACGCTGTGCCCAAAAACGACCACAAGCCTCGGCTCGGATCGGTCTTCTCGCCGGGCGGGAGCCGGAACCCGGAAATTATCAGGTGTGGGGCTTGCACGAGGCCCGGCCGATGTTGTAGAATACAACATACAAGGTAAGACTACATGCGCCGCCAGGTGTGCGCCCTCGGCCGGTGGCGGTTCTTTCCTACGATGGTCCTTCGAGACGGGCGAAGGGCCGCAACGGTCTGGATATGGCGTCAAGAAGCTGAGGTTCGCCGGTTGCATTATTGGCTGGGAGTGCTACAACTAGGGTATTCGGTGGAGTTGTTTTTGCGCTGGATGGCCCGGGAAGATTCTGATGACGGACAATAACAGTACAATTGCAGGTATCATCAAGTGTTTGGCGAAGGACCAGTTCGTGGTCCGCACGGCCGAGCGGTCCTATCGGCCCGGCGCCGCGGAGATCATGGTGCACCCCGATATGGCGCGGCGCTATCGGCTCGGCGAGGGCGCCGCCATCACCGGCCACGTCGAACGCAAGAAGGGCCGGATGCGGGTTACGCACATTGACACCGTCGGCGGCATGACTCCGGAGGCGTTCGCCGCACGTCCCAACTACTCCGACCTCGTGGCCATCGACCCCATCGAGCGGTTCGACCTGGGCGCCTGCGGGCTCGAGGATATGCGGATCGTGGACCTCATCGCCCCCATCGGCAAGGGCTCGCGCCAGCTGATCGTCTCGCCCCCGAAAGCGGGCAAGACCGTATTGCTGGAGCATATCGTTACCGCCGTGCGGCGTTGCTCGCCCGAGAGCCGGGTGATTGTCCTGCTCATCGACGAGCGCCCCGAAGAGGTCA
>DDXG01000243.1 GCA_002347125.1 Phycisphaerales bacterium UBA2266
AAACTGGCCGGCAGGTACTTCGGCGCCGACGGGATGCTGACGGCGGACGGATACGGGCGTTTTGAGGTCTTCCTGCGGGAGGCGGGGCGGTTCGACCACGACCTTCGCTGTTACGATGATGCGATGGCGTTTGTCGCGCAGGTCAGGGACCAGGCATTGTTGCGGCGGCGGATTGACGAGGCCTTTGCCGGCGGCATCCGCAGCGCGGGCTTCAAGAAGCTGCTGAAGGTGGACCTCTATCCCTACCAGCGCAAGGGGGCGCTGTTCGCGGCCTCGGCCGGGCGCAGTCTGATCGCCGACGACATGGGGCTGGGTAAGACCATCCAGGCCATCGCGGCCGTGGAGATACTGGCGAGGACGATGGGGCTCGAACGGGTGCTGATTGTGTGCCCGACGAGTCTCAAGCACCAGTGGAAACAGGAGATCGAGCGCTTCAGCGAGCGGTCGGCGGAGGTCGTTGAGGGTATGCTCGGCAGACGCAAGGCCCTGTACGGCACGGACTCCTTCTACAAAATTGTCAACTACGAGGTCATCGGCCGCGATATGGAGGCTATCGGCCGCTGGGGTCCGGAGATGGTGATCCTCGATGAGGCCCAGCGGATCAAGAACTGGAAGACACGGCGGGCCCAGAGCGTCAAGAAGCTCGATTCGCGGTATGCCCTGGTGCTGACCGGCACGCCGCTGGAGAACCGGTTGGAGGAATTGCACTCCATCGTGGAATTTGTGGACCGGTTCCACTTGGGGCCGCTGTTTCGTTTCCTGGCCGAGCACCAACACGTCGATGAGACCGGCCGGGTGGTCGGATACCACAATCTGGGGCGGATATCGCAATCTCTCGAGCCGATCCTCATTCGCCGCACGAAGAAGGAGGTCCTCAGCGAACTGCCGCCGCGGATGGAGAAGAACTTCTTCGTTCCGATGACGCCGCAGCAACAGAGCCACCACGAAGAAAACCGGGAGATCGTCGCGAAGGTCGTGGCGAAGTGGCGGCGCTACGGCTTTCTGTCGGAGACGGACCAGCGGCGGCTGATGATCGCGCTGCAGAATATGCGGATGAGCTGCAACAGCACGTATCTGCTGGACCGAAAAACCGATTTCGGGACCAAGGCCGATGAACTGCTTCAACTGCTGGCCGAGGTATTTGAGCAGCCTGACGCCAAGACGGTGGTATTCAGCCAGTGGCTGGGTACGCATGAGATTCTCCTGGATCGGCTTAAGGGTGCGAAACTCAATCATGTGCTGTTTCACGGGGGTGTGCCGGGACCCAAACGCAAGGGGCTCGTGACGCAGTTCAAGGAGGACCCGGGTTGCAGGGTGTTTCTCTCGACCGATGCCGGTGGCGTAGGGCTGAACCTGCAGCAGGCCACGACGGTGGTGAACATGGATCTGCCGTGGAACCCGGCGGTGCTGGAGCAGCGAATCGGGCGGATTCACCGGCTGGGTCAGACGCGGCCGGTGCGCGTGGTCAACTTCGTCGCGCAGGGGACCATCGAGCACGGGATGCTGTCGGTGCTTTCGTTCAAGAAATCGCTTTTTACGGGCGTGCTCGACGGCGGAAAAGACGAGGTCTTTCTCGGAGGCACGCGCCTGCAGCGCTTCATGGAATCGGTCGACACGGCCACGCAGGCGATTCCACAGCCGATGCCCGCGCAGGTGGAAGAGCCCGACGGCCACGATATGGAGGCGGCCCAGGGCGGCAAGGCCCGACAGACGAGTGACGAGAAACGATGGACGACGGACGATGGACGATCCCAAACCGGCTTCGGGACGCCCATCGTCACTCGTCCATCGGAAGGTTGGGAGGGCGTGATCTCGGCGGGACTGTCGCTGCTGGATATGCTGGGTAAGGCGGTGGGCGGACAGGGGGCCGAGGCGTCTGCGGCCGGCTCGAAGCTTGCCGGCGGCCTGGATGTTGAGACGGACCCGCGGACGGGCCGGCAGCACTTGAAGGTGCCGATGCCGGATGGGGCGACGCTGCAGCGGATCGCCGATGTTCTTAGCGAGTTGGCCCGACGGATGAAATGATGATCGTATTTCGTAATACGCGAGACGGACGATGACGTATGAAAGACGGAATGCGAAATACGAACCAGATGGGTGGCGGCCTTTCGCGGAGCGAAGGGCCGCGTTGATCCGGCCCTTGCCTTTCCCGAACCGGCTTCGGGACTACCCCGACGCAATACGCAATACACAATACGCACGACGCAACACGATATACGAAGCACGAACGACGAAAGACAAACATGGGGGTAATACAATGAATGCGATGACGATGGACAGAAGGGCGTTTGTCAAGGCAACGCTGGCGTCTCTGGCAATGGGCTCGCCGGTGCTGGCCGAGCAGAAGCAGGAGCCGGGGGGCTTGCCGAAGCGGCCGCTGGGCAAGACCGGCCAGATGGTGGCGATTGTCTGCCTGGGCGGCTGGGATATCGGCAACGTCAAGGACAAGGACGAGGCGGTCTCTATCATGCACGAGGCCGTCGACGAAGGGATGACGTTCTTCGACAACTGCTGGGACTACCACGACGGCGGCAGCGAGGAGATCATGGGCCGGGCCCTATCGTCGAACGGCCGGCGGGATAAAGTCTTCCTGATGACCAAGGTCTGTGCCCGCGACTACAAGGGGGCCCTGAAACACCTGGACGATAGCCTGCGGCGACTGCGGACCGACCGGGTTGACCTGTGGCAATTCCACGGCACGCAGTGGGATGACGACGCCGAGTTGATCTTCGATCCGGGCAACGGCGCGCTGAAGGCCGCCCTGGAGGCCAAGAAAGCGGGCAAGGTCCGGTTCATAGGTTTTACCGGCCACAAGAATCCGCGCTTTCACAAGGCTATGCTGGACCGGCCCTTTGCCTGGGATACGGTGCAGATGCCGGTCAACGTGCTCGACGCGCACTATGAAAGCTTTCAGAAACAAATCCTGCCGATATGCGCCCAGCGCAAGATCGGGGCCATCGGCATGAAGGCCCTGGCGGCCCAGGATGGGCGAATCGTGCGGGACCTGGGCATCAGCGCCGATTTCGCCCGGCGGTTCAGCCTGAGCCTGCCCATATCGTCGCTGGTCTGTGGTATTCAGTCGCGGGCGAACCTGCGGCAGGACCTGGCGATTGCGCGGGATTTCAAGCCGCTCACCGAGGCCGAGGTGATCGAGGTGCTGGGCAAGGCCCGGCCCGCGGCCTTGGACGGGCGCATGGAGGCCTACAAGGTCGGCAACTACGGCTGCGACTGGCACCACAAGCAGGCGTAAGTCTGGGCGGTATGACGGCTTCCGGCGGCGTATCTCTGTCTTTCGACGGCGGCACATTGGTGCTTCGTGGTGTGAATTGGCCCAATGGGGCGAGAGGGGGTCCGGTACATTTTCCGGGCGGCCAAAACGCGTCGCATGCGATGGCGCCTTGCCCGGAAAATGTACCGGACCCCTTTAATTTCGACGGGCGGATAGGAGCCTGGCGTTGCGAGGCCATTGCGTACGCCCAGGTGGTCGAGGGACTGCGCCGGTGTTATGGGGCGGCGTTTCAGGACGAAGTGCCGCGCCCGCAACAGGTGGCGTGGCCCAAGGTGAGTCTGCCGGCGCTACGGCCGGAACAGACCCAGGCCCTTGACGCATGGGAGCAGGCCGGGCGGCGGGGGCAGGTCATTATGCCGACCGGCACGGGAAAGACGGAGGTGGCGCTGGCGGCGATGGCTCGGACAGGCGTGGCGACGCTGGTGGTGGCGCCCGTGCGGGATCTGATGTACCAATGGCACCGGCGGATACTGCGGTCGCTGGGCTGCGACGCCGGAATCGTCGGCGACAACCTGTTCGATATCAAGGCCGTGACCGTAACGACTTACGACAGCGCCTATATCCACATGGGGCGGATGGGGGCCGGCTTCGGGCTGCTGATCTTCGACGAGGAACACCATCTGCCGAGCCGGTGCCGACGGGAGGCGGCGATTCTGAGTACGGCGACGATGCGGCTGGGTCTGACGGCCACGCCGGAGAGGGCCGACGGCCTGCACAAGGAACTGGACAATCTGGTGGGACCGGTGGTGTATCGGATGCCGTTCAAGCAGGCCCGGGGCTCGACACTGGCGGATTTCGAGGTGGTGCGAATCCCAGTGGCGCTGAATGACCGCGAGCAGGCCACCTACGACCAGTGCAGCCGTGTGATCCGGCATTTCATGCTGGAGCGGCGCAAAGACCAGCCGGGCTATACGTGGCAGGACCTGTGCGCCGAGTCCGGCCGGGACCCCCAAGCCCGCCACGCCCAGAAGGCTTATTATCTGAAGCGGTCCGTTGAAGACCGGGCGGCCGAGAAGCTGCGGGTGCTGGAGGACATCTTCCGACTGCACTACGGCCAGCCGACCCTCGTCTTCGCCGGCTCGAACGCGATGGCCATCGACGTATCGCGGCGATTCCTGCTGCCGACGATCCTCTCGCACACGCGAAAACGCGAGCGGCTGGCGGTCCTGGAGGGGTTTGCCGAAGGGCGGCTGCCGGTGCTGGTGGCCAATCGCGTGCTCGACGAGGGGGTGGACGTGCCGGAGGCCAAGGTGGCGGTGGTCATCGGCGGACTGGGCTCGACCCGCCAGGCCAAGCAGCGGCTGGGGCGGGTGCTGCGCAAGAGTGGAAACGTGCGGGCGGTCCTGTACGAGGTCGTCTGCGAGGATACGAAAGAGGTTCATCGCAGCCGCAAGAGGCGCAAAAGCGATGCTTACGAGCGAACACGCCATCGTCGAGTATAGGGCGGGCCGGGCGGTCGTAGACTGCCTGACGCGCAAGACGCACGGCCACTACACGGGCTACGCCGAGCGGATGCTGGCGGTCTATCGACAGGGCATCGGCCGCGAGCGGCGGTGGCTGCACCAACGGGGTTAGGAGGTATTCACCGATGAGCCCGATTGTCCGGTCAGGCGGGTGCAGGCGTTCTGCAAGCTGCTGGATGATGCGGCCGTCTTTGCGGGCGATGCGGGCGGCGAGGCGGCCAGACTGCGGGTCGAGGTCTTCTGCCGGGCGGCGGCGATGCACCCGCTGGTGGAACAGCCCGACCGGTTGTTTGAGAACGATCCGGCAAGGGTCAAGGCCCTGATCGCCGCCGAACACGGCGCGGATTGGAATGACATCGACCGGCGGCTGTATGCGGATGTGATGAGTTTCCAGCCGTTGGAGGCCTTTGCTCCCGACCTCGATGCCGCGGCGTTTCTGGCCCGTTACAACGTCGCCCAGCTTCAGGCGTGCCTGTACAGGGCCCAGAGCATGACTATCACGGCCACGCAGGACCTCAAGACGATCCTGCGATACGCCAAGCTGGCCAAACTAATGCACGAGATCGTGCCATTGAAGGGGTCCGGCACATTTTCCGGGCAGCCGGTAGGAACCAGCGTGGGCAAGAACGACACTTGCCCACCCTACTACTCTGCATACTGCATTGAACTGTCCGGGCCGGTGTCGGTGCTGCGAGAAACTCGGCGGTACGGGGTGAACCTGGCGAGGTTCCTGCCGGCGCTGCTGGCGTGCAAGGGCTGGCGGATGACGGCCGTCTTGCGGACGCCCTGGAACGCGACGGCCGTGCTGGCGGTTTGCGATAAGGACGGCTACACGAGCCACCTGCCGCCGCCACAAGAATTCGATTCGAGCCTGGAGGGGGCGTTCGCGGAGAAATTCGGCGGCGTCCGGGAAGGCTGGCGACTGATCCGCGAGGGCGATATCCTCCACGAGCACCAGACAACCTTCGTCCCGGATTTCACGTTTCGCCACGAAGACGGGACCGAGGTGTTCTTGGAGATCGTGGGTTTCTGGACGCCCGAGTATCTGGCCAAGCGGCGGGAGATACTCGGCCGATTCCGCCACCACCGCATCCTGATGGCGGTGCCGCAGCGGTCGCTGCGGGAAGGGGCCGTGCCTGGCGGGAACGTCGTCATTTTCAAGACAGGCCTGACAATCAAGCCCGTTTTGGCGGCACTGGAGGCCATGCGTGCGAATTAAAGGGGTCCGGTACATTTTTGCGCCAACGCACAGGTTCTTGTGAGGAGCCAATTTCTTTTTCCCAGTATGCAAGTAGGGGTTGTATATGGGTTGGGCCGAGGGTAGCATTGTGGCTACGAACGCAAGCGGCTCGGACTGCTGATGCCGTGGTGGTGGTCGGTGCGGGCTGCTGGGCGAGGTCTTTGGAAAGGAGCTGTCTTATGAAGGGTGCGAGGTTGTTGATTGCGATGACGCTGCCTGCCATAGTGCTCGTCTCGACTGGGGTGGCGGGGGACTGGCCGCAGTGGCGCGGGGCTGGGCGGGACGGCAAGGCTGTGGATTTCAAGGCCCCGGCGGCGTGGCCCGGGCAGTTGCAGGAGAAGTGGCGCGCGACGGTGGGGTCGGGTGATTCGACGCCGGCGCTGGTCGGCGAGCGGCTCTATGTGTTCACGCGGCAGGGCGATGAGGAGATGACGCTGTGCCTGAACGCCGCCACCGGCGAGATTGTCTGGACGGACAAGTACGCCGCCAAGGCCGTCACAGGGGCTGCCGCTCGCCATCCAGGACCGCGAAGCTCCCCGGCCGTGGCCGAGGGCAAGGTCGTGACCCTTGGGGTCGGTGGCGTCGTTTCCTGTCTGAATGCCGCCGACGGCAAGATGATCTGGCGCAAGGACCCGTTCGAAGGCGCCGTGCCGAGGTTCTTCACGTCCGTGTCGCCGATTGTCGTCGATGGGACGGCGATCGTGCACGCGGGAACGGCGGGCAAGGGGGCAATCCTGGCGTACAACCTGGCCGACGGCGCCGAGAAATGGCGCTGGGACGGCGAGGGGCCGGATTATGCCTCGCCCGCCTTACTGGCGGTCGGGGGCGTCAAGCAGATCGTAACATTGGCGGAAAAGAGCATCGTCGGCGTCGCGGCCGCCGTCGGCACGCTGCTGTGGCGGTTGCCGTTTGCGCCGTCGGGGCGGGCCTACAA
>DDXG01000035.1 GCA_002347125.1 Phycisphaerales bacterium UBA2266
GACCGCCGGGCCGCGTAGAATCTCGCCGGGATCACCTTCGTATCGTTGAGCACCAGGCAGTCGTCCGCCCGCAGATACTCGGCCAGATCGGCGAAGCGCCGATCCGCCAGGCCGCCGGCGCGGTCCAGCACGAGCATCCGCGAGTCGCTGCGCCGCTCCGCCGGGTGCTGAGCGATCAACTCGCCCGGCAGGTCATATTCGAGAAGGCCGGTGTCCATAAGCGCACGTTATCAGACCCGCCCACTTAATTAAAGGGCTCTGGTACATAAATCAAAAGCCGCGAAACCGTCAGGCAGGGCCGATGCGGCGGCGAGCCGTCGCGGTTTTGATTTCCGCGGGCCGAGGTCATGGTGACGGCCGCGGCCGGCTCCATCGAAAGTCGCCCCCCAAAACGGCCGACACTCCCCATGGACCACCTTGACGGGCCCATTCCGGCGCCGGCATCCGCTCGCGGCCGTGAAGGATGGCCCGTCGTGAAATGCAGACGACGGTGGGTGGCAGCCCTTCGCGACAGCGAAGGGATGGCCCGCCGTGAACGAAACACGAAACACGAAACACGAGGCACGGCGATGGCGACGACACAGTATCTCGATCAGACGGCGACGTCTCTGGCGGCCCTGGGCCGCGACGAACTGACCCGGCGGATACGCAACTTCCGAGGGCGATTCCGCCTGGACTTCACCGAGGACTACCTTGACCGAGCCAGCATAGACCACCTGCGGCATATCCTGCTGGCGGCCATGCTCAACGCCGGACCTCGACACTGATACCCCATACGAAACACCTGTGGCTCACACGTGGGAGGGCGGAACCCCACGCCGAGCAGGCAGCAAGAAAAAAGGCGGACATGGCGTCCGCCTTTTTTGATGTCTGAGAATGCCAATGGCTAGCGCGTGTTCGCTACCGGGAAACTCGGGTTGATCTGACCCCAGCAACCCTGATGGATGTACAGTAGATCAGTCCATGCCTCGGCGCTCCAAGCGCCAAACGCGTCGCCCGGCGTGTGGTTGGGGCCCTTGTATCCGGCGTACGTCCGACCGAACTTCACCGTTGTGGCGCCCTGCCACTTGTGGTAGTCAACGTGGCCATCAGCGAACGAAACGACCGTGCCGTCCCCGTGGCGGACCGGCGGGTCGTCCCAGTGCTGCCAGGTGCTGGTGGTCCAGTGGACCGCAAAGCTGTCGGGCGTGGCCGCGCCTTCGTCGATGAAGACAATCCGATACGCCGGATTAAATATGTTGTTCTTCTTCTTCACCCAGAGCTGCTTGCCATTGGGACCGGTGGCAGGCGCGCCCCCGTTGTTTGTGCCGGTCCGTGGCATCCCGTTGATGCCATCCATCGGATTATACGCTAGCAGCTCCCCGCGTAGCGCCGTCGGACAGGTGTACATCCCGAGTTCTTTAGTGTAGTTCCACAAGACACCTTTCTTGATCTCCGCTATCTGGGTCTCGCGGGGGATCTGTACGGCAGGCGGCCTTGGCGAGGCGTAGAGATCCGGCCAGCACTTGCCGGCCCAATATCGTTCACCCCGGTGGAGGTCGCCTCGCCCGGCAGGGTCTATTCCGGTTTCTCCATTGACGAGCCTGTCGTCGTTGTCATCGGCGTACATCAACCAGACGAGCGTCAACTGTTTGAGGGTCCCCATACACACGGCTCGCTGGCCCTGCTCCCTGGCCCGCTGCAGGGCGGGCATCAGGATCGCCATCAGGACCGCGATGATGGCGATGACCACGAGCAGTTCAATCAAGGTGAAGGCCTTTCTTTTCATTACCATGTCCCTTCGAATGTCTTATAGGTTGCTGTACACGGGTTCTTGTCGAATCTGCCCGCCCAGGCGGGTAAAACATTTATTATAGCATAAAAAGCCCACGGCCGCAAGCGCCGCCCATCACGGGTCCTTGAACCGGGCCATCCACGCGGGCCAGACCGGCAGCGGGTCGTTGACGGCGTAGCCCTTGTGCCAGCGGAGCACCCACAGGCCCTTGAGGCTGACCTTCTGCACCGACCAGTCGGCCATCAGCACGTTCACGAAGCCGTCGTGCCGATTGATGCAGAAACGCCGCATTTCGTTCTGATTGACCTGATCCTCCCGCCAGAACTCGGTATCCGGCGGCTGGTCGGTCTGTCGCGGCCACGCATCGACCCACATCGCGTCGAGAAAGATGGGTATCGAAGCGGCATCCTTGACGTAGGGCGTCCGCCAATTTGCCTGGTGATTGACTCCGTGCACCTGGATGGTGGCGGGCCGGCCCCACTGCGATGTCGTACCCGGCGGGATGTTGTTCATCCAGCCGTTGGGGCCCAAGCTGCCCAGATACACCTTGCCGCCGTCGGTCACCTGCCAGGCCTCGTAGGTGTTCAGGCCCCTGCCTGTGGGCGCGGTGCCTCGATAGACCGTCGCCGTCGCGCAGGTCCACATCTTCTCGTCCTTGGCCTGGCGGCCTATCGTCTGGAGCCACCACAGGCCGTTGCCCGCTCCGCTGCCGCTGAGCCAGAAGCCGTTGTTGTCGTCGCAGTACATCTTCCAGATCAGGCCCCACTGCCGCAGCGTGCTCATGCACGCCACGGCCCTGGCCTGGTCCCGGNNCCGGCCGAAGCGGCTTTCTACGGCTTTTGGCGGGTCAGGCCGGGATAATGCTCGTCGAGCCACGTCAGGTCCGGGTTCGGCGGATTATGCACCTGGCCCTTGGGAATGGCCTGCGGGTCGAGTCGATTCCTGAAGTAGATGATGGTCCGCTTGTCCTCCCACTTCTTTCGCTCGGCGTGGCCGTCCATGAAGCTGAAGGTACAGGCGTCGTTGTGGAACAGACCGAGCGGGTCCCACATGGTCTGGCTCCAAGGCGAATACGACCAGCCGTCATGGTTGTAGTGCCCGGCGGCGCCATCGTATATCTCTTCGACGAACAGCATCTTGAGCGATGGGCTCTTGAAGCTGTCGAGGTTCTTCTCATCGTTGCTCCGCGTTCCCTGCATGTAGTCCGACAACGAATAGCTGCGATAGATCCGGTACTCCGCCCCACTGCCGAGTGAGGTGCCTCGTTGCAGACGGTTGTCGCCGGGGCAGTGATAGCTCTTGACGTCCTTGTTGTACGGGTAAAGCGCCCCGGCCATGATACCGTTGAACCGGTGCTGCAGCGTGATCGCCGCCCCGGTCACCTGTGTGGAACCCAGCACCGCTTTTGACAGTGGCGGCGCCACCCACGGCGGTATGCCGTGGACCAGGCCCGTGCTCGCGAACCCGCCACATATAATGCCGCCGTTGCTGTCGGCGTACATCCGGTAGGCCAGCGCCAGGTTTCTCTGGTCGGCCATGCAGGTGATGCCCCGCGCCTGCTCGCGGGCGATGTTCAGCGCGGGCATCAGAATCGCCATCAGAACGGCGATGATGGCGATGACTACGAGCAACTCGATGAGTGTGAAGCCCTTGTTTTTGGCGGTCATATACCTGGACTCCAATTTCGTCGCCAACGATGCACGCCCCCATCAGCACAGGGGTCCGTTCAAGCCCGCTGGAGCGCATACACAAAATCGGGCCGCCAGCGGTCCGATCCACACGTTATGATGCCCCGGCCTGGCCTATTGTTCCGTTATATCGGGTCGTTTCGCCCTGCAGGGTTACGCCCGTCGGCCGTGAATTGCCGTCAAGAGATGCAGTTTTCTTACAGGGTCCGTTGTCTATCCACAGCCCAAGCGTGATAACGGTCATGCGGTGCCTGCAGTTGCCACCCGTAATCTAGCGATTCGCCAGGCGTCTGTCAAGGCTCAGACCCCCGCTTTTCTTGGTTTTTCGCCGGTCCGTGCCATGATTATTGGCCTTGACCATAGNNGCTGCTTTCTGCGATTTGCGGGGGCGGATTGAGATTTCTAGGGCCTTGGTGGCCGTTTCCCGTGAACCACCGAGCCGCCCGGGCGTAGGTACACATGAAGTTTATCATCCTCCTCCTTCAAGAATCCGGGGAGTGGCCGACAAGCCGCTCCCTTCTTCCTTGCGCCCCCCGTGGCGGCCCCGATCCTCTGGATGCCTGCCTGCGCAGGCATGACAAGGTCGTAGCCCACGGCTGTGCGCGGGGCTTGGGGTCTTGTGCTTTGGTTCTGCGTTTGTGGCTTGCCGGTGTCCGAATGTCTACGACGGCGTGGGATTTGCAGGAGAATTGCGTTTCTGGTACACTGCCCGTTTGCACGATTGGCCCTGCCGATGGACCATGAGCCAACAACCGCAGAACACGAGGACGAAATTGACGCAAACACTTGTGCATAAGATACTTACGGAGCATCTGGTCGAGGGCCGGATGGAGGTCGGCGCCGAGATTGGCATTCGCATCGACCAGACGCTCACGCAGGACGCCACAGGAACGACGGCGTTTCTGTTGTTTGAGTCGATGGGCGCCGGGCGCGTCCAAACCGACGTCTCGGTCAGCTACGTGGACCACAACATGGCTGGATTCGGCCCGGAGAACCATAACGACCACCTCTATCTCCAGACCGTCGCGGGCGCCGGCGGCGTCTACCACTCCCGCCCCGGCAACGGCATCTGCCATCAGGTGCACCTGGAACGGTTCGGCAAGCCCGGCGCGACCCTGCTGGGCAGCGACTCCCACACGCCCACCGGCGGCGGCATCGGCATGATCGCCATCGGCGCCGGCGGCCTGGATGTGGCCGTGGCGATGGCGGGCGGGCCCTTTTACCTCAAATGCCCCAAGGTCGTGGGCGTCCGCCTGACCGGCAAGCTTGGCCCCTGGGTGGCCGCCAAGGACGTCATCCTCCAGCTCCTGGGCATCCTGACAACCAAGGGCAACGTCGGCTGGACGGTCGAGTACTTCGGCCCCGGCGTCGCCACGCTCAGCGTGCCCCAGCGGGCGACGATTACGAACATGGGCGCCGAACTGGGCGTGACCACGAGCCTCTTTCCCAGCGACGAGCAGACGCGGCGGTTTCTGGCCGCCCAGGGCCGCGAAGCCGATTGGCGCGAGCTTTCGGCCGACGCCGACGCCGAATACGACCGTGTGATTGAAATAGGTCTTTCGAAGCTGACGCCGATGGCGGCGTGCCCGTCTTCACCCGATAATATCAAGGCAATCAGTGATATTGCGGGCCTTGAGGTCCGCCAAGTGGCGATGGGCAGTTGCACCAATTCCAGCTTCACCGACCTGATGATGGCCGCACGGGTGCTCAAGGGCCGCCGTGTCCACCCGATGGTCGAGTTCGCCATTGCACCGGGCAGCCGCCAGGTGCTCGACATGCTCGCGGCCAACGGGGCCCTGGCGGACCTGATCGCCTGCGGGGCGCGGATTCTGGAATCCGGGTGCGGGCCGTGCATAGGCCAGGGCTTCTCCCCTGCCGACGGGGCGGTGAGTCTGCGGACCTTCAACCGCAATTTTGCCGGTCGCAGCGGGACCAGGGGCGACCAGGTGTACCTCGTCAGCCCGGAAACCGCCGTGGCCGCGGTCCTGACCGGCCGAATCACCGACCCGCGCGACCTGCCGGAGCTACTCGGCGTCAAATACCCGCAGGTCCTTATGCCGAAATGCTTTACGATAGATGACTCCATGATCGCCCCGCCCCTGAGCCCCGCCGAGGCGGCCAGGGTCGAGATCGTGCGCGGACCGACCATCGTCGTTCCCGAGACGCCGACCCCCCTGCCGGAGGACCTGCAAGGCCGGGTCCTGCTCAAGTGCGGCGACAAGATTACCACCGACCATATCATGCCCGCCGGGACGTTCCTGAAACTCCGCTCGAACGTGCCCCAGTACGCCAAGGTCGTGTTCAACTGCTTCAACGAACCCGGCAAGCCGACGTTCGCCGAGCGGGCCCTGGCACTGAAGTCGTCCGGGATGGCGGGTGTGATTGTCGCGGGCGAGAGCTACGGGCAGGGCTCATCGCGCGAGCACGCGGCGCTTTGCCCGATGTATCTGGGCGTCCGCGTCGTGCTGGCGCGGGGCATCGAGCGAATCCACAAGGCCAACCTCATCAACTTCTGCATCGTACCGGTGGAATTCGCCGATGCCGCCGATTACGACCGGATCGAGGCGGATGATGAGATTCGGATCGCGGGTCTGGTCGATGCCGTCCGGTCGGCTGATGAGGTGGAAATCGAGAATGTGGCGAAATCCATGAGATTCAGGGGCTTGTTGCGGCTCTCGGCGCGGGATCGGGAGATACTGCTGGCGGCGGGGCTGTTGAGTTATACGCGCGGGCGGACCGATGCAAGGGCGACCACGGAGGGGCGCCCCTATCCTGGAAGAACAGGGGGATAGATGGCTGAGACGGTCATTACGGTGTTCGGATCGGGTCGTGCCCGGCCGGGCGATGCAAGATTCGAGCTGGCCCGTGAGCTTGGCCAAGCCCTGGCCGGGGCGGGCTTGACCATCGCCAACGGCGGCTACGGCGGCACCATGCTGGCGGGCGCTCAGGGGGCCGGACAGGCCGGCGGGCAGGTGATCGGCGTTACGTGCTCGGCGTTCAAATCGAGCAAGCCCAACCAGTACGTAACCCGTGAGATTGTGACGGCGTCGCTGGATGAACGGCTCGATACGCTGATTGCCCTGGGGGCCGGTTACGTCGTTCTGCCGGGCGGCACCGGTACGCTGCTGGAGCTGGCCAAGGTCTGGGAGCTGCGGAACAAGGGCTTTGCCGATGCCCGCAAAGAGATTATACTGCTGGGCGGTTTCTGGCGGCCGCTGGTGGACTTGATGGCGGTCGACGATGCCGATAGCGGCAACTATGTGACGTTGGCCGACGATCCCCAGGCGGCGGTGAAGCTGTTGAAAGCGGCGATCTAAGTGATAATGGCGATGAGGACCGGGTTGGTAATACTGCTGGCGGGTATGGGAGCGGCCGTGGCGGCCGCCGTAGAGGGACTGCCCGGCGGGCAGGACGCCAACCAGCCGCTGCTTCAGGACGGATTTCTCGCCAAGGGGGTTGATGGCACGCTCGTCGAGCAGGAGGGTCAGTGGTGGTTCCAGTTGGCCGTGGATGTCAATGACGGGTTCAACGCCGTCAAGGCCGGCTCGCGGTTGCGGATGCTGCCATCGGCGTCGCTGGAGCGGATCGTCGCCGATTCCAGGCGGCGTTCGGATGCGGGATTTCGGCTGTGGGCGCGGGTGACGCGGTATCATGGAGGCAACTACTTGTTTGCCGTGTACCATCTGGCGTTGAGCAAGGCGGCGGTGTATGAGCCGGCCCCGGCGGCCCCCGCCGAGCCGCCGGCCGAGCCGAAACCGCAGGCCCCGCCCCAGGACATCGCCGAGCCCAATGATATTCCCGCCTCGCCGCCACCGAAGGCGGCTGAGCCCAACGGCATCTCCGACGCCCAACTGCGCGAGACGTTTCGAGTGCCCGTGGCCGGTTCCGGCGATATCCTGGACATCCCACAGGAAGTGCTGGATCGCATTCGAACGCGGCCGGTCATTCAGGCGACACCGCCGGCGACCGAACCAAACGCGGTTGTCAAAACCGATACCGTCGCCGAACCCAACCTCGCGGTCGTGCCTGATACGGCGGTTGAGCCGAATGCGGCGCCCGACGCCAATGAGGTGGTGACATCCGAGGCCGTGGCCGAGGCGGTGGAGGGCCTTCCCGCGTTCAAGCAGGACATTGTGATGCTGGACTGGGCGGGCTTCGTGCGGGATACCGAACCGGGAACGCTCGACCAGGGGTATGCGGCGGTCTTTCAGCCGGATGGGTACGGCTTTGGCATCCAGCCGCAGACGTACCGCCTGCTGCCGTGCGCGGGGCTCGAACTGGCCCAGGGTCGACGGGGCGCGGCCCCGAACCGGGCCCGGTTCAAGATCGCGGGCGTCGTGACCGAGTACGACGGACACAAGTACATGCTGCTCCAGCAGGCGGTGCGGGTGTACAGTTACGGGAACTTCTCAAGGTAGGGGACAGGCCGTGACGCACGAACTCGATGGAATCCTCATGTCGGCGGCGGAGACGGATTATGACCGGCGGCTGGGGGATTTCAGAAGGCAGGTCCTGGCGGCCGGCCGGTTCGCCGCGTTCGGCAGCCAGGAGGCCGCGACACTGGCGGCCATCCACCGAGCGATCATCGAGCGGGGCGACGCGGCGGTGGCCGAGTTCACGGAGCGTTTCGACAAAGTGGTGTTGTCACCGGAGCAGTTCCGCGTCTCGAAACGGGCGATGGCCGAAGCGCATGCGAGCTGCAATGCGGCGCTGCTGGCCGCCGTTCGTAAGGCGATTGCGAACGTCCGCGAGTACCAGCAGCGGATCTTCGTCGGGCGACGGTCGGATGAATCCGGCGCGACGGGGATTCGCTATACGCCGATTCGCCGGGTGGGTGTGTGCGTACCGGGAGCGGCGGCTCCGCTGCCCTCGACGGTGATTATGACGGCCGTTCCCGCGCAGGTGGCCGGTGTCGAGGAGATTGTCGTCGTCTCGCCGCCGCGGCATCAGGGGACCATTCACCCGGTCATCCTGGCGGTCTGCCATGAGCTGGGTCTGGAGGAGGTGTATCGCATCGGCGGGGCACAAGCCGTCTTCGCCCTGGCCGAGGGCACCGCGACGATTGCGAAGGTGGACAAGATCGTCGGGCCGGGCAACAAATGGGTCCAGGCCGCCAAGAAGATCGTCTCCGGCGATACCGTCGGGATCGATTCCATCGCCGGGCCCAGCGAGGTGCTCATTATCGCCAATTCGCAGGCCGATCCGGCGTGGGTGGCGGCCGACATGCTCAGCCAGGCTGAGCACGGGACCGACAGCAGCGCGATTGTCGTGACCGACTCGGATGCGACCGCGCGGGCGATTCTGGCGGAACTCAAGCGGCAGGTGGCGGGACTTTCGCGGGCGGCCGAGGCGGGCCGTTCGCTGGCGACGTGCGGCCGGATCATCGTGGTCGCCGATATGGACGCGGCCGTGAAACTCGCCGACGAATTCGCCACCGAGCATCTGGAGGTGCAGTGCGGCGACCGAAGCCGGTCCGTCGCGGCCAGGGTGCGCAACGCCGGGGCCATCTTCATAGGCCCGTACACGCCCGTGGCGGTCGGCGACTACTGGGCCGGGCCCAGCCATACCCTGCCGACCGGCATGACGGCGCGGTTCGCCGGGGCCCTGACGAGCAACGACTTCGTCAAGTCCATCAGCCTCATCGAATACGACCGTGACTCACTCGCCGCCGCGGCCGACGACATCATCCGCCTGGCCGAAACCGAAGGCCTCGACGCCCACGCCCGAAGCGTGAGAATCCGACATGAAAGATGACATGTTTCTACGAAGAATGATCGTTGTCTCTCTGTGTTTAGCCGTTGTGGGATTCGCAGTCTTGTTTTGGAGGGGAACTATGGATTGGATCAATGTCTTGTCAGAATTCCTGACGCAATTTTCCCTGTTAATCGGGATATGGGTGGCAATCTACGGGATTGATTCTTGGCGCCGGGAACATACCGGTAAGAGGCAAATGGAACTTGCTGAAGAGACCCTTGCACTCTTCTATGAGGCAGGTGACGCTATCAGGAGTATCAGAAGCTCTCTCAGTTGGTCGTCCGAGACAGATGACGTTAAGCAGGGAGACCACGAGAGTGAGACAGCATGGGCGGCAAGAAAACAGGCGGCGGTCGTCTTCAAGAGGTACCACAACTACCATGAGATATTCAGCAAATTACATGCGATTCGATACCGGTTCATGGCGCAGATCGGTAGGGGCGAAGCCCAGCCGTTTGAGGATATGCGGAAGATAGAGACCGAGATATTGGCGTCTGCTCGCTCACTTGCGCGGCTTTGGGCGAAGACAAACTTTCGAAGCGACGAGGAGGATGAACGACATTAAGCTGGTGGAGAAGCTAGAGGCGGTTTTCTGGGAGGGTCCAGAGGAAGATGATCCGATTGAGCCTCGGCTCGCAGAGATTATACGCGTGATGGAGAACACGTGCCAGAGAATTACATCAGGACGGTAGGTTTCACGGTCTCGTCGACAAGCCATGTGAGTGATTTGAGCGACGCAGATTTCCTGAGGGGGTGGTGCTTCACTACAGCAGGGGACAACTGTGGAAGCTGGTTCACTTTGAACGTCTCAATTGGGCGTTATCGCGCAAGCTGCTTCTTCAGTTCCTCAAGGATAATGCCGCCTGGCTCCTTGAGGGCCTTGAGGGCGTCTTCCAGGTCAATGCGGTCCTCGATCCACTCGAGCAGTTGGAGGTCTTCGACGGAGACCAGGGCCATGATGGGTTTGCCGTTGCGTTCGATGCGGATGCGGTCGCCTGCATAGGCGACCTTGTTGGTGATATCGGCGAGATGGTCGCGGAATTGGCTGACGGTTATGCTTGTCATTGCGATACACCCCTTGTGATTCTGAGCGTCAGGAGAGTCGGCATTTCGTACATTTTGAACAAATTGTACAAAATCTCTACGGCCGAGTCAAGACCCCGGTTCGGATGTCTTCGTTGGACGGAGTGGCCAGGTGCGGCATGGCAGTGGTGGCAGCCGGTCAGAGGGCGTTGGCGGCGGCGTTGGCTCCGGCCCAGGCCCAGTGGAGGCTGTAACCGCCCAGTTGGCCGGCGACGTCGAGGACCTCGCCGATGAAGTAGAGGCCGGGCAGATGGCGGGCCTCCATGGTCCCAGAGGAAATGCCGCCGGTATCGACGCCGCCGAGGGTGGTTTCGGCGACTCGCAAACCCTCCGTACCGGCCGGGACGAACGACCATGCGCCAACCGCCGAAGCCAGCGCCTCAAGCTGGCTGCGTGTAGCCTGTGAGAGGGGCGTTTCGAACAGGTGTTTGTCAACGAGGATTCGCGCCAGTCGCATGGGCAGACCTGGTGCGGGCGCAGCCGGTGGGCCGCCCGCGCGTTTGGGATTCACGGGCAAGATGCCCGTGCTACGAGGATGCGCAGGCAGGGCGACCGCGCCACCGGGGCGCTCAGCGAGCAGACGGGCGGCGCCAGACCTGGCGCCCTGCTGCTTGTGGCGCTGGAGGACTGCCGGCACATCGACGCCGGGCAGGAAGTTGACGGTGATGGCCTGGCCGGGATTGAGATAGCACGATGCCTGGAGAATGGCCGGGCCGCTGAGGCCTCGATGCGTAAACAGCAGGTCATCCCGAAAGACCCGCCCAGCACAGGCCACTTCCACGGGCAGTGAGACGCCCGCCAGGTCTTTGAAGATGGCTCGGTCGGCCGGGGCCAGCACCAGCGGCACAAGGCCCGGCCGCGGCTCGATGACCGACAGACCGAACTGGCGGGCGATGCGATAGCCCAGGTCCGTCGCCCCGGCCTGCGGATAGCTGACCCCGCCGGTGGCCACGACGAGGACCGGCGCGGCGAAACTCCCCTGCTGTGTGTGGACCTCGAAACCTCCGCCGTTTCTATGGACCGACTGCACGGTCTGGTTCAGGCTGATCTGCACCCGATGCTCACGGCAGAGGCGGTCGAAAAGCGTTATGATTTGACGGCCCGAGTGCATGCAGAAGAGCCGGCCATGCTCACGCTGCTCACAGGCGATGCCGCCGGCCTCGAACAGGGCGATAATGTCGTCCGGGCCGAACCTCGCCAGGGCCGAGCGAACGAAGTTCGGATTCGAGCCGATGAAGTGCTCGGGCGCAACGTTGCGGTTAGTGAAGTTGCACTTGCCGCCGCCGGTCAGCGGGAGTTTGCCGCCGATGCGGGCGGCCTTGTCGATGAGCCGTACACGCCTGCCGCGAGCCGCCGCCAGATAGGCGCACATCAACCCGGCCGGCCCCGCGCCGAGGATGAGAATATCACTTGGATTGCCGCGCGGTGTGCTCATGGGCGCTGTCAGGGATTTCGGGGCGGGAGTTTGTGGCGGCGCCGGTAGAGGTAACGGCCGGCCAGGACGAGCACGATGACAAGGACAAACAGGAGGAAGGACCCGTACGGGTTGAAGGCGGCAAGCCGGCCGTGGATGTGGCGCAAGAACAGGGCCCAGCCGGTAATCGCCACATAGGTTCCGCTGAGGACGACCGTGAGGTTGACCCACGTCCGCAGTCCCAGCAGGAATCCGATCACGCACCCGACAACGGGCCCGGTCATCCAGAACGGAAACCAGACGAACAGGAACAAGCCAATAATCCCGTACCGTTGGATGGTATTCTGGTGCCTGCGGGCCGCCTCGTTAATAGCCTCCAGAGTCCTTTGCATCCATTTGAAGACGATCAAGTGCCGGCAGCCCAGGACAATCAGCCCGTAGACGATCAGCACGGACAGGGTCTCGACGGCCGTGCATAGGGGGATAACGACGCGATTGCCCAGGCCCAGGGAGTAGCCGAGCGTCATACACGCGGCCCGTCCAAAGACGATCTCGGTGGCCGTCATGCTGATCAGGATGTGGCCGTGGTCGGGATCCAGTATGAAACAGACGGCCAGCCACACCAGATAGGCCAACGTCAGCGCCAGACCCGCCAGCAGGACACGGCCCCCGGACGTGCTCACAAGCAGTTCGGCCAGCGGGGCTCGCGGCGGTGGCGTCTGGTTCTCAGGGCTCCGGTCCATAGGGCTTGTCTTTGCGAGGGTCAGCCTCCCGCCAGTTGGGGATAGAGGTTGGCCAGGTCAAGTGCGTCGCCGGTTTGCCGCTGCAGGTCCAGCAACCTGGCGAAGAGACGACGCATCCGCCGCCGCTGCCCGGGCTGCTCGGCAAGGTTGTTCATCTCAAGCGGGTCGTTCTTGAGATTGAATAGAAGGACCTTCGGCACTTTCGGGAACAGCATGAGCTTGAAACCGCGGTGTATGACCATGCGTTGCAGGCCCAGATAGCCGCCGTAGATGGCCTCGTAGGATTGCTCCCGCCGCCCGTCGATCAGCGGCAAGAGACTCTGGAACTGTACGTAGTCGGGGACCGCTGCGCCGGCCAGTTCCAGGGTCGTGGGCATGATGTCCTGGAGGTAGACGGGCGCGTTGATCTTTCTGTCCTTCGGGATGCCGGGGCCGTTGACCATGAGGGGGACACGGATACTGTGGTCGTACAAATTCTGCTTGCCCATGAGCCCGTGGCGGCCGACGGCCAGGCCATGGTCCGCGGTGAAGAAGATGTACGTGTTGTCCACTTTGCCGGATTTCTCCAGGGCGTTGAGAATGCGGCCGATCTGCGTGTCCATGTGCGTAATGATGGCGTAGTATTCCTGCCGGTGGACCTTGACGGCCCCGGTGGTCCGTGGAAAGGGGGCAAGGCTTTCGTCGCGGCCGGTGGCGGCGCAGCCGATAGCGTCCTTGTCCGGGTGCGCGGGCTGGAAGTTCTCGGGGACGGCGATGGCATCGAGCGGGTACTTGTCGACGTATTCCTTTGGCGACTGTCGCGGGTCGTGCGGCGCATTGAAGGCCAGGTACATGAAGAACGGATCATCGCTTTTCGACGCCTGCTCGATGAACGCCGTTGCATCGTCGCCGAGGACCTCGCTCCAGTGCCGACCGCCTTCCCAGTACCCACCGAAGGCGGTGTTGTATGGGCTCCAGGGATCGGCCTTGTCCTCCCGGGGACGGTCATAGCCTTCGGGAGTCTGGTTCGGCATGCCGCCGGGACGGATGTTCACGGTGTGATTGAAGAGCGTATCGGCGTTGACTTTGAGATGCCACTTGCCGGTCATATAGGTGCTGTAGCCGGCATCGTCGATGAGTTGCGACCAGTACTTGCGGGTGTCGCCGAAGCGGGTGTCTGTTTTGTTGTCCACCTTCTGCGCGTGCCAGACGAACAGGCCGGTGTTGAGCATGGTGCGGCTGGCGATACAGACGGCGCCGGTCCATGAGCCCATGTTGTAGGCGTGGGTGAAGGTCACGCCGTTGCGGACCAGGCGGTCGAGGTTGGGGGTCTCGATCTCGCCGTTGCCCAGAGCCCGGACGCCCTCGAAGGTCTGGTCATCGGCGAATATGAAGAGGATATTGGGTCGTGCCGCCGGGCCGTTCGCACGCAACAGGGTCGGCCGAAACGCCATCGCGGCAACCGAGCCGGCAAGGGTCTTGAGGAAACGGCGTCTGTCCATCAGTGTTCCCCGGGTTGTAAGTCCCCGCCGGCGGCGCCGGGTGCGACCCGGCACGAAGGCCCGCGAGTATGGCGGCTGAGGATACCAGAACACCCGGGCCGCATCAAGGGGTTGGCGGCGATCCGGCCGGCGGCTACTGGGATTCGAGCATCTCCAGGGCCTCTTTGATCCGGGCCTTGTCGCCGCGATGGAGGATAGCGGAGGCCTCGGGCGTGCGCAGGATCTTCTTGAGAATCTCGGTGAGGCGGTTGGGCAGGCCGAATCTGTTGCAGTCCACGGACTTGAGCACGAATTCGCCGCAGGCGCGGGCCTGGGTGGTGGGCAGAATGATGGCTCCGAGGGTGTCGATATTGCGGCCCAATTCCAGCTTGACACCGCGGTTTCCCAGGTCGGTTACAGCCAGCGTCTGCTCGTCGCGATAGACAAAGCCGGGCAGCGACGTGGATGCCTCATGCATCCGGTCGAAGACGTCGTCGGGATCGTGTAAGTCCATGTCATACATATACTTACCACCTTTCACTGCCGCCGTGTTGTCCGTCATTGGCTGCCGGGCTGGAACCGCTGTAGCGGCCGACCCACTAGAACAGACGCCACTGAGAGCGCCTATAATATAGACCCGGTGAGGTTTTTCAACGGTTTCCCGGATGAGCTTGACGGCAGCTACCTTGAACGTAAGATGCTGCATTATGAGGGGCGAAGCTCAAAAAGGAGGTGGTCTTATGGGCGCGTTGTACAGAGAATTGGACAGGAGGGTGGTGGCTGGGTTGGTGGTCGTGTTCATTTGGGTAGTCTGTATTGGGCCGGGGATGGCTGGGCCGGCGCCGGTGCGGGGCTCGCAGCGCGATGCGGGGGATGGGGCGACGGCCGGTGAGCCGAATGATCCCAATGCCGCGGTGGTACTGAGGCCGTTGCATGAGCATCCGGCCTTCGGCGAGATGGTCGAGCAACGGCGGCGGATGGTGGCCACGCAGATCAAGACCCGCGACGTAACCGACCCCAACGTGCTCAAGGCCATGGAGACCGTGCCCCGACATGCCTTCGTCGCGCCCGGCTATGAGCGCCAGGCCCATATCGATTCGCCGCTGCCGATTGCGGCCGGCCAGACCATCAGCCAGCCGTATATCGTGGCGTTCATGACCGAGGCCCTGCGGCTTGACCCCAACAGCCGCGTGCTGGAGATCGGGACCGGGTCGGGCTACCAGGCGGCCGTCTGCGCCGAGATTGCGCGGGAGGTCTACACGATTGAGATTGTCAAAGAACTGGCCGAGTCGGCAGGCAAGAAGCTCAAAACGCTGGGCTATCGCAACGTGTTTGTCCGGGCCGGCGACGGCTTCTTCGGCCGGCCGGATAAAGCCCCGTTCGACGCCATCATCGGCACCGCCGCGGCCGGCAAGATCCCCCCGCCCCTGCTGGAACAGCTCAAGCCCGGCGGACGCATGATCATACCCGTGGGCGACCCGCGCGACTTCCAGTACCTCGTGCTGGTCACCAAAGACGAGAAGGGCAATATCCAACGGCGCAACGTCCTGCCCGTCCGCTTCGTCCCCATGACCGGCGAGGCCCAGAGGTAGGCGCCTCTGCTCCCAGGGTGCGCCATGATACGATCCGATGGGCAAGCGCTCAGGTTGATCCAGGTCTACTGACAACAGTGGCATCCGAAGGCCACGACACGCGCGCACCGGTCAGCCCAACTTCGGCAGTTAGAGGGTAAGATCAGCGTTCTTGAGGACACCGGGACCGAGAGTCTCCACTTCGATCAGCGACGAGGAGGCCGAAGAGATACTTGACAACCGGGGAGAAACGCTTCACTGACGGTGCAGCGGATCATGCCGTAACCGGAGGGGCACTGCGGGAATGCAGTAGCCATAACATCAATCGGAGACCTTCCAGGGCGCCGTGCTTGCCAATTTGCCGTGTGAGTCCTCTTGTTGCTGTGAGGTTCGCGTGGGTTTGGCGGGGGTGGTCAGGGATAGGGTTTTCCAGGTGGTTGTGAGCATCGACTGCTCCGTGCTGGTTTTGGCGGGCGATGGCAGTGCAACAGGGGTGGAGGTGGGGGTCAGGGCCAGGGTGAAGGCGATGGCGGCCTCATCAATCGTTGCGAAGTTGATGGGTCTTTCGGGGCCGCTGTAGAGGACGACGTCGAGCCATGCCTTGTTGTCGGAGCGGCCGGTCTCGGTTCTGAGGGGTTCGTCGCCGAAAATCGCGTGGGCGACCGTGAAATCGACGGCGACCTTTGTTGATTCGATGCGGGCGGGTTTTCCCAGTTCAAACCGGTCGGGCAGTCTGAGGTCCTTTATGTCGCCCTCGAATTCCAGCCGTATGCGGAGGTCCTTTACCCGAATCGTGGCCTCCTTAATGCGGTCGAGTGAGATATGCGTATCGCCGCGGTCCGTGGCGAATGTGATCGCGCCCAGCACATCCGCCTTATCCTGCACCGTGAAGGTGCTCGCGGATGAATAATCGTAATCATCGTGCAAACAGCGAATCCGCATCGCCAGCCGCCCGCCGGGCGTATTCCAGTACGCCAGCACCGGCCGCCGCTGGTTCCACAGATCGCCGATATTCACCGTACCAAGACAGAAATCCGGATGCAGATACGTCGTGCCGACAATATCGTGGGGCCCTGCGCCGCCGCGCACGAAGGCCTCCACCTCGAGCCGCGGCGCCGCCAACGTCGTGAAGTACGAGTGCAGATCCTCCGGACAGACGGCCCGGACGCGGTGGGCATCCGACGAATCGTAGAGCTTGTCCTCGCCCACGAGCTTGACGCGATTGCCCGTCGCCCGTTGGATAAAGGCGTACTCGGAGTCTCCCAGGAACGTGCGGTAAGCGCGGCTGTGCGGGCCCGCCCACTGCCGTGTGGGAACATGAAAACGCCGCGCGATATGCTCCCACGCCAGACGGTTGAGTTCCTCGACGAGTTCCCGGTCGGCGGGCGTCGTCACGTGCATGAGCATCCGCGTAACCTCCGCGACCGCAACGACTGAGTACGTCGGACTGTTGTACTCGGAAAAGGCGCCTTTCTCGCGGGCGTACTCCATGAACCGGCGAAGCCTCATGCGCCCGTATTCGAGAACCTCGGGAACGCCCATCCGCTCGCCCGCCACCAGCGTCACATACGTACCCATGAGGGCAATATTGGTGTAGCCGGGTTTGACGTCGCGTCGCTTGATTGAATGGCAGGCATGGATGACGGCGTTCCTGACCTGGACCTGCAAGTCCGGCGGCAACCGGCCGATATGGTCGATCACCACCTGCAACAACTGCGTGCCGCAGAAATCCGCCCAGTTCCAGTCCGGCGGCGACATGTTGTCGAGCGGCTCCTCCATGAACCACGACCAGATTCCATACGTGCGGCTGTCAGGGTCCTGGTCCTGCAGGTTGATCACCCGCTGCAGTATCGCGCAGGCGCGGTCCAGATCATGCGGCCGACCTGAGTCCAGCAGGGCAACGGCGTAGTTGAACGAATCCCGCGTAGGATGGACGTAACCGCCCTTGAGCGTGGTATGATAGCCGGGGCTCGAGAAGGGCCGGCGGATCATACACTCATTCGGGTCGTAGGACTTGCCTCGCTCATCGAGGGCCTTGAGAAAAGCCTGCTTACCAGCCGCTGACTCGAACAGGTCCCCCGCGCATGTCTGCACGCCGGCGGTAGTCAACCCGATGAACAGGAAGACGGCGATTCTCATGTTATGGTGCATCTTCACACCTCCTTGAAACGGGTAGCAGAGCATGTCGGACCATCATAGCCTCCTGCCGGGGGCCCGTCCATTGTCGGGGCGTGTGTGGAATATGGCGCAGAAAGGGTCTTGCACCCCACGACAGGCCGTCTTCTCGGGCGCCGTCATACACCCCAGGGCCCGTCGAATGCCGCCGCTTGACAGACCCCGGCTGGTGGACTTATGATTGGGTCCGCAAGAAGCAAAGGCCGGCGGATCCGCTGCCATGTCCTGCGTGGCGGCCGGCTTCCTCTGGGCGGCGGATGTGGGGTTGGCAGGGCTGTGAACGGCGTTTTCTTGGCCAGGAGCCGGCGTATTGGCGGTTAGACGAATTGCGATATTGGGGTCGACCGGGTCGGTAGGGCGTAATGCGCTTCGCGTGATCGAGGCGCTGGGCCCTGAGTATGAGGTCTATGCGCTGACGGCCAACAGCCGGGTGGAATTGTTGGCCGAGCAGGTTCGCCGCTTTGAGCCGGCATACGCGGCCGTTACGGATCGGACCTGTGCCGGGCAACTCAGGGATCAGGTCGCCGGTTTCAAGACGGAGGTCCTGGCCGGGGCGGCGAGCCTGGAGGAGATTGCATCGTTGGATGATGTGGATATCGTCCTGATGGCCGTGGTCGGGGCGGCGGGGCTGCCGGCGGTCCTGGCGGCGGCACGCAGCGGCAAGCGGATCGCCGTGGCCAACAAGGAGCCCCTGGTGGTCGCCGGCGAGCTGCTCATGCAGGAAGCGGCCGAGGGCGGTGCCGAGGTGATCCCCGTCGATAGCGAGCACTCAGCTATCTTCCAGGCGATGCAGGCCGGCCGCCGCCAGGATGTCAGCAAGATCGTGCTTACGACCTCGGGAGGCCCGTTCCGAGGGTTCAGCCGGGCCGATCTGGAGGATGTAACGGCCGCCCAGGCCCTGGCGCACCCCACCTGGGCGATGGGGCCCAAAATCACGATCGATTCGGCCACCATGATGAACAAGGCCCTGGAGGTCATCGAGGCCAGGTGGCTTTTCGACGCCTCCGTCGAGCAGATCGAGGTCGTCGTGCATCCGGAGTCCATCGTGCATTCACTGGTGGAATTCGTCGATGGGTCGATGATCGCGCACCTGGGCCGGCCCGACATGTGCATACCCATTCAGTACGCCTTGACGTATCCGGCGCGGGCCAACGGTCTGGGCAAGCGTCTGTCGTTGGGCGAGATCGGGCGATTGACGTTCGAGAAGCCGGATATGGAGGTCTTTCGGGCGTTGCGGCTGGGTTTTGAGGTGGCCAGGACGGGCGGCACGGCCGCGGCCGTATTCAACGCCGCCAACGAGGCGGCCGTAGGGGAATTCCTGGCCGGACGCATCAAATTCGTCAACATCGTCGAACTTATCGAGCGTTGCCTCGATAGTCATAGTGTCCGCGCGCGGGTCGGTCTGGAGGAGCTTCTGGAGGCCGATGCCTGGGCGCGAAGAGAAGTTGCGGGGGTTGCGTGTAGGTAGATAGTCCGTGGCTCGTGGAGTAACTCAATGACAAAGGCGAAATGGTCCCGCAGGAACATCATTCGGGTGCTGATACTGGTGCTGGTGGTCGTGACGGCGGTTTCGCTGGTGGCCCAGCGGCTGGACATGTTCGGCAACATCCTGCTGGTGATGCTCGGCTTCGGCACGGTCATCCTCGTGCATGAATTCGGGCACTTCATCGTGGCCAAGCTCAGCGATATCGAGGTCGAGACGTTCTCGATGTTCATGCCCCCGACACTACTGGGGATCAAGCGGACGGCCAAGGGCCTGCGGGTCCGCATCCTGCCGGGATTCCTTGAAGCCGAGCACAAAGACGCCGGCGAGGCCCAGGACGAGGGCAAGGGCAAGGATGAGCAGGACGACGGATCGCTGGCGACGTTCATGGTCGGCGGGGTGATGAAGCCCGGCGAGACGGAGTATCAGTTGGGGCTGATTCCGTTCGGGGGATTCGTCAAGATGCTGGGGCAGGAGGACGTGGGAGCGGCCAAGTCCACGAACGACCCGCGCAGCTTCGCCAACAAGCGGATTGGCACGCGACTGGCCGTGATCGCGGCCGGTGTAACCTTCAACGCCATCACGGCGGTGGTCATCTTCATAACCGCCTTCTCCGTCGGGATCAAGCTGCCGCCGCCCATCGTGGGCGGTGTCATCCCCGGCTCGCCCGCCGAGAAGGCGGGCCTGAGGCCGGGCGACGAGATATTGGACATCGACGGCAAGACCAAGGACCTGGATTTCAGCAGTATTCAGATTGCCGCGGCGCTGTCCGGCCGCGACGAGATGGTCCGGATGCGGGTCCGCCACGAGGACGGAACCGAGGGCAGGTACTCTCTCATCGCCAGGGAGGACGAGGCCGAGCCGGGTTTCCGGGTGTTCGGGGTTGAACCGGCGGTAAGCCTGGAGATTCAGGGAGTCTCCGATGTCAATGAGCTGATGCAGAGCACGGGCCTGCGACCGGGAGACCGGATCACCGCTGTTGCCGGAGCGCCCGTGGAGACCTACTGGGCGCTCGAACAGGTGCTGGACCGAATCTATGGAACCACGGTCTCCTTGACGGCGCAGCGCGAGGGTAAGGACGGACCACCGCAGACGGTTCAGACCGAGATCCCGCTGAGATGGCCGTTTGCCCGGACGTATTCCGTGCACATGGAAGACAGGCTGTTTCACGTGGGATCGCTGGTTCCCCGGCTCAAGATTGCGAAATTCGCCCCCCCGGCCCCGCCGAAGTCGCTGCTGCAGAGGATAGGGTCGTGGTTCCTCCCGGGCAATGAGAAGGCCGGGCAGGCGCAGGCCGAGAGAGCCAAGGCCCTGCTGGCCGACGACATTATCTTGGCGGTTGCCGATGTGGAGTATCCCACCTATGTGGAACTGCGCAAGGCCATCGAGGAACATGAGAGCCGCCCGATGACCCTGCGGGTGCTGCGAGCGGGCGAGCAGGTACAAACGACCGTCGAGCCCCGTAAGGACAACAAGGGAAAGGTCATCATGGGGGCGGCCCTGTTGCTCGACAGCGAATACGCCGTCGTGGCCAAGTCTATCGCCGCCGTGGACGGACCCGAACCCGTCGATATTCCGCGCGGGGCGCGGATTATCGCCGTCAACGGGCATGCGGTAACGAGTTTCCACGATATTGCGATAGCCTTGCAGGAGACTTCCGAAGGACCCGTGACGCTCGCGTATGAGGCCCCTGATGGGCAGAATGGACAGGCTGTGTTGGCCATCGACGACGCCCAGCGCCCCATCGCCCTGGAACCGGCGTTTGGCAAGGGCGTGCCTGTTGCGCCGTTGCGGCGGGAGTATCGGGCCGACAATCCGGTTCAGGCTGTGGCCATGGGCTGGCGGCGGACGGTCATGTTCATCGCCCAGGCGTATTCGACCTTCCGCACCCTGTTCACCGGACTGGTCAGCTCGAAGCAATTGATGGGACCCGTGGGCATTCTCCACGCCAGCTACAAGATTGTCGAACAGCAGCCGCTGATCTACTACGTGTACTTCCTGGGACTGATCAACGCGGTCATCGCCGTGTTCAACTTCCTTCCCGTCCTGCCGCTCGACGGGGGTTTGGTGGCGCTGCTGTTGGTCGAGAAACTCCGCGGCAAGCCGCTGAGCGAGCGGCTCATGGCGGTCATGGCGAACGCGGCCTGGATCCTGATTGGCGTGCTGGCGATCTATGTGACGTTCAACGATATCGCGAGGATTGTTTTCAGCTAGGCCGCTGTCAGTGCCGATAGAGTCTGTAGTATGGGACTATTGGCGCGCGTTGGGTATTGCGCCACGGGTGCTGTGTGGTGCGTTTGCCTAAGGCAGGCCGTGCAACGGCGGCGCCGGATTGTCGAATGGACAGTGGATTCGAGGTTTGTCGATGGCGGCAGGCATAGGCGGCGGAAGGCGGAATCGTGGGATGGTGGCGGAGGCCCTGAATCGGATGAGGAGCGGCGCGGATGAGCCGGCCGCGGGCCAGGGGCGATCTGCCGGCGATGTTTATCACGAGGCGGCGTGGTCGGCACTGCGAGAGAGCGACGAGCACGTGTACGCCCTGATCGAACGCGAGTACGAGCGGCTCGGCGATACCCTGCAGTTGATCGCGGCCGAGAATCAGTGCTCTCAGACCGTCCTGGCGGCTTTGGGGTCGGTGATACAGAACAAGACGACGGAGGGGTTTGTCGGGGCCCGCTACCACGGCGGCTGTGAGGTGGTCGATGGGGTCGAATGGCTGGCCTGCGAGCGGGCCAAGGCGGCCTTTGGGGCCCAGTACGCCAACGTCCAGCCCCATTCCGGAACCAGCGCCAACCAGATCGTCATGACGGCCGTGCTCGACCGGGGCGACCGGGTCCTGAGCCTGAGTATGGACCAGGGCGGGCACGTCTCGCACGGCGAACCGGTGGCGTTTGCCGGGAAGTTCTTTGAGGTGGCCAACTATGGCGTAGACCGCCAGACGCTGCGGCTGGATTACGAGGCCATTCGCCGTCAGGCCCTCCAGGTGCGGCCGAAGCTGCTGATCTGCGGCGGCAGCGCCTATTGCAGGACCATCGACTTTGCGAAGTTCCGCGAGATCGCCGACGAGGTCGGGGCCTGGCTGATGGCGGACATCTCGCATATCGCCGGCCTGATCGTCGGCGGCGTGCATCCGGCGTGCGTGGACCAGGCCCATTTCACGACGACCAGCACGTACAAGCCCGGCGGTCCCCGCGGCGGGCTGATCCTGATGGGGCGGGATTTCGAGCGGCCGGTCAGCGTCGGCGGCCGCGAGATTCCCCTCTGGAAGTTGATCGAGCGGATGACCTTCCCGGGGGTCCAGGGCACACCCTGTCTGAACAACATTGCGGCCAAGGCCGTGTTCTTCAAAGAAATGACCGAGCCGGCCTACGCCGAACGGCAGGCGGCGATCGTGGCCAACGCCAAGCGGCTGGCCCGGTGCATGGCCGACCGCGGCTATGACGTCGTCACCGGCGGCACCGACAACCACATGGTCCTGGTCAATGTCTGGCGGTCGCGGGAGGGCCTGACCGGGGCGATCTGCCAGCGGGCGCTGGAGGATTGCGGGATTGTGGTGAATATGAACCGGCTGGCGTACGACGTCTTCGGGCCGCGGATCACCAGCGGCCTGCGAATGGGTACGCCGATTGTGACCCGAAACGGCATGGGCCCGGCCGAGATGGACGCCGTGGCCGATATGGTCGATGAGACGCTGCGTCGGGTCCAAATCCACGATCACCGCCACTACACCCTCGACGATGCATTTACCGCCCAAATGCGCACCCGAGTCCAGACCCTCTGCCGCCGCTTTCCGATCGCATAGAACAGACGAATTCCCCCTGTTTGGTCCCGGTGGCCTCTTGGCTTCTCGGATGGGTTCAAGGTGCCAGCCGGCTCAGGGCGCACTCTCGATGCCGTTTCTCTGGTGCGTTTTGCCCACGGCGGGATCAGCGATGGAAGGGCCGCTGTCAGCAGGGGCAGCCAGGTTGTAGCTCAGTGGACGGGTCACAAACTGTACTTGACGAGCGGGCTGTTACCGCGATAATGCAGAAGCAGTTCGATATAGGAGCAGCTTAGGACTCCTTGGTCAGTTTTCTTGGGCAGGCGGGTACTATTCGTGAGCCATGGGCAAGAGTTTTGTCGACAAGCTTAGAGACGCCGTGAGACTTCTGTTAAGCGACCCGAAGCGCTTCTGCAGCAAGTCATGGGGGGCTTTCCGTTCGGCCTTTCGGGTGTTCCAGCCGATGAGGGCGGATTACCGACGACGGTTGGATATGACGCTTCGCGAGTGGCTGGTCTATCATCACAAGAACATTGTGTTCGACAAGTGCCGTTGGATGGGCGTCAAGACACTCAAGAACCCGCTCGACACCTGGATATATCAAGAGATCATCTTCGAAACAAAGCCCGATATACTGATTGAAATCGGCAGCGCATCGGGCGGAAGTACGCTGTATTTCGCACATCTGTTTGACATGATGGGGCACGGGCAGGTCATCTCGATCGATATTGACCGGAGCACCTATGGCGTGAAACACAACCGCGTTACTGAGATCACCGGCGATAGCTCATCCGTTGGCGTCATCGCACGAGTTGCGGAGGTCTGTCAAGGCAAGAACTGCATGGTGGTGCATGACGGTGGGCACCGCAAAGAACAGGTTCTGGCCGATTTGGCGTGTTATGCTCGGTTCGTTGGTTCTGGTAGTTACATTGTTGTCGAAGATACTGTCATTGACATTTTCAAACCGGGTGATGGCGTGGGACAGTTCTATGACGGGCCGTTGAAGGCGGCAGAGCAGTTTGTGGAATCGAACGCTGATTTCGTAGTCGACGAGGAGCGGGAGCGATACATTCTGACATTCAGTGTGCGCGGGTTTCTTAGACGTACTCGCCCGGCGGAGAGCGGGAGCTGACAGCGGCCCCTCGATCCCGTCTGCAACAATAAGGGGCTGGTGGAGGCTGATTCTCGTTTGACGTTTGGCAAGATAAGAATCGAATTCCGACAGGCCAAAGGGCTGCTTGGCTTCGGCTTCCTGCAGGCCGTGGGCCAGGTGTGCGGCATGGCGGCGCCGTTGGTGGCGGCCAAGTCGCTGTCTCAGGAGATATTCGGCAGTTACTGCCTGGCGAAGATGGTTGCGTTCTTCTTCTCCACCCTTTTTGTAGGATCGCTGCAAACACCGTTTATCGTGTTCGCAAATCAGGAGAGAGCGGCAGGCGGAAAGATCAACAACGCGTTCAGCGTGCAGTGTGCTCTTCTGGGGATCAGTTCAGCGGCCGTGGTTGTTCTGTCGGCGGCGTTTTCGAGGCAGATCGCCGCATTTGCGGACATCACGGCGAAAGACGTAGTCTTGGTCGTACTTGCGTTTGCGGGTGTTTCTGCGAAGAGCCTGCTCTGCAATGTTCTCCTGGCGATGGGGCATCGGATGAAGAATGCCACGGCCGAACTCGCGTTTGGCCTTCTGACCTTGTTCATCGTTGTCTTGCTGGATCTGTTCGGGGCCGTCACACTGCGTAGCGTCATGGCGATCTATCCGGTAGCGGGTCTGTCCGTAGTGGTGCTGTTCGTTAGACGCGTCGATTTCAGTTGCCTTCTTCCGCTGCGATTCGAGCCGAGATATTGGCGGGAGATGTTCGATTTCGCGAAGTGGATCGTCCTTGGTTCAACCGCGGTCTATTTCATCAACTGGGGAGATAACCTGGTTCTTCGCGTCTATGTATCGATGGAACGGATCGGCTCCTACAACCTAGCGTATCAGGTGTTCAAGGGAGTGCTGGCGCTTGTTTTCGTCCTTTATGGGTACTTTCTGCCGTTCGTGAGCGAACATATCGACGATCGAGATAAGATGAATGCGTACATCCGGGTCAAGCGGCCTCGGATCCTGATACTGGGAGCATTGGTTATTCTGACGATGTATGCGGCGGCGCCGCGCGTCTGTGCCATGGTTTATGGCGACAGGTATCCGGAAGCCCCGGCCATCTTCCGAACATTGTCGATTGGAGCTTTGATGATGCTCCATGTGATTCTCTATGCGCCGGTGATGAATGCTCTGAAGCGGTATAGATTCGCGCAGGCCGGCAATGTCATACAGGTCGTGTTGAATCTGATGCTGGACTTGGTGTTGGTTCCCCGGATGGGGTTGCAGGGGGCGGCCGTCGCAACGAGCCTGGCATACGCTTTTCATGCCGGATTAGTCGAGGTATACTTCTGGACGAGACTGCGAAAGGCGCTTGATTTGTGAGGCAGTCGTTACGGCCCGATACGGTGGGAATTGAAGACATATGACGACCTCGGACAACAACACTCCCGACAAACCAAAAGGGTATTATGAACAGGCCCGTACCGAGATGCTTGGATTCGTACCGGTGGGGGTGAAACGAACACTGGAACTCGGATGCAGCAGTGGGTTGTTCTCGGCGGCCTTGCGTGCGTCGCGCGGATGTGAGTGTTGGGGCGTGGAACTGAATGCCAACGCGGCTGCCACGGCACGAGGTCAATTAGACAAGGTCATCGAGGGCGATATCGTCGAGGTGGTGCCGCAGTTGCCCGACGAGTATTTCGATTGCATTGTCTGCAACGATGTTCTGGAGCATCTTATCGATCCCTGCGGCCTGCTCCGAGATTTGAAGGCCAAGCTGGCGCCGGGTGGAGTCGTGGTGGCATCCATACCGAATGTGCGATTCTGCAAGAACCTGTTCCGACTGGTCTTTCGTGGAACATGGGATTACAGCGACTACGGGATCCTCGACCGTACGCACCTGCGTTTCTTCACATACAAGAGTCTCATCAGAATGTGGCGGGAACTGGGCTATGAGCTGATAGCCATCGAAGGGCTTGAGCCCGTCCGATCTTGCCGAACGATGTTGTTTTCTGTTGTAAATATCCTGCTGTTGGGGTTCTTCAAGGATACCCGGTACGTTCACTTCGCCTGCGTGGCGCGGCCGAAGGAGCAGGTATGATCAGTGCGGTGATACCGGCGTACAACGCGGCGGCCTTCATACGGCGGACGATCGACAGCATCCTGACCCAGAGCCTCCAGCCGGAGGAGATCATTGTCGTCGACGACGGCTCGACGGACGATACGAAGTCCGTCGTGGATGCCTACGGCGGCAAGGTGCGCTGCATCCGCCAGGATAACGCCGGCGATGGGCCCGCCAGAAACACGGGCGTGGCGGCCGCCAAGGGCGAGTGGATCGCGTTTCTGGACCACGATGACGAATGGCTGCCTCACAAGCTGGAACGTCAGATGACGCTGCTGGACCGTCACAGCGACCTGTGCTGGTGCGGGACGAACTTCTACAGGGCCTGTGGGCAACGGCGCACGGCGGCGGGTAACACGCGGACATTGAGAACCGTCATGGGCACCAGGGAGTATTTCGAGGATTTCTTCGATGCCGTTGCGGTCAAAGGCTGTACGTTGGTGACAACCACGATGCTTGTCCATCGTAGCGTCTTCGACGATGTCGGGATATTCGAGACCGGTTGGCCGCTGGCGGCCGATTTCGACATGTGGTGGCGCATTGCATATCGCCATCCGCGATTAGGCTATATCCCCGAACCGCTTGCATTGATGAACCTGGGTGATTTGGACCCGACTGGGATCCGACGCCACCTCCGTGGCAAGCGGGGTGATGAGGCCCGCCGCCTGGTCCGCAAACACCTGGAGTTGTCGCGGCAAGAGCGGGCCGAGGAACGATTCTATCCCATGGCGAGAAAGGTCCTTCATGAGAGCTTGGCGGCCACCCTTTATCATGGATTCAAGAGCGATGCCAGGGAGACGGTGCGGGATTTCCCGCAATTCTTCAGGCGATATGAACGATGGGGGGCGTATGTATTGACGACCTGTCCGCCGTTAACCGTGGGAGCGGCGCGTGCCGCGGCGTACCTAGCACACACGCTGGGGATCGAACGCCATGTGACGCGCCGCTGGATCCGAGGGGGCTCGCCGAGCGACGCCGAATGACGGCTGATGGGGAGAATGGCTGGCAGGCCGAATGACACGGGTACGATAGAGTCGGCAGTTACGACCGCCCTGTCACAGTGACCCAAGTGCAACGGACGGCGCGAGAGATCTGCGCGCAACCAGGACGCGCTGGTCGGTACATCTCCCCCTGTAACCCTCGTAGACGTGCCGCTTGTACAGGCTTCGATAGAGAAGATAGTCGTGCCTAAAGACTATCTCGAACCCGTACATACACAGCACGTCTTCTATCTTATCCCATTCGATATGATCGTCGGGCCAGACATGGATGTCGCCCTCACGCTTATATCGAGGGTTGAACAGACGCCGGAAGATGTGTTTGTAGCCCTTGACATCGAAAGCCAGACGGAAGCAGCGTTGAACGTCAATGCGCGGGCGGGCCGCTTTGAGGAACGCGATGTACTCGGCCGGCCGGCTCCAGTAGAATTCGTTGACTTCATGGTCGATGTAGAGAACGCCGCCGGGCTTTATGACACGGCACAATTCCCGGACCATGGCAAGGTAGTCGGGCACATGATGGAGGACCGAGTATGTGGCGACAAAATCGAAAGCGCCGTCGGGGACACCGGCCAGGTCGGTCCCGTTGACTTTCAGGGTCCTTGACCGGCCGGTTGGCCCGAAACGGCCGCCGATCAAGTCCAGAAAGGCCTGGGAGACGTCGGCGCTGGTCGTGTGCAGACCCAGATCAATCAGGTGCGCCGTCACATTGCCGGAACCGCAGCCGTAATCGAGCGCCACCCGTGGATCAGAGATTGTGCGGACAGCTTGAATCGCCTCGCGCAGACTCTCATGCAAGCGGTCTTGCTCGATCGGGTTGAATATCTCACTGTGGCGCTCCTCGTAGGCGCCGCTGACGGCGTCGTGAGCCTGCTCATTGAAACAAACGTGTCGTTGTCTGTCGGGCATGAGTTCTGAGGGTCAATGCGTGGCTGAAGGCGCCGGTGGACACAACTTCAGGTATATGCGGTTGATGGCCTCCATCTGCTTGCGTCCGTCGAATTCACGGGCGAGCTCCGCGCCGTTTCTGATCAGCCGGTCCTTGAGGTCGTGGTCGCCCGCAAGTTCCCGGACCGCCCGAAATATCCCTTCGGCCGACAGTTCGCCCAGAAGCAGACCCGTCTGGTCGTGGTGAACCAGTTCGGGCAGACCTCCGACGGCGGAGGCGATCACAGGCACGCGCATGGCCATGAACTCAACGGCGACAATCCCGAACGCCTCGCGGCGGCTTGGAATAACGGCCATGTCGAATCCAGCCATGACTTCGGCGGGATTCTCGCGCAATCCCGTGAAAATCACTCTGTCCCTCAGGCCCAACGCAACCACAAGACGCCGCAGGGCCCCTTCATCCTTGCCGTAGCCCACAAGAACAAGGCGATAACGGCGGTCCTCATCACAGAGCCTTGCGGCCGCGTGCAGCAGCAGGTCGATGCCCTTGCAGGCGTCGAAGCGGCCCGCAAAACCGATGGCAATATCGTCGGGTTTCAGACCCAGATCGCTCCGGGCCCTGCCGCGGTCATACACCGATGGGTCGAATCGCGCCAGATCGATGAAATTCCCGACAACATCAATATGCTCGAGGGGAATACCCGCCGCCCTGTGCATTTCAAGACGTGTGGCATCGGAGTTGGCAATCACCCGCGAAGCCCGCCTGCGGAGCCTGCACAGCATCATGCGATAGACGCGGCCGTACCCCTCCCTGAAGATGGGGCCATGCCCATGGACAATAACAGGAACGCCGCAACGATGTCCGACAAGGAGGGTCCCGATGATGGCTCTCTGCAGATGGGCGTGGATGATGTCGATTTGGTGTTCGCGACAGACAACGGGTATGGCCGAGAAAATGCGGGGGCTGAATTTGTGATAGGGCAGGGTGATAACCGGAGCGTCAATAGGGATGGGCCGCCGGTTCGCGCGCAGGGCGAGGACGGCATGCTCGACCACCCCATCCGAGGCCGTCTCCACGATGTTCTTGACGACAAAGGGTGCACCACCATAACCGATATGGTCAATCACATGCAGGACTCGGATCGCCATGTGCGCCAATTCACCTTTCTTGCGGCCGGCTGCGCCGACTGTGCCAGTAATTGAACACGAAGACCAGCCACAGTTCACGCGCGTTGTCGGCCCTTTTCTCCAGGTGGCCGGCCAACAGGCCCTGGATGTAGTCATAGTCATACAGCCCGTGGTCGTAATACCGCCGGTCGGCCAGGTACGTCCGTATGAAATCCCACCGCCGCACCCACGACGCCAGCGGCACGCTGAAGCCCCGCTTGCGGCGGTGCACAATCCGCCGCGGCAGGTAGCGGCCGGCAATCCGCTTAAGCAGCCACTTGGTCGTCAGCCGCCGCAGCCGATACCGCTCCGGCAACGACAGCACCAATGGCACGAGCCGATGATCCAGAAACGGAACGCGGACCTCCAGACTATTGAGCATAGACGCGATATCCACCTTCTTGAGGATATCCTCCGGCAGGTAGTTGTGAATATCGTTGAGCTGGGCCCGCAGCAGGGTGCGCTCGGGCCGAACCGGCAGGATCGTCGGCGCATCGATGAAACGCTCGCCCAGCAGCTTCCTGCGAAGCGGATCATCGAACGTCGCCATCCAGTCCAGGTGCCTGCGGCAGAGGTTGCGGTCGTAATCGCGGACAAACCGCCGCATCTTGAATCTCAGCGCCACCTTGCGGTCCGTCGGCGGCAGCCGGTTGATCAACGGCCGGGCCAGACTCACCACGGTCGCCGGCACATACTGGGCCAGGCGGTGGGCCTTGTACGTATCGTACCCCGCGAAGACCTCATCCCCGGCATCCCCCGACAGCGCCACCGTCACCTGCCGCCGCGCCATCTTGCACAACAGGTACGTCGGCAGAATGGACGAATCGCCGAACGGCTCGTCAATCCCGCCCAGGACCCGCTCGGCGACCTCTTCGTTGATCTCGAAATACTCGCTGTGGTGGTCCGTGCCCAGGTGGGCCGCGACGATGTCGGCGTACCCGACCTCGTCGTAGGAGGCATCCTGGAATCCTACGCTGAAAGTAGGAAATCGTTGGCGGCCCTCGTGGATGAGTGCGCAGATAATAGAGGAATCCACCCCTCCGGACAGAAATCCCCCCACGGGCACGTCGGCCACCAATCGGGCGTTGACGGCCGATGCAAGGGTCTGCTCGACTTCATCCAGCCGCTCGGCAACCGGACGGGCCTGATGGCGGACAACCTCTCTCTCAAGGTCATAATAGGCCGTGCGGGTCAATTGATGCGTATCAAGCCGGTAGAGCAGGTTCTCGCCGGGGCGAAGCTTGAAGCAGTTCTTGTAGATCGTCAGATCCCCGCCGATGTACTTCTGATAGAAATAGAAGTTGACGGCGCGGAGGTCGATATCGAGACTCAGGTTGTGAAGGGTGATGGCCCGCAGCTCGGAGGCGAAGATGAACTTCTCACCGTCGCTGTAGTAGTACAGCGGCTTGATGCCGAACCGGTCCCGCGACAGAAACAGCGTCTGCCGCCCCTTGTCATAGATGCACAGGCCCCACATGCCGTTGAACTTCTGCATGCAGGCCGGGCCCCATTTGTGGTACGCATACAGCACGACCTCCGTGTCGGTATCGGACCGGAACCGGTAGCCTTCGGATTCGAGCTGCCCGCGCAGTTCGCGGAAATTGTAGATCTCGCCGTTGAAGAC
>DDXG01000318.1 GCA_002347125.1 Phycisphaerales bacterium UBA2266
CGCCCGTCCTGTCGCAGGACATCGACGCCGAGTGTCAGGAAGATGAGACGGTTGGCGGCAGCGGTGCGTTTGAGGGCGGCCGCGGCGGGCCCGGCGCCCCGGCCGAACCGCCGAAGCGACACCTCGTCCCACAGGGTGTCGATGGGGATGAAGGGATTACCGGCGAGGATGTGCAGGGCGTGCAGATTCATGCCGTTCAAGCCCGTCGGCAGGTAGCTGGCCGGTGACGACGAGTCAACGGGGGCGACGAATCCACCGGCCCCGGCCAGGGCGGCATCGACGACCAGGCCCGGCAACTGATCGATGCGGATGTCGGGATAGGGTGGTTCGGTGCCGGCCAGGTCGATCTCGACCAGGAGGTCCCGGCCGGTGAAGGTCTGCAGGGCAGCCGAGAGGCCGCCGCCGCGCTGGGGTGAACCGCTGGGCAGCCGCACAATCACCGAGACATCCTGCGGCAAAGACAGGACCACGCCAACAAGGCTCTGCCATCTGTCCGTATCGGCCGGGTCGAGGCGAAGGGCCAGGGCCTTGTCCGCCCGGCGGCAGAGGTCTGCAACACGCCCGACGTCCGAAACACCCAATTGCGGCCGTGCAATTCGGCACGCATCCAGGACCACACCCGCAAAGCCGGCCGGGTCCTTGAGAATCGCATTGACCTGACCGGTGTCGGTCGTCGCCGCCCAGGCCATGGACGTGGCCCCGTGCCGACCGGCCGCGGCGGCAAGCGACCGGTAACCCGTCATCATGCCGTCATCGCCGATGTGGGCGGTATCGACGAACATATCCAGACGTTCCGGCCCCAGGTCTGCAAGTGATTCGGCCACGAGATCCGGGTTGACGCCGGGAGCAGACCGGAGCATCCAGACCTTGTGCCGGGAGAAGGCCCCAATCCGGCGCGATTGGGCTTCCGACAGGGCCAGGACCCGCTGGCTGGCGGCATAGATGCCGGTAATGTCGTTGAAGCCGAACCGCAGCCCAGCCCCGGTCAGCGCACGGTCGGCCTGTGTCAGTATGAAGCTGCGCTCGCTGTCGCGGTCCGGTTTGAAACCGTCGCTGAAACACTCCATCGGCCCCAGCGTCCCGTCACCCCCCAGGGGCCTTGCCCAGACGTGCAGGACTGTCACGTCCCACTCAGGCTCACCGGCGGCGCCGAAGCCCACGGCGATGTAGCCTTTCGGCAACATGACCGCCGCTTCACAGGCGTGGTCCGGTTCGCTGCCCAGGCGAACCTCGCAAGGGTCCGTCAGACTGCCGGCATCGGTCAGGAGGTGATGCCGGACTTGCATTGTGGTGATGTTGTCATGATTGGCCCGGAAGCCAAGACCGGTAATAACCCGTCCTGCGGGCGCATCGTAACGGACCTCAGTCTTCTGGTCCACGTCCGCATGGCGATCGAATAGGACCACGCGGACCCCCGGAGCGACGCGGCAAAACATCAGACTCACCAATAAAACAGGAAGCACACGGTTCATTGGTGTCCTTTCCAGAACGAGCACGGTTGTCGAGGACCCCCGATGCGAGGGCCAGATTCTCTTGATGCACAGGAGGATAGCCCATCGACAGACATCCTTCAATGACTCAGTCGCCCGCACACGTGGGGAATCATCGTCATAGGGGCAGGTTTTCGGGGCCGGCGTTGCCTAAAAGCAACATGACGGCAAGAGGAGTGCGTCGCAACCCTGTTTCTGAGCCGCCGGCAGCAAGGATGAATGTCGATGTTGCCGTAAAGCAACGTGAATGCAGGATCGGCGCAGCCAGCACCCTCGGCAGACCTGGGGCACGTCGCATAAGTTATCCGACTGATTCGCTTTTCGGCGGTTATTATGGGCGAGCGGGCAATATGCGCGCCATGGGCTGCTGGGGCGAGTCCTGGCACGGTTTTTGCCCCTGTTACATACGGCGCAAGGGCTGAACCCGGAGGAACTCTGGTTCGACACTGATAGGCTTGCAACAGGAGAAAAGGTGATGGACAGCAACAACATCGAGCACAAGCTGAGTGAACTGGTCAAGGAATTCGGCGAGGCGGTCGAGCCACAGCACAGAAAGCTGGCGCAACTGGCGCAGAAGGCCAAAGAGAATCATCAGAAGCTGGAGCAGAGCCTTTCCAGCCTTCAGGAGTTGCTCGATTACCTGCGGGTCTGCATCAAGTACCAGGTTTTTGACCTGGAAGCGACGCGGCGGGAGAACGAATACCTGCGTAAACTGCTTGAGGACGCCGCCGGCTGAGGCGGCGGGCGGGATCGCGTCTTCCTCCGACATGTAATTCGGACCCGGTCCGTGATGGGCCGGGTCTTATTCTGCGCGGAGTTCGGCAGGGGTCGGGTAAGGATTGCCGGCACGGGCCGCCTGTGCCGGAAATATCGTGGGTTGCAGAGGTTATGCGCATGGGGTTGAGGTCGGGATGCGGGTGCTCCCAGCGGGCGTTTCACGGGGGATCGTTCGCGGCGAAAAGCGCGTTCTTGGGCCGGTTCGCGGGAAAGTTGTGTGGGCATTTTGACGATAGAATGAGAGCCCGCAAGGGGTAGGACTGCCCGGCTGAACCGATGAACAACGGTGCGGCCAACTTGTATAGAGACTCAGACAAGGCCGATCTGGTGCGTTCAGCGGATGCGTTGACACGGCGCCGTGGGTAAGAGTATAATGTCCGGCGCTTCATGATTGGGTGTGGTGTTGACCGTTAAGCGGGAGTATCAGCCGGCGACAGCAATTGCTTGAAGCGGCAACGATGATATTGATTGTAATCGGGGAAATCTGATGTTCGAGCGTTTTACAGACCGTGCACGCAAGGTCATGGCCCTGGCCAATCAGGAGGCCCAGCGGTTCAATCACGAGTACATCGGCACCGAGCACATCCTGCTGGGGCTGGTGAAGGAGGGCAGCGGCGTCGGGGCGACCGTCCTCAAGAACCTTGAGGTGGACATCAAGAAGCTCCGCCTGGAGGTTGAGAAGCTCGTCAAGAGCGGCCCGGACATGGTCACGATGGGCAAGTTGCCGCAGACGCCGCGGGCCAAGAAGGTGATCGAATACGCGATCGAAGAGGCAAGGGCTCTGAACCACAACTACGTCGGGACCGAGCATATCCTGCTGGGTCTGCTGCGAGAGAGCGAGGGCATTGCGGCCCAGGTGCTCATGAACCTTGGGCTGCGGCTCGAGGACGTTCGGCAGGAGGTGCTGAATCTGCTCGGGGCCGGGGTCGAGGACGGCCCGCCCGGGTTGGGGATGAAAATGAACCCCGCGGCCGCGGCCGCGGCGCGTAAGGCCAAGAGCAAGACGCCGGCCCTGGACAGCTTCGGCAGGGACCTGACGCAACTGGCCGCCGACGGCGAACTCGACCCCGTAATCGGGCGAAAGAACGAGATCGAGCGGCTTATCCAGATTCTCTGCCGGCGGACAAAGAACAACCCGGTGCTCCTGGGCGAGGCGGGCGTAGGCAAGACCGCCATTGTCGAAGGGCTCAGCCAGCAGATTATCAACAAGCAGGTGCCGGAGATCCTGCGCGACAAGCGGCTGGTCGTGCTGGATTTGGCCATGATGGTGGCCGGCACCAAGTACCGAGGCCAGTTCGAGGAACGAATCAAGGCGGTGATCAATGAGGTCAAGCGGGCCCGGAATGTGATCCTGTTTATCGACGAACTGCACACCCTTGTCGGGGCCGGCGGCGCCGAGGGCGCGATTGACGCATCGAACGTGCTCAAGCCCGCGTTGGCCCGCGGGGAGGTCCAGTGCATCGGGGCGACGACCCTGGATGAGTACCGCAAGCACATTGAGAAGGATGGGGCGCTCGAGCGGCGATTCCAGACGATCATCGTGGAGCCGCCGTCGAAGGACGAGACGGTGGATATTCTGCGGGGACTGCAGGACCGGTACGAGGCGCACCACCGGGTGCGGTTCACGGATGAGGCGCTGTTTCAGGCGGTGGAGTTGTCGACGCGGTACATCACGGGACGATGCCTGCCGGACAAGGCCATCGACGTGGTCGACGAGGCTGGAGCGCGTGTGCGTCTGAAGAACATGGCCACACCGCCCGATCTGGTCGAGATCGAACAACGCATCGAGACACTCCAGCGCGAGAAGGACGAGGCCGTTCGAGCCGCCGATTATGAGCGGGCGGCGTCGCTACGGGATGAGGCGCAGCAGTTGCTCGACGAGAAGACCCGCTTGCAGCAGAAATGGTACGAGGAGAACAAGGAGGCCACGGGTGTCGTCGATACCGAGACCGTCGCCGAGGTCGTCAGCAAGATGACCGGTGTGCCGTTGACGCGGCTGGAGAAGAAGGAGGCCCAGCGGCTGCTGGAGCTGGAGACGGAGTTGCACAAGACAGTGGTCAGTCAGGACGAGGCCATCAAGGCCGTGGCCAAGGCGGTCCGCCGAAGCCGAAGCGGCCTGAAGGACCCGAATCGTCCGATGGGGTGCTTCATCTTCCTGGGACCCAGCGGTGTGGGCAAGACGCTTCTGGCCCAGGCGCTGGCGGAGTTCATGTTCAGCGACCGCAACGCGCTGGTGCGGCTGGATATGAGCGAGTTCATGGAGAAGCACAACGTCAGTCGGCTGGTGGGCGCGCCGCCCGGGTATGTGGGCTACGAAGAGGGCGGACAGCTTACCGAGCGGATCCGGCGGCGACCCTATGCGGTGCTGCTGCTCGACGAGATTGAGAAGGCGCACCCGGATGTTTACAACATCCTGTTGCAGATCATGGATGAGGGGCGGCTGACGGACAGCTTCGGCCGCAGCATCGACTTCAAGAATGTCGTGCTGATTATGACCAGCAACATCGGGGCGGACCTGATCAAGAACCAGTCGGGGTTTGGTTTCGGCAAGAAGACGGCCGAGGCGAATTACGAGAAGATGCGCGAGATACTGCAGAAGGAAGTGGATCGCCACTTCCGGCCGGAATTCCTCAACCGCGTCGATGAGACCATCGTATTCCACGCCCTGACGCGGGATAATCTGCAGACGATTGTCGATTACGAGTTGGCCAAGGTGTTCAAGCGGCTCATCGAGCACGGGCTCAAACTGCAACTGAGCGACCGGGCCAGGGAGTTCGTCATCGACAAGGGCTTCAACCCCGAGTACGGGGCCCGGCCGCTGCGTCGGGCCATCGAGCACTACATCGAGGATCCGTTGAGCGAGGCGGTTCTGTCGGGCCGGTTCAAGGACAAGAACCTCATCAAGATCGACGTGCAGGACGAGGACAGCCTGAACTTCGAGGGCGAGAAAGTCGCCGAAGCACCCGCGAAGGAAAAGGAACCCGTGGTGGCATCGCAGTAGCCCGAACCCATGAAATATAAGAGATAACGGCCTTCTCAGTGGCAGGAAGGCCGTTTTTTTTACCCCGACAGAGAAATTCCCGTGGTTCTGCCAGAAAGGCCCTTGACGGAAACGCGGCGTTTGAATATAATCACGACTGTAACGTGGTTATAATAGTAAGGACGTCATGCGGATCTCACGAAAATCGGATTACGCCCTGCGGGTCCTTTTTACCCTGGTTGAGCATTACGACGGCCAGCCGATCTCGATTCGGGAACTCGCCGAGCGCAACGACGTGCCCAAGCGGTTCCTGGAGCACATCATGCTCGAACTGAAGGCCAAGGGCTGGGTCCGGAGCATTCCCGGCAGATCCGGCGGCTATGTCCTGGGGCAAAAGCCCGAGAACATCACGATGGGCCACGTGGTGCGGTACTTCGACGGGATTCTGGCGCCGATGGGCTGCGTATCGGTTTCGAACTACCAGCATTGCAGCCAGGAGCCTGTCTGCCGGTTCAGGCGGACGATCCTGGACATCCGCAACCAGACGGTTCGCCTGATGGACGGGCTGACGCTGGCGGCCGTGTACGCAGGTAAGCCCGTGGCAAGGGAAGAGGTGTTCAGCGAGCAGATGATGAACGGGGCGGGGATTTGAGCCATGCTTTTTTTGGGCTAATATACGACCGACTGGGTCGTGGTTATATAGTTGAGTTTCATAAGGAACGAACCATGGCAGATAGCAGGCGAGTTGTGGTCTTGGCGTTGGTCTTGGTGACTGCCGTTGTGTTGGGCTTGATTCTCATACGGATGGTTGGGGGCGGGGGGGGAGCCGGTGCGGATGAGACAGGGGGCAGGGGGGTGGTTACGCTGCTGAACGTGTCCTATGACCCGACGCGGGAGCTTTACCAGGAGTTCAACCCGGCCTTTGCGCGCTACTGGAAGGCCAAGACCGGGCAGGATGTGGCCATCGAGCAGTCGCACGGCGGGGCCGGCAAGCAGGCCCGCGCCGTAATCGACGGGCTCAAGGCCGACGTGGTCACGCTGGCGCTGGCATACGACATCGACGCGATTGCGCGGCAGGGTGGTTTACTGGCGGCCGACTGGCAGTCGCGGTTGCCGGAGAACAGCGCCCCCTATACGTCCACCATTGTGTTTCTGGTCCGTAAGGGCAACCCCAAGGGCATCCGGGATTGGGACGACCTGGTCAAACCCGGCGTCGAGGTCATTACACCCAATCCCAAGACCTCGGGGGGGGCCCGCTGGAACTATCTGGCGGCGTGGGCCTTTGCCCTTAAGAAGGAGCTGGGCGACCTGAAGGCCCTGAACGACCCGGCGCAGGCGGCAGAGGTCGAGCAGGCGCAGGCCAGGGCCCGCGAGTTCGTCGCGGAGCTGCACAAGCACGTGCCGGTGCTCGACAGCGGGGCGCGTGGCTCGACCAATACCTTCGCCCAGCGAGGCATCGGCGACGTTCTGCTTGCATGGGAGAACGAGGCGTTTCTGGCGGTCAATGAGCTGGGGCCCGACAAGTTTGACATCGTCGTACCATCGATCAGTATTCTGGCCGAGCCGCCGGTGGCCGTGATTGACAAGGTGGTCGAGAAGAAAGGGACGCGGGAGGTGGCCGAGGAGTATTTGAAATACCTCTACAGTCCGGAGGGCCAACGCATGGCGGCCAGGCACTATTACCGGCCGGCCTATCCGCAGCACGCCGACCTGGCGGACCTGGAGCGATTTCCCGATGTCGAGCGGGTCCGCATCGATGAGGTGTTCGGTGGCTGGCGGAAGGCCCAGGAGATGCACTTCAACGACGGCGGCGTGTTCGATCAGATTTACCAAGTGAGCAAGTGACGGGCATGAGACAGGGTCTTGGGGCGACGCAATGCGACTACGCATCAAACAACCCAGTGTGCTTCCGGGCTTCGGCCTGACGCTTGGTCTCACGCTGCTGTATCTGAGCGCGATCGTGCTGATCCCGCTGGCGGCGCTGTTCCTGAAATCGGCGGGCATGGGCTGGTCGAGTTTCTGGGCGACGGTCACGTCGCCGCGCGTGCTGGCGGCATATAAGCTGTCGTTCGGGGCCGCGGCGATAGGGGCCCTGATCAACGCCGTGTTCGGCTTTGTGGTGGCGTGGTCTTTGGTGCGGTACTCGTTCCCGGGCAAGCGAATCGTGGACGCGATGGTGGACCTGCCGTTTGCGCTGCCGACGGCCGTGTCGGGCATTGCGCTGACGACGCTGTATTCCCGCAACGGCTGGATCGGGCAGTATCTGGAGCCGCTGGGCATCCAGGCGGCGTTTTCGCCACTGGGTGTGACCATCGCACTGACGTTCATCGGGCTACCGTTCGTGGTTCGCACGCTCCAGCCGGCCCTGGAGGACCTGGACCCGGACATGGAGGAGGCGGCGGCCAGCCTGGGCGCGTCGCGGTGGCGGACGCTGCGGCGGGTGATCCTGCCGACGGTGCTGCCGAGTCTGCTGACGGGCTTCGCGCTGGCGTTTGCACGAGCGTTGGGCGAGTACGGATCGGTGGTGTTCATTTCCGGCAACATGCCGATGCGGACGGAGATCGCCCCGCTGTTGATTGTGGCCAAGCTGGAGCAGTACGACTACGCCGGGGCGACGGCCATCGCGGTGGTCATGCTGCTGGTCTCGTTTGCCATTCTGCTGGCGATCAACGTGATTCAATGGGTGGCGTCGAGGCACAGGATTGGAGGCTGAGCATGGCGGGGACGATTGCTTTTCGAACGGGTTCGGTATCGTGCAAAACGGCCGGGCGGCCGGCGATCACGGAGCCGGCGCCGGTGCGGTGGGCGCTGATCGGCGTGTCGCTGAGCTTCCTGGGGCTGTTCCTGCTGATCCCGCTGGCGGGGGTGTTCGTGGAGGCGTTTCGCAAGGGCGCCGGGGCCTTTTTCGCCGGTCTGCGGGACCCGGCGGCGCTGGCCGCGGTCAAGCTGACATTGCTGGTGGCTGCTATTGCCGTACCGGTCAACTGCGTCTTCGGGCTGGCGGCGTCGTGGGCCATCGCGAAGTTCAATTTCGTCGGCAAGAACCTGCTCATTACGCTGATCGACCTGCCTTTCGCGGTCTCGCCGGTGATTTCGGGGCTGATCTACATTCTCGTGTATGGTCTGCACGGCTGGCTGGGGCCGTTCCTGGCGGCCCACGATATTGAGATTATCTTCGCGGTGCCCGGCATCGTGCTGGCGACGCTGTTTGTGACATTTCCCTTTGTGGCCAGGGAGGTGATCCCGCTGATGCAGGTGCAAGGCAATGACGATGAGGAGGCCGCCATCACGCTGGGGGCCGGCGGCTTGCAGACCTTCTTCCGGGTCACGTTGCCCAACGTCAAGTGGGCCGTGTTGTACGGGGTGATCCTGTGCAACGCGCGGGCGATGGGCGAGTTCGGCGCGGTATCGGTGGTGTCCGGGCACATCCGGGGCAAGACAAGCACCATGCCACTGCACGTGGAGATTCTCTACAACGAGTACAACTTCGTGGCGGCGTTTGCGGTGGCGTCGCTGCTGGCGCTGCTGGCCCTGGCGACGCTGGCTTTGAAGAGTTTCGTGGAATGGCGAAGCCGGCGTCCGCTCGCCGAGATGCCGGAGGCCATTCCATTGGAGGACCTGGCCCATGAGCATTGAAGTGCGCAACATCACCAAGACGTTCGGCCGTTTCACGGCGCTGTGCGACGTGAGCCTGTCGGTCCCCAGCGGCCAGTTGGTGGCGCTCCTGGGGCCGTCCGGTTCCGGCAAGACCACGTTGCTTCGCGTCATCGCGGGACTGGAGAACGCCGATCCCGGCAGCGGGTCGGTCCTGTTTCACGAGCAGGATGTCGCCGGCCGGCACGCCCGCGACCGCCACGTAGGCTTTGTCTTTCAGCACTACGCTCTGTTCAAGCACATGACGGTCTTCGACAATATTGCGTTCGGTCTGACGGTGCGCCCGCGTCATCGTCGGCCGGGCCGGGATGAGATCCGGCGGAAGGTCCAGGACCTGCTGCGGCTGATTCAGTTGGAGAACCTGGCCAACCGGTATCCGAGCCAACTGTCCGGCGGCCAGAGGCAGCGCGTGGCGCTGGCGCGGGCCCTGGCCGTCGAGCCCAAGGTGCTGCTGCTGGACGAGCCCTTCGGGGCGCTGGACGCCCGCGTGAGGCAGGAGTTGCGGCGGTGGCTGCGGCGTTTGCACGACGAGATACACATCACGAGCCTGTTTGTCACGCACGATCAGGAAGAGGCCCTGGAAGTCGCCGATCGCGTGGTGGTGATGAACGCCGGGCGGATCGAACAGGTGGGGACTCCGGATGAGGTGTTCCACCAGCCGGCGACGGAGTTCGTCCTCAATTTTCTAGGCCATGTCAACGTGTTTCGTGGAAGGGTCCAGGAGGATCGCGCGGTGTTCGGCTCGCTGGCCGTCGATGCGCCCGCGGCCGGGATCGTCGAGGGCGGCGAGGCGCGGCTGTTTGTGCGACCCCATGAACTGGAGATTCTGGTGCATCCGGGCCTGGATGCCTCCCTGCCCGCGAGAGTGATGCGAATCCAGTCGGCCGGGCCCGTCGTGAAGCTGGAGTTGCTGACGGAGGACGACCAGCCCGTCCAGGTTGAGTTGTCCCACGACCAGTCAAATCGCCTGGGTCTGCGCGAGAATGACACCGTCTACGTCCGGCCCAGGCAATCCCGCGTCTACCTGGGACACTACTCCATATAAGGCTTTCCGAAGACAGGCAATCCCGGCGTCCGCCCTTCAGGATAGTCCCGTCCGCTACGGAAACATCATCGCTGCTTCTTCAGGGCTCTGCTGGGAGGCGAGCAGTTCCTCGAAGGGTCCCTTGTCCATCCACTCGACGGTCCCGTCGAGCCGCAACAGGACATAGCCGCTTGAGACGATCCAGGAATGGAAAATGCGAGGCGAGTAGGCGACGATGGTGTCCGGCGGGGCGTTGAGGTCGATCCACAGGGCCCGATAGCGCATGTCGCCTAAGCGGGCGCGGCCTTCCAGGTGTTTCTTGACGTCGTCGACGAAGGAGGTCGGCGGCAGGGGGACTTTCTCGGATGGATAGTCCTTGCCCGTGCGGCCCTGGTAGTCGAGCTTGTACTTCTCCTGGTAGTCCGCAATCGCCCTGCTCAGGTTGTTCATGGCCCGTATCGCCTCCGAGCGAACAATGACGTCCTTGACATTGAACATAAGGATGACGGCCGCCGCCGTCAGAGTGATGACGGTGGCGAATTCCATGACCGTTCTGCGTTGTCGTCTGTTCACTATTGCGCCTCCGAAGCGTATCGCCGGCCGGGCGTCTTAGGGTTGATGCGCCAGAACGCGGACCCTGCCGTCGGCCACTTGCAGACGCCCCTCGGCGAAGAGCCGAATCGCCTCGGGATACGCCAGACATTCCTGCTCAAAGACACGCCCGGCCAGTGTGTCCGGAGTGTCGTCCTCCATGACGGGGCAGGTCCGCTGGACAATGATGGGGCCGCGGTCGTATTCGTTCGTGCAGAAATGCACCGTGCAGCCGCTGACCTTGCACCCTGTGTTCAGTACGGCCTCATGGACGTGGTGGCCCCACATGCCCCGGCCGCCGAAACTGGGCAGCAGGGCAGGGTGGATGTTCATCACACGGCTCGTGTAGCGCGGGGGCAGTTTCCACAGGCACAGCCAGCCTGCCTGGACGACGAGGTGGACCGCGGCGGCGTCGATGGCCTCGATGAGGGCCTGACTGAATGCGTCGATGTCGGGATAGTCCTTCTTGCGTATGATCCGGACGGCCAGTCCGGCCTTCTTGGCGCGTTGGACGCCGGCGACCGTCGAACGGGAGCTGACCACCAGCGGTATTTCGGCGTTGAGAAGGCCCTCGTTGATGCAGCGAAGCAGGTTCAACAGTGTAGTGCCGCCGCCGCTGAGCAGGACGGCCAGGCGAATGGGCTTGTCCGCGGCGGGGCGGCGACGGGGTTTGTCTGAAGCGGGCTTTGGGGGCGGTTCCTTGCACGCCGAGGCACGGCGGGCGGACGGCGGAGACTGCACGTCCTTTTCAAGGTCAAGAGCCTGGTTGACCAGTGCGTCGGCGCGGGTGTTGCGGTCTCGTGTGACATGCGTCACCTGCCATGACGAAAACCGCATGAGCAGATCGCGGACTTCGGCGTAGAGGGGACGGATGAGGTCGCTCTTGACCTTGTACAGGCCGTTGATCTGGCGGGTCATCAGTTCGCTGTCGGTGAAGATGCGGACGGCTTTGAAGCCGTGTTCGCAGGCGGCCTCGAGGGCCCGGATCATGGCGGTGTACTCGGCGACGTTGTTGGTGGCCTCGCCGATGTAAATGCCGCGGCCCAGTATCTGGCGCCCCGCCGCGTCCGTCATGACAAAACCGGCGGCCGCGGGGCCCGGATTGCCCCGGCTACCGCCGTCGGTGTAGATGACTGCGTGATCGGACATGGCACGACCCTTCGTGAAACGGTAAGACCGCGGGCCGGTCAGGCTTCCTTGGCATGGTAGACAACGATGCGCGTACAATTCGGGCAGCGAAGGATCTCGTCGCGGGTCATGAGCAGATTGACGACTTCGTTCGTAATGCCCATGAAGCAGCCGCCGCAACTGAAGGCGCCGCGGCCTCCGTCCTGTTGCTCGATCTCGACCACCGCCTCGCCGTCGTAGGTCTCGGCCACGCGCCTGAATATCTCGAGGGGTTCGGCGGGGATGTGTTTGGCCGCCTGGTCCCACTCGGCC
>DDXG01000182.1:0-26509 GCA_002347125.1 Phycisphaerales bacterium UBA2266
AAACATGGAAACCAGCGAACCCAGCGAAGATACCGTACTTGCCACGTCTTGCAGGCCCCACAACCGGGTTGTACTATTGCACCCGGCACGTCGACACGCAGCGCTCTTGTGGCCGCCCGACAGCCAATCGTACTGCGGAAAGCAAAATGAATATGATGTCCCCGGAGTTTCTCAGGCATTCCTGACCATCGGGTGTCTGCTTATCTGTTGGCGACGAATCCTACGGTTTTGTTAGAGTGCCTAAATATAGGAACCCTTCTCGGCCAATAACAAAGGGGTGTTTGCGATGTCACGTTGGTGGGCGGTGGTCGCTATCTGGGTAATCATGACGACGTGCATCTTCGCATTTTTCACGGCAGGCGTTACTGCGGTGCTGAATCACATCATGTATGTCAAAGTGCTGCGCAAGGAGTGGGCGAAACAAGGTGTGAGGCTCAGGTTCTTTTGGAGCCCCAGTCGGTACTCGCTTCGTACCCCTGACGCAGATGCGGCAAGAAAGCGAGCAAGCAGGGTGGGTCTGCTCTGTCTTCTCGTGGCGTTCCTTGCAATGGTAGTTTTCGCCCTTTTGTCTGCCTTCGCGCGCAAGTACTTGGGAGTATAGGTCGTGATAGATCGCTATGGCGATATGGGCCACACTGCTCCCGGCGGTTTGAGAACGCCGTCTGAGTGGATATTTGAAGAAGGCATATTTCAAGCCAAGACCTTGGCGGAAGGCAACGCCCTTATCAGCGTGGGCGCGCTTCTGGATTAGCAGGAATGGCGGTACTCATCATGTTGGCACAGGCGCCGGTTGTAGTTGTTGTGATACTGACCGCTTGCTTTCTCGTGTTTTTCGGCACCGGATGCATAGGAAGCTATTACTCACTCAGACTATGGAGCCGGGCGCAGGATCAGTGTGCCAAGGAGGGCAAGTCCTTCTTCTTCTTAATCCCATTGTTCGCGTATGATAAGAACTTGTTCGCGGATCCCGAATACAATAGGCTGCGAGAAAAGACCGTAAGAGTACTTAATGCATGCGCTGTGGTACTTCTCATCGACCTCCTAGTTCTGATCGTCACAGGAGTCGTTCATTCTCTACTGAGTTGATTTGACGCGCGAAGGACAGCCACCTGCTTCCGCATCGTNNCGGGTATGGAATGCGACGAGGGCAGGGAAGTGACGATGTCACCCCTGCGAAGGCAGGGGGCCAGACCGCGCCGCAAGGTCGCGGCGACCAAGAGTCGTACTGGATGCCTGCCTTCACAGGCACGACAGAGTATTGCCCGTGTCTATGCGCGGCCTGCGCCCGCCAGCATCCAGCATCGAGCACCCGGCATCCAGCATAAGCATCCATTGACGTATGGCGGCGGCTCTGCTAGAGTCCGCGCATCGCACGGACGCCACCCGCGTCGTGTTTGACCGCTATGCTCAGCCAGATTGCCATCACGGTGCTATACGCGGCCGTCGGCCTGATCGGCCTGGCGGCCGGGGGTATCTTCTGCGCCTACAGCCTCTACGCCGCCTCGTACAGCCCCTTTGCGGAGGCCCTGGTCCTCGAACGCCGGTCCGCCAACGTCGCGGCCGTGCTCATCCGCAGCCTGCGGAACGCCGTCGGCCGCTACCTGGGCGACTGGTTCGGCCATCCACGCTGCCCTGCCACGGACACCGTCATCTTCCTGGCGAGCCTCTTCACCTACGGGTTGATGATTGCCGTCGGCCTGACCCCCCTGACGGGTTGGGCATGGCCCTGGCGATTCCTGTTGGCGGCGGCCCTGCTGCCCCTGACGATCCTGCTCTACAGCCTCGCCGAAGCATTTCACACCCTGACCCTGCTGCATGCCGACCGCCCCACCGCCCTGCTGCGCATCCTCGCCCGCGCCCATACGACCGCCTGCATCAACCCAGACCGCTACAGCGCCGCCGTCCAGGCCCTGCGCAGCGCCGCCGCCGACATGAACGTCCGCCACGAGCCCATCCTCCGCCGCCTGCTCAATGCCCCCGAGGACTCCGCCTGCCCATCCCTGCCCAGCCCCAGCCGGATCGCCGCTGAATTGCTCGACTGCATGGCGAAGCGCACCGGTTAGCCGTCAGAGCCGCCTGCCGCCGTCGTCCCACCAGTACACAATCCGGCCCCGTCGGCCCAGGCGCTCGGCCGTCGCCGGCACGGCCGTTCGGTCCCGGTCGTATAGCATCTGCCCGTCCCGCGTTATCCAGCAATGGCCCCGGTCCCCCAGGATACCCGTCGAAAGCCACACATTGACCTCCGCCTCGCGTCCGTTCGCCAGTTCATACGCCAGCGCCAGCATGGAGAAGTATAGACACGGGTTGCGGTAAATGCCCAGGAAGCTATGGCGCCAGAACCACCAGTCTCTCAGCACGGCCCGCATTTCCCGTTCGCCCGCCGGCGCCAGATCTCTGGCCGATGCCTCCACCGCCTCAACCATCTCGGCCATGGTACACGACCGGTGCCACCGCCTGATTCGCATCAGGGACCGGAACAACGATCGAGCGTATGCCAACCTCCAGCCCATAGCTCGCTCACCTCTCGTATTCCGCACCGCGCCCGATGGAGTACACCGGCACCTCCGACGCCATCGCCAGGACCATGTCGAGCATTCCCGGACCGTCATCCGGCCAGATATAGTACAGGAAACCCGGCGCCAGGCACTCGAAGGCCTCCGACGCCGACAACCGACGCGGCGGTTCATCGCCGACTCCATGCAGGAAGTATATCTCATCCACCGCAGCTCTGTCGGGCATTCGCGTATCGAAGTACTGGGCGATATCGAATAAGTGCTTATCGCCCAAAGGTTTACGCCCGGCAAGGGCCGCAAGCTGCCGGAACCTCCGGCAGGTATCCACGCTCACGTGCGCCGTCCTTCGGTATGGCGACACCTCCCAACCCGCCGGGCCCGGCCGCAGCATCACAACATCGTCCCCGATGTAGTCCCAGCCGGCCGCAACCAACTCCAGCACCCGCGTCGTCTTGCCCGCCCCACTCTCACCCGTCCACAACATACAACGCCCACTTTGGCAGACGGCCCCGGCATGTACCAAGCAACACCCTGCCGCAATCATGCAATGGGCCGTCAGTATCTCGCAGCCAAGCCACCTGCCCGGCGAATCCTCCGCGGACTGTGCCGCCTGGCGGTCCAGCAACACGTTGAGCCGCCCGCCGGCATCTCTGATGATAGTCCCAAAACCCTCCACCTCGACCCCGTAAGCGCCATCGGCCGACGCGAAGACCACCGCCCGCCCGCATTGAGCATCATCCAGGTCGCGGAGCACCCGCTTCGACCGCAATGCGATCGCACAACTGCCGTAGTCAACCGTGCATCGGAGACCCGAACAGGGGCTCACTTGGCCCGGCTCAGCCCTATTCCACCGTTGAGCCAGCCATCCGCATAGTCTCTCGCTTGCTTCCTCCGGCCCGTAGATGCGCAATAGCAGCTCCCTACCAAACGGAAAACGGCAGCATGACTCGGACATTTAACAAATAGCCGTGATATTCCCGGACGGAGCCAACCCTTCACGCAGGCGCAACTGCCATAGTTCTATGGATTCAGGGCGCACGCTTCCATAGCCCTCCCGGATAGGGCACTCCCCACCCGCGACGGGCCGCAACAGCCGCAGAGAATGCCGGGCGGGCTTCCACCCGCCCGGTCAGATTCAGACGATATGCTACTCCACCGCGTTGGGCCCCGAGTGCCGCCGAGGCGTTCCAACGACCACCCTCAAGGGCTCATGGGTCTTCATCGACGGGCGAACATACTCTCGCTTTGGAGCAACACCCTGATTCTCTGTTTTCATGGGATACCTTTCAAACCACAGCCAAGACACAACTTGCGGCCCATGCCATCCATGGTCGCCACAATACTAATCGGCAGGAAAATAGACGATTCTTGATGCTGTGTCAAGTCCGCCGTGGTTCGCCGCAAATTTTTTCCCGAACCGCCCGGCGGCGGTTTCTCCGAAACCGCCACCTCTCACAAAAAAGACACGCCCAACAATCCCCCCTCCATGGAATCATCGACTGCGGCCCTATGTATCCGTGCGATATCCAGCGAGATTCTTGCCTGGCGGTGGCTCCAAAACGCCATCCACAGGCAATGAACACCTCGCCGGAGTGCTTACGCCTCCCCGCGGTGATAATAGGTGCCAACAACTGCTTTCAATGGCTCATGGGTCTTCATCGACGGACGAACATACTCGCGCTTTGGAGCAACACCCTGATTCTCTGCGTTCATGGGATACCTTTCAAACCACAGCCAAGACACAACTTGCGGCCCATGCCATCCATGGCCGCCGCCATACTAATCGGCAGAAAAGTACACGATTCGTCATGCGGTGTCAAGTCCGCCCCAGCCCGCCGAGAGTCTTTTTTCTGCCCCCCCAACGCCCGGCTACGGTTTTTTGATTGAAAACCGCCTGCTCATCTGGTAATCACGGCACGCTCAACAGCTTTGTCTGACGACCCGAGATTCAACCCTGTGCCCATGGAACCAGCATCCAGACCATCGCCAGGCCCAAGACCTATGCCTCTTGAAACCGAAAAAGCACCCGCGGAACTCCGCCACATTTGTCCACGCGAGTTTCTCACGATCTGGAGCACGGGTGGCTGTCGTGTCGCTACGGTCGCGTTGGTCGCCGCCATGCACAGCCTCGGATCGGGCCTGACGGTGGCGCTGCTCTTCGCCATCCGATCTCTGGCCAACATCCAAGGCGGCCTTGTCCACCAGCGATCCCTGCTCATTATCGCGGCCGTCGGCGTGCTCCTGCTGTTCCGCGGGCTGGCCCTGTTCGTTGCCGAGAATCTCGCCGTCAGGCACAGCGTCCGCGTGTTTGAGACGCTACGTCGGAAGGTCTTCCTCCATCTGCTTCGCCTGCCGCTGCCGGTCCTGAGGCGTCAGGGCGTTGGTCAATGGATCGCCCGCTGCACCAACGATATCCGCACCATCGAAATGGGCCTGTTATCGCTGCCTCGCGTTGTCCTCTCCATGCCGCTGGCGATTCTTATGTACCTGGGGGCTATTTTGGCGCAATCGGTGGTCTTTGGCGCGGTCGTTGGCGGTTGGATGCTCATTGCCATCCTCCCGGCTGTTCTGGTGCGACAACGGCTTCTCAAGATCAGCAGCCAGCTGATCGAGCGCATCGGCGGCTTGACCGGAAGACTCACCGAAAGTCTGGCCCGTATCAAGACCATCAAGGCCCTCTGTGCCGAAGACCGTGAGGGCCGGTATATGAGCAAATGGGTCGACGGCCACATCGACCTGGTGTGCAGGGCCCAGCTCATCTCCACCGCGACCCGGCAGGCCTTTACGCTGATCATGGTCGCCTGCTTCCTCGTCGTAGCTTTCATCGGGCGATACTACGTCGTCCACGGAGTCCTGGGCCTGGGCGAGTTGGTCGCCATCCTCACGGGCATCGTACTGCTGGCTCAGGAGGTACAGAGAGCCATTGCCTTCGTGCCGAGTCTGCAGGGCTTCTCCGTGGCCGTACACAGGTATCTTGAGACCCTCGACCGTCCCATCGAACCGCTCGAACCGGACAACCCCGTCCCATTGCCTGCCACTATCGACGACCTGAGCTTTGAGAACGTCTGTTTCGCATACGAAGGCGGCAATTCCCTGATCGCCGACCTCAGTTTCACCCTCCAGCGAGGCGGATTCATGGCGGTCGTGGGCCTCAGCGGGGCTGGCAAGTCGACTCTGATCGAGATGATTCTTGCCTTCCGCCAACCCACCAGCGGGCGGATCCTGGCCGGTGGTGCCAGCATATACGACTATCCGCTGGCCCAATGGCGACAGGCCGTCGGGGTCGTTTTCCAGCACCCGGACCTCTTTCACGGCACCATCAAAGAGAATGTCGTCTTTGACCGATTCGACATTACCGATGACCGTCTGGCTCAGGCCTTCCGCGCCCTTGGGCTTGACCGCCTCGTTGAATCCCGCCCTGACGGCCAGCATGCCCTGGTTCTTGAAGCGGCCACCAACCTCTCCGAGGGAGAGGTCCAGCGCCTTGCACTGCTGCGCACCCTCTTTCGAGACCCCCAGGTTCTGCTGCTGGACGAGCCCACCGCCGCCCTGGATGCCCATTCTGAGATGGCGGTTATGGATCTCATCCAGAGCCACGCGGCCGAGCGCATTACCCTTATGATAACACACCGCATGTCTTTGGCGTTCCGCGCCGACACCGTGCTTGTGATTGGCCCTGAGGGCGTCGAGGGCCTGGGGCCACCCGTGCGACTGTACGAAACATGCCCGTTGTTCAAGTATATGTGCCTAGCNNCGCCTGCTCCGTGCCGCCCAGGCGCACCGCGTGGCCGAGAGCCTCAAGCCGCTCTGGGATGCCATCCCCGGTCTACCCCCTCCCATAGCCGACGAACTCTGGGTCGCCCGCCAGATGGCCGTCGCGCAGGGTCGCGGCATTACCGACGCTATCGAGGACCTGCGCAGCGTCGGGCGAGAAACCGGTATCCGGATGGCCATCCTCAAGTCGCCCGTGTATCTCTTTGATGCCTTTGAAGACTTCGGCGAGCGGGCCGTCCGCGACGTCGACGTCCTTGTCGTTCAGTCCGAATTCCCGGCACTATGTCGTGCCCTGGTCGAACGCAGCTACCGCATGGCCGCCCAGCGGTACGGCGCCGTCCTGACCGGCGGGTCGGCCCAGATTGACGTTCGCTTCGTCGCCACCAACCGTCGGCGATTCTTCAGGCTCCTGCCCGCCCGGATGCTGCTCGACAACGCCGCCGTCCACCCGCGTTTTGACCCGCTGCTGTGCCTGAGCCCGCCCGACGACGCCGTTGTCCTGGTCCTGCACGCCTTCCATCATGCCTACCGTGAGGCCCTGTGGCTTCGCGATCTGGTTGCATGGTGGCGGGTGCGGAACCCCGACCCTCAAGCCGTCTTCCATGCTTTCGACCGGCTCGGCCTGACACGCACGGCTTGGGTCGCGTGGTCCGCCATGACGAGGATGGGCTGGACCATGCCCGGCGCCTGGACGGCTCAGATGTGGCATGTTAGCGGCCGATTCCAGCGGCTGGTCAACCACTACTGGCGGCGCATGGACCCCTTCCGCCACGAAGAGACGGTCGCGGATATTCTCCTCCGCAGGCGGCTCGAATGGGCCCAAGCCCGCGGAATTGAGGCCAAGTGCCGAGTCCTTTCCCCCTGTTTCTCCTGGCGAAACCTCTCGGAACTCCATAAACTCTGGAGGCAGGGCAAACACAAGACCATCGAGGATCCGTGCTGACGGAGCCTGTGCAAGAAGACCTACGGAGCCATACATCATGTTTACGGCCAAGCAGGACGTGGTATCCCGAAGAAAGGAAGACATGCTCATCCTCCTGAGGACCTCCACGGGGCACTACTACACCCTCAACCGTACCGGCGCCCTGCTCTGGGAGCACCTTATCGACAAGCACCTGCCCATAGAACAGTGCATCTCGGCCATCGCCGCCGACTGCGAGAGTCCGCCCGAGGCCGATACAATCCGCAGCGACTGCGAGGCCCTCATCGACCAGTGGCGATCGGAGCAGCTCATCGAGGCGCAGGTCTGACGGCCATGCTGCACGGCTTTCTTACACGGCTCTTCGCCCTGCTCTGCGGCATCGCCGTGAAGCTCTCCTGTCGTCTGAATCGCATCACCTTCAGCGGCAAGGAGGTATTTGACGGGCACTGCGATCTTGGGGGCAACATCTTCGCCTTCTGGCACAGCCGTCTCTGGTTCGCGACGGGTTTCTATGTCGGTCGCCGACGCTCCAGAAAGATGGCTATCCTGGTCAGCCAAAGCCGTGACGGCGATTATGGCGTGGCCCTGGCCCGTTACCTGGGCCAGCATGCGGTGCGCGGCTCCACCAGCCGCGGCGCCGCGGCCGCCATTCGCGGTCTGGCCGCCGCCGTGACGGAAGGATACAACGTGGCCCTGACGCCCGATGGTCCTCGCGGACCGGCCTTTCGCGCCCGCTTAGGGGTCATACGGCTCGCCCAGTTTACCGGTGCGAGGATCATCCCCGGGTCCTACGACGCCACCAGGGTTCGGGAGCTCAAGAGTTGGGACGGCTTTATCATCATCAAGCCTTTCGGCCGAATCCACGTCGCCTTCGGCGAGCCCATAACGATCCCCAAGGACGCCGGTTCGGAGGATATCGAGAAGTACCGCCTCCAACTGGAGCAGACCCTGCACGAATTGGACCAACGGTGTGCGGCCGAACTGGGCCTCGAACGTCCCCATGGCTACCCCGCCGACGGTTGCCTTGCGCCACCCTAGAACGACCCGTAACGAGGAATGCCGATGCCTTCACGGATGCACACAATGGGAACCTGGAAGAAGACCCTCGTATTGGGACTGCTGCTTCCGGCGAGCAGCACTATCGGGTTTGTCTGGCTATCGGTAATCGCACTGGTGCACCGGGATATCGGCGAGGCCATCGCCGCGCCAGTGCTGATCCGACTATGTCTCGTCCTGAGTCCTGCTCTTTGCGCAGCCGGTTTGGCCACCGCCCTGTTGGCACTGCGTAAATCTCCACGAAGCCCTACGGCGTGGACGGCCGCGGTCATGACGGCGGCGACCCTGATTCTGCTTGGCTGCCTCCGCCAATCCTTCTTCGCCGACTTGTAGGAATGCCCGCCGCGTGTTCAACAATGCGTTCTGAAACCCAATGGTTGCTCTGTAGTCTGTTTGGCATCGTTGCCGGCGCGGCCGCCCCCATCCTCTACTATGCCCACTTCGCCACCCGCCAACGCGCCTTCGCCGAAGTCGTTCCGGGTCGCGTCTATCGTTGTGCCAAGCCTTCACCTGAAGAACTCCAGTCCTGGATTGAGGCGTACGACATCCGAACCGTGATTACCCTGTGTCTGCGCGACTTCGACACGGGCCGGCGCATCGCCGAGATCGTCCGGCGCAATGGAGTCCGGCACGCGATTATCGGTCTCAGTGTCTATCGTATCCCGAAGCCCGGCCAGCTCGCCGCCCTGGCCGATGCCCTCGAAGAGGCCCACTGCCCCGTCCTCATTCACTGTCGCCGCGGCATCGACCGATCCGGATTCGTCTCGGCCCTGGCCGCGATGGCCATCGGCGGAGCTTCTTATGAAGAGGCTGTGATCCACGCTTATGTGCCCCCCGGCCCCTGGAAACGCCAGCGAAGAAACGGCTTCGTCCACATCTCCGATACCTTCACCCTCTACGAGCGTTACTGCCGTGAGCGTGGCATCGATACCGGCGGATGGCCCCACTTCCTTGCTTGGATAGACGCTCTGTGCGAGAATCATAATGATTGAGTGCTGGGAATCAGCCCGCCATCTCGATCTCGATTTCATGGGCATGAAGCACCAAAGCTCCGGCCCCCTCTGACCTCATGCGGCACTGGATACTACAAGATGTCCCACATTACCGAACGCCGGTCCTCATGGCCCTGGCCATCGTCGTAGTCTATGTGTGTGTCGCCTCTCAGTCCACGCTCTGGGACCGCGACGAGACCTACTACGCCCGCGTCGCTGTCGAAATGGTCGATTCCGGCGACTATCTGATCCCGATGTTCAACGGTAAGCCCTGGCTCGAGAAGCCGCCGATGCTGTACTGGTTCATGTCCATCCCGATGCGCATTCTCGGCGACGGCGAATTCGCGTGCCGCTTGTGCTCGGTCGTCGCCACGGTAGGCACGCTGGTGGTCATTTCTGTCATGGGCCGACGGTTGTTTTCGCCGACCGCGGGGCTTTGGGCGATGCTCGTCTACTCTCTCTCGGTAATGACAATCGTTCTGGGTACGCTGGTCTCGGCGGACCCGCCGCTGATGTTGTTTATGGCGCTGGCCATGGCGGCCTTCTTGCGCAGTCTTGAGCCGGGTCATTTCGCGCTCTCTGCCGTTGTCCTCGTGGCCTGCCTAGCTGTTGCTGCGCTGATCAAAGGGCCTATGGTGCTTCTGGCCCTCGGCGTCATGGCGATGGGCATGGTCGTGAATCGTCGCTACGATTGGTGTACCACCCGCAATGCAGTCCTCTGGACGGTGGCCCTCGGCGGTGCGATATTGGCGTTTGCCGCATGGGCGATGCCCGTGGACCGCGCGACTCAGGGGCAGCTTACGGATGAATTCCTCGGCCGCCACGTTGTGGGCCGAATCGCCCAGCCCATGCAGCACCACGGCGGTCACGACCTTCTGTTCCTGCCGTACTATGTTCCTGTCGTGCTTCTGGGTTTCTTTCCGTGGACACTGTATCTACCGGGCGTTGTTTCTGCGGTGTTGGGTGGGCGCGTCGGCGGCTATCGTTTTCGCAACCTCTTTCTCGTCTGGGTCTTGGCGCCCCTGATTCTGATGACGCTTGTCGCGACCAAACTGCCGCACTACATTTTCTTCATCTGGCCACCTCTGTCGCTGGCTCTCGGCGGATCAATTGATGCTGCGGCCAACGACTTGCTTTCTGAGCGGGACCGACGCTGGTTTCGGCGTGGTGTCATCTACTTCACGCCCGCCGTGCTGTTCTTCGCCGTGGGCCTTGCGATCGTCCCGGAGTACACACGTATGCCTGACTTGCGGCCGTGCTGTTGGATCGCGGCTGCGATATGGACGACGGCCGCGGTTCTGTCGTGCCGGTATCAACTCCAGAACCGAATCGCTGCCAGCACCACCGTTCTGGCCATCGCCATGGCGGCATTCGCAGGTACTATCGCGTTCGGCATCCTGCCAGCCATCGAACAGGTCAAGATCGCACCTCGCGTCGGACAGATCGTCCGGGAACGGGCATCCCCGGATACCCCTGTCGCCGTCTGCGGCTACGCCGAACCCAGTTTGAATTTCTACATCGGCCGGCCTATTGATACCATCCGCTCCCAGCGTGAGATGGAAGCATGGGCGGGCGCATCCGGATCGGGTTTGTTGCTGATCACCACGGATCAACTCGCTTGGCTGGACGAGCATTCGCGTCTTTCGCCGGCCGGCTCGGTGCGGGGCATCGACTACGTCAGCGGACGCAGGCTCGACGTCAGGCTCTATCTCCGCACAAACGACGCGACCGTCTCGCCGTGATGTATGGGACCGCCGACCCGGCCTTGATCGACGCGCCGAGCGAGGAATAGTCTCTTGCGCAGAGACTGCCTCAACTCATTCAGCTCGCCGCTCCTGACGGCATGCCACAACTGGCTCGGCGAGGTGTCCCTGATACAATAGGCCGTTATCACCGGTTCAAACAACCCTTGCTCCAAGTCCGCGAATTCATCTTCATGGATAATCAGCCAGGAGGCGTTTGCAGCCGCCTCGGCGGCGCCGGGTTCCACAAGCCACGAATATCCGTCAAGCTCGGCCTGGTAGGATGTGAAGACGCGAATCATCGCCGCTATATTGTCTTCGCCGACCATCACCACGGTCTGGTGGGAATCCTGGCCTCGCAGCAGCCTGTGTGCGCGCATTGCCTCCGCCAATTGTTGCCCTGCCTCGGGCACCACCAACCAGCCCAGGCCCAGACCCGCGATACCCACAAACCCCAACCAGGCAACCGCCACTGCCGTAACGTGGCTCCACGGCTGGCCATACCGGACGATCCTGTAAACCAGCAGACCCATCACGCCGCCGGCGACGGCCGCCTTCATCATGCCGTCCCAACACCGCAGCCATGTATTGACGCCAAACACCAAAAGTCCGCCCATCGCCAGCAAACTGAGCACGATCCACGACACCCTCTTCAATTCCACCGTCAGGTTCGCTGGCCTCATCTTGCGGAAGAGACCTACGATCGCGATGCAGACGGCCGGCATGGCTATCAGGGTGTATCGATCATATACATTGGTCAAGAGGCTCAGGATGATTGTCGTTACGACCACCCATCCGATCGCCAGGAGGGTCCCAAGGCGAGCCCGGCGTGGCAGACGCCGCCTGCTCCATTGCCTGCGTAGGATCGCTACCACGGCCACAGGGCTCCACGGCACCGATAACGCCGGCCACAATGCGGCATAGAACAGGAACACTGCCGCAACCGCCATCGAATCCCCCGCCACCCGCCCGGGCCCGTGGTCTTCCATGAATTCCGCCCACATGGCGCGTCCGTGCATCGCCAGCGCCGCCACGTACCAGGCCAGACCGATGATCAGACCTGTCGCCAGGGCCCCGGGGTACAGGGTACGTCGCAGGGCCGAAGACCCCCGTAACGCCCATGCACAGACAGCGAAATACAGGGCCATGGCCAATGGAGGCGATCCCTTGGTCGCCAGGGCCAGACCCACGCCGAGATGGGCTACCCACGGCCAGATCCACTCTCGCCGAGGTCGCAGTATCACCCCGGTGAATCCCCAGAAGGTCACGCAGAGGAAGAACATCAGCAGGATATCCGGCATAGACCGCGTCCCCGCCAAGATAATCTCCGGGTTCATCGCGACGATAGCGGCCGTCATAAAAGCCCACTCGCCCCGGCGGTGAATAATCAAGGCCGTCCGGTAGGTCACGTAAACCGTCCCTGCCGCGGCCAGCAGAAAGAGGATCCTGGCCCCCAGGGCATTGCCTCCAAAGGCCCGTATCCCCGCCGCCGTGGCCCAGTACGCCAGAACAGGCTTCTTGAATCGGTATTCACCCTCCGCCGTTCGCGGACTGAGCCATTGGCCGTCCACCAACATGTTCCCCGCACCATCCGTGTAGTGGCGTTCATCCGGATGCACGAGCAGGTAGTCGGCGGCCAGCGGAAGCAGCGCCAGCATCAATAGAGCCAGCAACCATCCGATGCCGGGTGGCTCAGACCCGACGGCAGCTGAAGGCGTCTCATCGGGCATGCTCACGACCTTTCCTCGCCTCGATGACTGTATATCAACATGAGGTTTCGCACGTAGATAATGCTGCCGGCCGATTGGCCCAGAATGAACACGGGGTCCGCCCTGACAATGGCGTATACAAGCAGCCCGAAACTACCCACCAGACTCAGATACCAGAACGCCACCGGCACGACGCTCCTGCCCTGACGCTCGGAGGCAATCCACTGGACAATGAATCGGGCAGTAAACGCAACTTGGGCCGCAACACCGAAGACCACCCACATATCCAGATTGCCGCTGAGGCCCTCACTGAATCGACTAAGCATCGTTACGCTCCAATTCTCTGGCTTCATATCTGAGCAGCCGGCTGCGCATCCATCGCACCGCCAGCGCATCCCCCAAAGCCCTAAACACCCGATTCCACACACCATACTTAGCCCTGCCCGCACTCCTGGGCCGATGGCTGACCGGCATCTCGGCCACTCGGAACCCCTCCAGGCGGAACAGGGTCGGCAAGAATCGGTGCATGCCGTCGTAAAGTCTGATCCGCTCCAGGCACGCCGCCCGGAAGACCTTGATCCCCGACGCCGAGTCCTGGATATGCTCATGTGTCAACCGGTTGCGCACCCAGTTGGCCACGCGGGTCGAGACCAGACGGAGCCAGTTGTCTTGGCGCGTTTTGCGCCAGCCGTTGACCATGTCCAGAGCCTCTTCTTCCAGCTTCTCAAGCATCAAGCCAACATCGCGGGGCTCGTTTTGGCAATCGGCATCCAACATTGCAATGAACCGGCCGCGGGTAACCGCCAGACCAGCCGTCAGCGCTCCGGTCTGGCCCGTGCGGCGACTGAGCAAGACCACTCGCAACTGCTGGTGCCGGCCCATCAGATCCCGTAGGAGGGCTACCCCATCATCCGTGCTGGCGTCATCTACGACGATCAACTCCCAACTGCGACCGATCGCAGCCATTGCCGACGCCACCTCCGCAACGAATACGGGCAGGTTCTCCGCCTCATTGTGAGCCGGCGCCACAACCGATAGCTCCACATCATGCCCCACGTTTGCGGACTCCTTGCCTTCACCGGTATTGCCCCAGGCCGCTTTCGGTCACGAGATGTAGGGGCCTTTGCCTTTGACGCCAACGAAACCGCAGCCTTTCAGATGCGGGTTGGGCATTGTAGAGCGCTGGGCCCAAATCCGCAAGTTCCTCCCCCCAGGAGTGTCTGGGCGAGACAGATCGACTGTTCGGCCCGGCCGGACGGCACTCTTTTCGCCGACAGAAAAAAAATGAATAATTTTGCAGCTTCTGTCTTGCACATACTGTAGTTACAGTAGATACTGCAAGAACAGTACGATATATTTAGTTGGAGATAACCATGAAAAGACGCANNAGGGCATATACTTCGGTATTATCGGTCCTCCAGGTGATGGAGAAGAAGGCGCTCCTGACCCATACAGATCGCGGCAATGCCCACGTCTACAGCCCTGCCGTCGGCAAGAGCGAGATCATGCGCCCGTTCATGCGCAGGCTCGTGGACAATCTCTTCGGCGGCCAGCCTTATGCCATGATGCAGGCGCTGCTCAGCGAGACCGCCCCCAACCCGGAGGAACTCCGCCGAATCCGACAGGTCCTCGATGCCCTTGAAGCGGCTCCCAAGTCGCCTGGAGAAAGGAGTCTTTGACATGCAAGCATTCAGTGCCCTTCTTCAGAGCCAGCCGGCCGCTACGTTGCCGGAAGCACTGCTTCACAGCCTCTGGCAGGCCCTCTTGATCGGCGTCCTGCTATACGCGGGATTGCGCATGGTTCCCGCCGGCCGCGCAGCCGCACGCTACAATGCCGCCGTCGGCTCGCTCGGGGCGGTCCTTGTGGCTTTTCTGACGACATGGGCCGTTCTGAACTATGAACCTTCTTCGGACGCCACACCGACACAAACCGCCATAGAAACCCTCTCGCAGGCTGAGACTGAATCGGTCCAAGACGTTGGTCTCTCCGTTTCAAGCCCCGCCGATGTCCGGACAATACCTCCAGCGGCTGCCAGATTCGTTCCGCTTGACTGGGAGGGGCCGGTTGCCGTTGGCTGGCTCATTGGTGTCTGTGTCATGCTGATGCGAGCTGTCTGGCTTGCCCACGGGGCGGGGCGGCTGCGAAGATGCTCCAGGCCCGTGACTGATCCGCGGATTCTCGGCGTCGTTGAGAACCTTCGCGGGCGGATGCGTATCGCCCGGAGAATCACGGTTCTGGCGTGCGAACGGGTTGTTGTACCTGGGGTTATCGGGTGTCTGCGGCCAGCGTTGCTGGTGCCCGTATCCATGCTCAGCGAGATACCCGCTGACGACCTGTACGCCGTCCTGGCCCACGAACTGGCCCATATCCGCCGACACGACTACCTGGTCAACTTCTGCCAGCTCATTGTCGAAGCACTGTTCTTCTTCAACCCCGCCGCGTGGTGGGTCAGTCGACAGGTGCGTATCGAGCGAGAGGCCTGCTGCGACCGAGCGGGGGTCGCTGCCTGCGGCACGGGCAGGCGATATGCGGAGGTTCTGGCTCTCTGGGCGGCTCGCCTGAGCCCCGCCGGACCGTCCATGCCAGCGGCAGCCATCGTCGGGTTTGGCGGCTCTGACCTGAGCGGATCAATCATCGACCGAATCAAGCGGGTCCTGACCAGGGATCACCGCCCGCGATTGCGAGTCTCGTGGCCCATCGCCGGCGTTATGCTCGTTGCGTCCATCGCGGTCTTGTTCGCCCTGTACAAGGGCACCAACGCCACCGTGGCTCTGGCCGGGAAACTGCTCTCGCCGCAGGAGAGGATCGACCGCCTCAATGAGATTGCGCGGACGCACGGCGTCGAGGCCCGCGAGTACGGGCCGGCCGACAAGATACTGCTGTCGGGTACGGTCGCTACGTGGGATGGGCGGCCTTTGCCCAAGGATACGCACATCGTGGTCCATAGCCGGCGGCCACGCCACAGCGGCAGTTACGGCGTCTCGCTTTCACAGAATGGCCCTTTCACATACGCGGGCACGTTCGAATACGAGGCTGTGTTCGGGGAGATACGTATTGCGGTTTCCGCTGACGGCTATGCGCCCGCCTTCTCTGGGCCCCATCGCAGCGAACCCGGCGGCATGGTCACAGGCATAGAGATCACGCTCCAGGCGGGCTTCGACGCCGCCATCAGACTGGTGGACGAACAGAAAAACCCCATCGGCGGAGCGGAGATCATCGGCGGCTATCTCTACGACGAGGGCTCGTACAGTCATAGTATCGGGCTGACCACCGATGAGTCGGGCGTGGCCGTCCTCAAGAACGCCGCCGCGCAGCGAGTCGCCCTGCAGGTTCGGGCCGACGGCTTTGAGTTCGACCGCTCCATCCGCTTCACACCCGACCCTGAGCGGCCTGCTGTCTTCGCTCTCAAGCCGACGGTGCCCGCGATGGGAACCGTAATTGCCAAGGACACCGGCCAGCCCGTCCAAGGTGCTGAGATACGGCTTATGCTCTCGAAGGCGGGCGACGGCAGCTATAGCGAGGGTGGGATGCACGGCGAGGCCCCGGCGGTCACGGATACACAGGGCCGCTTCGCCCTCAGGAGCCTCCGCGCCGATACGCAGTACCTGGTCCTGGTCAAGGCGGATGGCTACATGCCGACGTACAGCGATACGGTCGCTCCGGGGCGCGGTGTTGAATTGGCCCTTGACCGTTTTCGTCCGATACAGGGCAAGGTCATTGGCGACCTGGGCCGCCTGAAGCTCCGCGACGGCCGGGCGGTCGTCAGCTATACGGACACATTCGTCATGACCGGCCATAGCTCCGTCGGCTCGGCCAAGACCGTCGAATGCGATATCCGCGACGGCGAGGCCCTCTTCAGCATCGACGACTACTGGGGCCAGACAGTCAGCATCACGGCCGCCGATGAATCCCGGACGCTCGACCCGGCGACCGACGACATCGACAACGTCATCTTCAACCTCTCGCCGGAGACCGACTCCGCCAAGCGCTGCGTCGTACTGCAGGTCAACGTTCCCGAGGGTTCCCCGCCCGCGGCCGGCGGTCTTCGCATAGACCATATCACCGATGAGATGCGACGGCTCAAGCGAGGCATGGCGCCACAGTGGCTCGAGCTCAAGGACGGCACGGCCGAGGTCTATCTGCCGGTTCCGTGCGATTTCAAGTACAGCATAGACTACTACCACGGCCCGCGGCCTATCGGCTACTGGTTTGCCGAGATGGTCCAACCCGTCCGAATCGAGCCCGACGATGAGCCCTTCGTCGTCCGCATTGAGGCCCATCCGGCGGGGGGCATCTATGGCGTTGTCCGCAACGCCGACGGTTCGCCCTGCGAACAGGCCAGTGCCTCCCTGGTCCCGGGCAGCAAGCCCAGCATTGTCGAGTACCACCACAGTCTGTCCAATGTCTTGAGCGGCACGGATCGCGGTAAGTACAACGCCGCGCCTTTACCTCTGGATGGCGCCTACATCATCGTCGCTCATAGAGGAGACACCTGGGTCGCCACCGATCCGATTGCCCTGACGGCCGCGAACCCGATTCAACCGTGCGACGTGCCGATTCCGGAAGGCATTACGCTGCAGGGCCGTCTTCTTGGTCCCGACGGTTCGCCGGCGCGGATGATGGTGCGCCTTGAGGTCTCGCTCAAGACCGACGCCACCCGTTGGGGATCGGGCGGCCGTGAAATCCGCCCCGACGAGATGGGCCGGTTCGCCTTCGAGAACGTCAACCGGGATTTCAAAGGGGATTACTATATCAAGGTCACAACCGAGCCCGGCTACCGGCCGCTGCGCCACAATGTCGCCGACCCCACCAAGCCGGTCGTGCTGGAGCTGGCCAAGGGTCTGTCCGTCACGGGGGTAGTGCTCGACAGCGCCACCGGGCGACCCGTTCCCAACGCCCAGCTCTGGGCCTGGGCCGACAGCACCTCGACGAGGATCGCCGACTACGAATCGCTCGAGGCCGATGGGCCCGCCGACGGGCGCGGCCGTTTCACCTTCTCGAATATGGCCAATCGCCGTTACCGCCTCAATGTCCGAAACGCCAACATGGCCGATTCCATGCGGCCTGTTGAGGTCATCGGCGGCCAGATCGAGCCGGCTACGATCCGCATCAACATCCCTCAGTGGAGCGAGTTGAAACCGGCGGCCCCCGAGCCGTGATTGGCGGCGGCGATGGGGCAGTCGTTTTGTTTCGTTCCGGACGGGTCTGCGCACCTGGCTCAAGCACCCTCCATCCCTTGCCTTCGGCAAGGGCTGCCACCTATCAAGGTCTGAATGCGAGCGAGATACGGAGGGCCATGCCGCTTCATGCGCGTTCGGGCCTTGCACAGTCCACGGAGTCACATTACTATGGCTCGTTCCGAAGGCTACGAATGAACATCTGAAGGAGCAAGACATGCACTGCACTCGTGTACTCGCCGTTCTCACCACTATCGTCGCGGCTGCGGCCAGTCCGACGCGGGCTAAAACCACCGCTGATATCCGAGCCCAGTTCGATAAGCCCGGGCGGGATTACAGCTCCGGGCCGCTGTGGGTCTGGAACGACATGCTCACGGAAGAGCAGGTCCGGTCCACGCTCCGCGACCTCGCCGATCAGCACGTCAAGCAGGCATGGGTCCATCCCCGGCCGGGCCTGATGACGCCGTATCTGTCCGATGAGTGGATCAGACTCTGGAAGGTGGCGCTCGACGAGGCCGAGAAGCTGGACATGAACATCTGGATCTACGATGAGAACTCCTACCCGTCCGGCTTCGCGGGGGGCTTCGTGCCGGATGCCATGCCCGAATCCCGCGGGCGGGGCCTGGCCGTCAGCAAGACCGACAGCCCGCCCAAGGCCGACGCTGGTTTTCTCACGGTCCATCGCCAGAGCGACAATGGCGTTGAGAATATCACGGCCCAGGTCCGTGAAGGCGGGGAACTGCCCCAATCCACATACTATACCGCCACGATTCAGCGCGCCGGAACCAGCCCCTGGTATGGAGGCAAATTCTACGTCGACCTGATCTATCCTGGCGTGACCGAGAAGTTCCTGGAGATCACGCTTGAGCCCTATCGCAAGGCATTCGCAGACCAGTTCGGCAAGCGCGTTCCGGGCTCCTTCACGGATGAGCCGCAACTGCGTCCGGCCGGGGGAATGCCCTGGACGGACGACCTGCCTGAGGTATTCGAGAAGCGATGGGGCTACAGCCTGCTGGACCATATCCCAAGCCTGACGAATCCTGTCGGCGACTACAAACGCATCCGCCACAATTACTTCTCCACGCTGAACCACCTCTTCATCGAGCGTTGGGCCAGGCCCTATTACGACTACTGCGAAAAGAACCACCTGGAATTCACCGGCCACTACTGGGAGCACGAATGGCCCAACTGCATCGGCGTGCCGGACAATATGGCCATGTACGCATGGCACCAGCGGCCGGCCATCGACACACTCATGAACCGCTATGCCGAGGATACGCACGCCCAGTTCGGCAATGCCCGCGCGGTGCGGGAGCTTGCCAGTGTCGCCAATCAGATGGGCCGGGCGCGGACCCTCTGCGAGGCATACGGAGCGGGAGGCTGGGACCTGCGATTTGAGGACATGAAGCGCATCGGCGACTGGCTGTATGTCCTGGGCGTCAATACGCTCAACGAGCATCTCTCCTACATCACCGTCCGGGGGGCCCGCAAACGTGACCACCCCCAGTCCTTCTCGTATCACACGCCCTGGTGGCCCGACTACCACGTCATGGCCGACTACTTCACGCGGCTGTCGCTGGTCATGTCCGCCGGGCAACAGCATAACGATATTGTCGTCATTGAGCCAACAACGACCGCATGGTTCTATCAGGCCGACCCGGCCGCAGCAGAGCAGCTCAAGGCCCTTGGCGACCGCTTCCAATCGATGATCATGTCGCTGGAGGCCGCGCAGGTGGAATACGACCTTGTGTCGGAGGACGTCCTCGCCCGACATGCCTCAACCGAAGGCGGGACCCTCAGAGTCGGCAAGTGCGATTACCGCACAGTCGTTCTTCCAGAGGGCACTGAGAACCTCGACGAGTCCACCTTCAGGCTCCTCGACAAGTACGGCCGCCAGGGTGGCGTCCTCCTGTGCTGCGGCGACCTGCCCGGCCGGATCGACGGTGTCCAGTCCGATGCCCCCGCCAGGCTTGCCGACGCGAAGAACTTCCGCAGGCTTTCAGCGGCCGAGCTGCCCGCCGAACTGCTCAAGGTCATGCCGAAGGGGCTGCGGATCCTCCGCGACGGCGGCGACAAGGGCATCCTCTTCCATCACCGCCGCACACTTGATGACGGCTCCTTCCTGTTCCTCGTCAACACCAGCATCACCGATCCCTCATCCGGCCGCATCGTCACAAACGCTCGCGGCGTAGAGCAATGGGACCTCAATACGGGCCAGATCGCTCGTTACCCCTTTGTCAGAGACGCTGGGAATGTCACCGCCCGCTATGAACTGCCGCCCTGCGGCAGCCTCATGCTCTGTCTCGCCGATTCCCGCACGCCGCCCATGCGGCAGCGCGCCCGCAGCATCACAACCATTGATCCCGTGGGCCCGACCTCCGTCCGCCGTCTGGAAGACAACGTCTTGGTCCTCGACTGCGTTACCGTGACAGCCGGTGGCCAGACAAAGGCCAATACTTACTTCTACCAGGCCAATCAGTTCGCCTTCGCCCGCAACGGCATGGAGCGCAATCCCTGGGATAGTGCCGTGCAATTCCGCGAGGAGTTGATCACCAGGACTTTCCCCGGCGACAGCGGCCTTGAAGCGACCTACACGTTCAGTATCGAGCAGCAGATTCCTGAAACGCTCGACATCGTGATCGAACGTCCCGACCTCTACACGATAACCTGCAACGGCAAGGCCGTCGAAGCTCAAGCGGACCGCTGGTGGCTGGACCGCGCCTTCGGGCGTATCGATATCCGGTCCCTGGCGCAGGTCGGTGATAACACCATCACCCTCAAGGCGTCACCCTTTACCATTTATCACGAGCTGGAGTCGGCGTACGTGCTGGGCGACTTCCGCCTCAAGCCCGCCAATAGCGGCTTTGTGATTATCCCGGATGCCCCGCTTGAGGTCGGCCACGCATGGAACGCCAACGGTCACCCGTTCTATGCCGCGGGTGTTGCCTACACGGAAGTCTTCGATATCGAACGGCCACGCGGCCGCTATCTCGTGGAACTGCCCAAATGGTCCGGCAGCGTCGCGCGTGTGACGGTCAACGGCAGGCTTGTCGGCCGGATTGTCTCACAACCCTGGCAGCTCGATGTGACCGACGCGATCGGCTACGACCGCAACACCATCGAAGTGACGGTCGTCGGCACGCTCAAAAACACGCTCGGCCCGCATCACATAGGCCCTACGGCCGGGGCCGCCTGGCCGCACATGTTCCAGCAAGGCCCCGAGACCGGCCCGCCGCCCGGCGAGAAATACGACACGCTGCCCTACGGCCTCTTCGAGCCGTTCACACTGCGCAACTCCGTTGCGTCAAGAAGGCAGCCGCAGCTGTAGTTGTCATTCGGCCAATACGGCCGCCAGTGATTGCCGCAGCCGGCGAAGCTCCTGTTCCTGCTGCTCGCTGAACGAGCCTGACTGCTGCGCGTAGACATCCATCCACGTTACCAGCCGCTCGAAGCCTTCCGCATCCAGGCGCACATCCCGATGGGTCGAGCCATCTGCAAGCGCCGCCAGCAACCGGCTCTTGTGGGCGACACAATCCCCCGGCACGGACGCATCCTTCTCGAAGGCCAGCTTGTGCAGGTCCTGGTCGGCGAAAGCCATCAGATTCGTGTATGCCTTGTCCGCTGTCAGAACCAGTTTCGCCGCCGCATCGCCACCGGCGGCATGGTGGCAACTGACGCATGAATCATTCAGGAGCGGCTGGATGAGTTCATCGAATCGAAGCGGCCATGAACCCGGGGGGCCCGGCCGCAACTTGGAGGGCTGCCTACGGGCGGCCGCCACGGGCCCTACGGCCGGCGCGGACTCCCGCGACTCGTGGCATCCCACGCACGACAGCGTCTGGCCCGGCTGCACGTAAGTAAGACTCCGCATCGTCTGAATTGCCATCCCCTGTTCGTCCAGCGTCTGAAAGAACACCGATACGCCCGACGGCACGCGGAAATAGGCCGATCCATCCGCCTCAACCGGCGCTGTGCCGATGACAAACTTGCCCGGGTCCTCCTGCGAGACGCCGATGGCCGGCTGATTCATGTGCGGCTGCACCTTCGGCGGCACGCCGATCACTCGCAAACGCTTGACGGCGCCGCGCGGCACGCCCGGCAATCCTCGATAGACATCCTGCACGAGAAAACGGCCCTCCTGGGCGCCGTCCCAATCCACCGTCTCCGGATGCACCGGAGGTCTGGGGCGGGCCGTGGCCGGCAGCGGGTACATGCTTGAGATCCGCGCGTCGCGATAGAGCAGCTCGAGATTGCCGAATGCATCGTACAGATAGATGCCCTGAGGATTGACCGGGTTGCGGTCGTCGGTCGTCACGAAGCTGTGCGGCGGCAGCGGCCTGTCACTCCAAGTTACCAGGAAGTACGCTTCGCTGAGCGGATACGGATTGCTGTAGTAATGCGCGGGCCAGCCCTCGGTCTCGGGGAAGCAGACCTCCGGCGTCAAACGGGTCAGAGGCTGCTCATACTCGGTCCCACGGGTGCGGTCCAACAGCACCAGCGAACCACCCATATTCGAATGGTGCGCCGCGGCCGTGAACACGAGTTTGTGGGAACCCGGAATCGACCGTGCCTCGAAGATACACTGGGGCTTGGATGTGTAATTCCCATAGACCAACTGCGGATTGGTCCCATCCTGGTTCGCCGACCACAGGCTGATGAACGGGCCGTTGAAGCGGTCGATGTAGTCCCACCGGGCATATACGATTCGCCCGTCCGCCGCCAGGGACGGCGTCCACTCGAAGTTTTCGAATGCGGAGATCGGCCGGATGTCCGACCCATCCGGCCGCATCCGGTTCAGTGTGAAAACCGGCACCGGCCGCCAGTTGTCGCCGCCGCAGCGGACGTAGCTGTCCGGCATCGCCACCCGCATTGTCGCGGCCGTGCTCGCACGGGCGACCTGGACCGCCTGGCCTTTGCGCGTCGAAAGGAACACGATGTCGCCGTCCGGCAGGTAGCGACTGTCGAAGTCGTCGTACTTGCCGTCCGTCAGCCGCCGCAACCCGCCGCCGTCGATATTCATCTCATAGATGTTGTAGAAGACGTCCCGCGGCAGAGCCGACTTGTCCACCTTCTGCATCTGGTGGGTCTCGGCGTAGAACCGGCAATACGCAAAGACCACCTTTCCGCCATCGAACGAAACATCCGGCCGCAGGAAGCTGCCCTCGGCAAAGCCCTCCGTCAGACATCGCACACTGGGTGAGTCGCTCTTGAATCCTTCCAGCACATAGATGCCGCCCCCGCCCCGCGACCACCAGCCGTAGTACTGGTCCGACATGTGTGGGAACGCCGGCGGCACACGCTTGACGAACAGTATCCTGTCGAAATCGAGCAGAGGGTTCGACAGGGCCATCTGCCGTATCGCCCACCGTGCCTCCAGATACAGCGACTTCTCGGAATCGGCGCTATCCGTCCCCTGCGACGAAACCCGTCGGCGGACGGCCTCAAGCCGCCGCAGGCCGTCGCTGACGTCGACGCCCATTGCCTCCAGATCGGCGGCCAACCTCAGTCCACGTTCAACCGCATCGCGCACGCGGAGCCGCCGGTCCGTTGCATGCGACCTGGACCACTGGCTGATGCTGCTCTGGGTCGCGGGCTTGTGCAGCGCGATATTGTCATCCCGACCGCTTGCGTAGACCTCGACCTCATCCAGATGGAAGTAGCTCGCGCCCCCGAGTCCGAGTTGCACGTACCGCCCACGCTGCCCGTTTAGTTCTACGATTAACGGTTTGCCGTCCGAATGGCCGTAGAAGACCGTGCCATCGTGCTGGTATACGTGACGAAACATCCGCCCGTCATCGCTGAGCGAGACGATAATGCGCGAATTCCGCTCGGCCAGTTCCGTGCGGTTGTAGAGCACCACACGGTCGATCGGCACGACCTCGCCCAAGTCCACCCGCCACCACGGTTGCGGTTCATTGGCCGTATGAAAACCCCACATACCGTCCTTGACGCCGTCCACGCCGCCGGCGGCGTCATCCTCACGGCCGACCTGTCCGCCGGCGCCCTGTGTCCAGCGCACCTGTTCCTGCCGCAGCCAGTCGGCCTCAATCTGCTCCCGCGTCAAGGCCATCTGTGCGCACGCGACAGCGGACAGCACCCCGCAGACCCCCAGATAGACCGCAATACGCATCACATTGACCTCCTGCCGGACGGCATCACTCGACCGGGAACAACCTCACCATCACGGCGCCGTGGCGCTGGACCTTGGCCTCGAACCGACCTTCGAATACGCCGATATCCGCCTGCCGCCACAGGTCCCGGACCCGCTGCCTGCCCTTAAGTCCCAGGTCCGCCCAGTCCACGCCTACCGTCGTTTCCACCTCCCCGGTATTGAAGAACCCTACGGCCTTCGACCCATCCTCCATGCCCTTGGTCCAGACGCTGCAATCGCCGTCATGCACTACACGAGCGGCCTGCATCCCGAGCGGGTCCTGGTTGACCTCCAGCACCTCGTCATTCGTCAGCAGACTCAACGTGAAATCATCCAGCTTCGTCATGTCCCCGCTGAAGATCAGCGGCGCCGCCAGCAGACACCACAGCGTCACGTGGGTATACTGCTCGTTCGGCGAAAGCGGCGTCGGCCGCAACTGCCCGCTCCAGCCGATCCAGCCGATTAGAAGGTAGTCCGGATCGTTCCAGTGTCCCGGCCCGGCCCATTTCTCCTTGCCCGCATGAGAGAATCCGTAGCTGACCACGTTGTCGTACAAGCTCGACGCGATGCCCAGGTCTCCCGTCGTCCGCCAGCAATGCCCGCCGACTTGCTCGCCCCACTCCCACACATCGCCCATCCCGTATTGGCAGAGGTTGTAGATGAAGTCGCGGCTCTGCTTCTTCAACTCGGCGTCCATCAGGAAATAGGGCTTGGTCAACTCCCCGCGGCTGCGGTCCTTGGCAATCCGGTCGTAGGAGCACCAGTCATACTTGAGGAAGTCGAATCCCCATTCCGCGAAACGCTTCGCATCGTCGGCCTCATGTCCGTAGCTGCCCACGTACCCGGCGCATGTCGTCGGTCCCGGCGACGTGTAGAGCCCGGCCTTAAGCCCCTTGCTGTGAATGTAGTCGGTCAGCGCCTTCATATCCGGGAACTTACCGTTGGCATTGATGCGGCCTTGCTCGTCGCGCGGCGGCCCGCCCAGCAACGGATCGGGAGAGCCCGGTTTGACCATCCATCCATCGTCGATGTTCACATACATGTAGCCATGGTTGATCATGTCGGTCTCGACCATCGCGTCGGCCGCGGCCCGCATCATCTGGTCCGTCACTCCGTCGAAGAAGCAGTACCAACTGTTCCAGCCCATCGGCGGCGTCAGCGCCAGCCTGTCGCCCACGACAATCCGCAGGCGGCCTTCCGCCGTCCCGGCCGCATTCTCCGCCCGCAGACGCACATCATGGGTTCCCCGACGCTGAACAGCCCCGGTAATCCGCCCGGTCGCCGAATCGAGCGCCAACCCCCGCGGCAACCCCCTGGCCGAGAACGTCATCGGCCGAACACCCGTGGCCGCAATCGTGAATAGAAGCGGCGATCCCGGCCGCACACCATGGACGCGGGTCCCGTTGATCCTCGGCTCCGGACCGGGCTTGGGCGTCAGAATCACCGCCTCTTCCACCGGTGGATCGATGGCCACCGGGCCGTCGCCGGCCACCTCAAACGCCGCCTCGGCCCAGTTCGCGTGGTCGTAGGCGATTCCATCTCCGGCCGAATCCACCAGGAGAATCCCGGTCTTCACGCCCGCCAGATCCACATCCGCTCGCCAGGCCTCGTCCCCCACTTTGACCGCCCCGCTGGTCCACAGGAGCTTGCCGTCCCCGTAAACGCGGAATTCAACGCTCCCGATGTTCCCGTTGACCTCATCATCGACTCCCACGTGGGCCGTGAAGCGGGTAGCGGCCCCCTTGAGGTCCACATACATCACGCTCTTGGCGTGCGTGCCGACACCCTTTTCAAACAGCCGTCCGGCAATCCGCATGGGCTGATTCTGGATGCTCTTGTCGGCCACCGGTCGGCCCCAGCCGGCCGTCATCTTCGTCAGGTCCAACGACGAAAGCTCCACGATTCGGCCTTCGGCCCGTGTACAGGCCATGCCCGCAACGATCGCTACCAGTATACAGCCCATCACATACGGCTTGCCCATAAGGACTACCTCCAATTCAGCGCCACCGCCAGCCGTCAGTAGACGTTAGCGTTTCTTGTCATCCTGGCCTTTCGTATCCGTCGAGGCTGTTGTCTTCTCGAGCAGCCTCTGGATATGCTCCAACTGCTCTCCCATTGCCTGAAGCTGCTTCTGAATCGCTCTGGCTCCGAAGATGCTCGGTGCAAACACCAGGACAAAGACCAGCGCAAGTGTCCCACCGACGGCGATGAAGCCCGTCGCCCACAGGATCTTCTGGACCAACTCCAACATGCCTGTATCCATCCGGCGCCACCTTACGTTGCCTCTGCCCTCCTTCGGACAGCACATGCACCATATCCGCTCCTTTGCCCGCCGTCAAAACAAAACCTGTCGGCCCTGCCGGCAGTTCAACAGGGACCGTCGTCTGGGCACACCCGACAAAAAACAAACGGGGCCCGGATGGATGTCCGGGCCCCGCATAGGTGCCAATCAAAGGGTAACGATCTGTGGAC
>DDXG01000182.1:26527-26706 GCA_002347125.1 Phycisphaerales bacterium UBA2266
CCACCAGCGTGCCGTTGGCATAGACCCGGCTGGTCGTCCCATCATACGTCTGGGCGAAGTGAACCCACTCGTTCAGGCTTGCACACCTGAAGTCGTGATCATAGGCCCCGCCGTACAACTGCGTCCGCCAGAAGTTCCGGGTGGCCGTCGTGCGGAGCGAGAAGTCCTGCCCGTCCGCG
>DDXG01000401.1 GCA_002347125.1 Phycisphaerales bacterium UBA2266
TGCCTGATGGTTCCGCTGGTCAGCGGGGATATCTCCATCAGCGTGCAGGGTACGGTTACGGAGGTTGTGGGCGAGACGGTGTATGGCTTCGGGCATGGTTTCCTGGGCTATGGGGATGTGGACCTGCCGATAGCGACCGGCCGGGTCCATACGGTGGTCTCGAGCCTGTCGCGGTCGTTCAAACTGGCGAGCGTCGGCCGGACCATCGGGGCGCTGCGTCAGGATGCGGCCTCGGCCGTCGTGGGGCGGATGGACGTCGAGGCGGGGACCTTTCCGCTGACCATCACGGTCGACCGGTTCAACGACGTCGGGCCGCGGCGGTATGAATGCCGCGTGGCCCGCAACCGCGGATTGACGGCCTCGGTCGTGCGGGCGGCGGTGTCGGGGGCGGCGCTTCGCATGGGTGAATTCCCGCCGGAGCACAGCATCGCGTACCGTGCGTCGATCGGTCTTGCCGGGGACCGGCGCGTGAGGTTCGCCAACGTCTCCACGGGGACGGCCCTGTCCGAGGCGATGGCGGAGGTCGGCGGGATCATCGAGTTGGTGATGAACAACCCGTATGAACTTCTGGATGTCGAGTCGGTGGAGTTCGACGTGACGGTGACGCCGCGGACGATGGTCTCGCGGATATGGTCGGTGGAGGTGGCGGACACGCGGGTCCGCGCGGGAGAGCGGCTGGGGGTCGAGGTGATTGTCGAATCGGTCCTGGCGGGCAAGCGGTTGCACCGGTTCGAGTTGGCGGTTCCGGAGCATGTCAAGCCGGGCAAGTACGGCCTGCTGGTCTGCGGGGCCTACGGATATGAGGATTTCCTGCGCAAGAACGCGCCACACCGGCTGGTGGCGCAGAGCATCGAGGGTCTGATGACGGCGCTGAACGACCTGCTGACCATCGAGCGCCGCCGGCTGTATTGTATCCTGATGCTGCCGGCCGGCGGTGTGACCGTCGAGACGCAGGAACTGCCGGACCTGCCGGCGACCAAGGCCCTGGTCATGCAGAGTCCCGGGCGGACGCTGACGACGCTGCCGTATCGGCAGTGGGTCGAGGTCGGGCGGGACATCGAGGCGGTGGTGATGGACAGGAGTATGCTTGAAATTACGGTGGAACCATAGTGTCAAAGGTATGATATGGGGTTCAGTCGGCGACAGATGAGGTGGGCGTTTATATGGGCGGCGGCGCTGGTGTTGACGGCGGGTGCGGGACAGGTCCGGGCCGTCACGAGCCGGATTGTGCGGCATCGGGAGCGCACGGACCTGCTCAAGGGCCGGGCGGACGGGGTCGTGGTGGGATCGCGTGGCACGCTGGAGCTCGGCCCGGCGACCGAGGTGCTGGTCGATGCGTTCGGGGATGTCTGGTCGATCAACTGCCTGTGGGTCGGCGGGGATACGCTGTACGTGGGGACCAGTCCGAACGGGGGTGTGTATGAGTATCGGGCGGGGCGGCTGCGCAGGATCTATCCGGCGTCGGACAGGGGACAGGGAGAGGCTGGTCCAGACCATCCCTTCGCTGCGCGAAGGGATGCCACTCCAGGAACAAGGGATGCCACCCCGGTTGAGCAGGCGGGCGATGCCAGCGGCCCGGGCGAGGCGGCGGGTGATGCGAACCGGCCGGGGGCGGTGGTGGAGCAGAAGGAGTATCTGTCGAACGAGCACATCTTTGCTATGGGGCAGGATGCCTCGGGTCGGCTGCTGGTGGGCATCAGCGGCAAGCGTTGCCGGTTGTGCCGCCTGGAGGATGGGGAGTTGAAGGTGATTTTCGAGCCGGGCCAGGCACGCTACATCTTCGCGATGGCGGTGGACAAGGCGGGCCGTATCTACCTGGGAACGGGGCCGCAGGGTCAGGTGTATCGGCTGGACTCCGACGGCGGCGCGGCGGAGGTTATCTACGACAGCCCGGACAAGGGGATCCTCTCGCTGGTGGTCGATGACAAGGGGATTGTCTACGCCGGCAGCGATACGCGGGGTCTGATTTACCGGATTGACCCACAGGCAAAGACGGCCACGGTGCTGTTCGACAGTGACCAGCCGGAGGTTACGGCGTTGCTGGTCGCAGGGCCCGATGAGCTGTATGCGGCCACGACGTCGGCGCAGATGGTCGAGACGCAGTCGCGGTTCGCGGCCCAGAGCCCGTCGTCCGGTCGGCCGGACGTGGAGGCCGCTCCGGATGAGGGCGGCGACGACGGCGCCGAGGAGATGAGCGGCGGGCGGACGCTGGAGATCGCCAACTCCGGGCAGAAGTCGCAGGAAGGCGCGCCGGCGCGGGCCGCCCTGCCGGCCGCGATGACCCCGCCGCCGCGGGGCAGCTATGTGTACCGGATTACGGGGCGCGGGTTCGTCAAGGACGTATTTCGCGAGGTGGCCGTGTTCTTTAACCTGACGGCGCAGGGGCAGGAGCTGCTCGTGGGTACGGGCAACAAGGGGCGGCTGTATCGAGTGAACCCGGCGTCGGAGACGTCGTCAATAGTCTTTGAGGCCGAGCAGGCGTCGCAGATAACGGCCGTGGCGGCGGCCGGGCGGGAGGTCTACATCGGCACGGCCAACCCGGCCCGGCTGGTGAGGCTGTCCGGGCGGTTGAGGGCCGAGGGCGAATACCTCTCGGAGTTGATCGACGCCGGCCAGCCCGCGGACTGGGGCAAACTCCAGATCGACGCGGATATCCCCCCGGGCTGCCGGGTGTTGGCGGCGTCGCGCATGGGCAACGTGGGGGATGTGAACGATCCGGCGTTCTCACCGTGGAGCCCGCTGCGGGAGGTTGATGGGCCGGCGCCGTTGGACGGGCCGCTGGGGCGGTTCTGCCAGTACAAGCTGGTGCTGCGCGGGGACGGAACGCGAGGGCCGGTGATCCGGGAGGTGGCGGTGGCCAACACGGTGCCGAACGTCGCGCCGCAGGTCGAGGCTGTGAACATAACGCCGCTGAAGGCGCCCGGCAAGGACGGGTTCTTCAAGATCTCATGGCGGGCCTCCGACAGCAACGGTGATACGCTGGTGTACCGCGTGGACTTCCGTCGGCAGGGGCGCAGCCGGTGGATCGAGATGCGCAAGGGCCTGACCGCCGACAATATCGAATGGGACGGGCGGACCGTGGAGGACGGCCGCTACGAGATTCGCGTAACGGCCGACGACGAGCGGAGCAATACGAGCACCACGAAGCTGACCGCCAGCCGCGTGAGCGAGCCGGTCGTCGTGGACCATACCGCCCCGCGGTTCCGGCGGACGTCGCTGGAGGTCGAAGGCTCGACCGCGACGCTGACGTTTCGCGTGGTCGATGCGCTGAGCATGATTGGCGAGGTGCAGTACACGGTCAACAGCCAGAGCGACTGGATCGGGACCGTGCCGGAGGACCTGGTGTTCGATACGCGGCAGGAGGATTTCCGAATCGTTGTGACGGGTCTGGAGCCGGGCGAGCACGTGATCGCGGTGCGGGCGGCCGATGCGGCGGGCAATGTGCGGTATCGAACGTTCGACGTGCGAAAGTGAATTCGCATATCATATTGCGTATAGCGTCCATTAAGCCGCCTGCGGCCGGTCATCTTGAGGATGGCAAGATACCCTGCGGATCCAGGCACGCCCCGGCCCTCTGCGGCTGGAAGGCGAGGATGCGTTCCTTGCAGGCCCGATATCCCTGGGGCGTCTCTGCAATAAGGCCGGTTGCACACAGCGCGTTCAAGTCCCTCGCCAGTGTCTTGGGTGTGCGGTTGGCGTATGCTCGAGCCAGCCTGGGCGAGATTTCCGGAATCCTGACTCTTAGGACCGGCGACTGTTGGCGCGAGAGATCGATCACTAAGCGGCGCTGTCTGGTTGAACTCTCGGATGGCTTGTCTCGGAATTGCTCGTGAACATAGTTCTGCCAGGCCAACTCCCATTGTTGAATCCAAATCGTATCGATCTGCTGCTTGAGATTGTCCAGGAATCCCTGGACGGCATACAGAAGAAAGGGGACTACGTCCCCGCCCGAACGACCGGCGCCGGACAGCCGGCGGTAATACTCGGTCCTGGTCGCGTTGTAGTGGTTGCTCAATAGGTGGGCGGAGGCGGCGGGGACGCCCGCGCCCATGAGAATCTGAAATTCAAGAAGACGCGCCGTCCTCCCGTTTCCATCGGCAAACGGGTGTATCCACGCTATATACAAATGGGCCATGACGGCCCTGAGTATGGCATAGGCAATCGTGAGGTCCTGTTTCGGATCCTGGGGTGGGTTGAGATCCCTGTTGAGCCAGTCACATAGTTTCTGGAGAAGCCGCTCGCAATCCCCGGCCGGCGCCCCCCTGTAGCCGCCAACAGTAACCGAGTGCCGCCTCAGTTGACCCGGCACACAGTCTTCTTCAAGATCAAGCCCATCGAGGACCACTTCATTGAGGTGTCTTATGCTGTCGGGACTGATAGCCGGCGCCTCGCCTTTTCCAATCAAGTCCAGGGTTTCGTTGCATCCCCGGAGGATATTATCAATCTCCCGCGACAGGTACTCACGGGATGGGGGCAACTTCAGAGTCCCTTCGAGGTGCTTGAGGACCTCTTCTTCCGACAGGGTGTTGCCCTCGATTGCGGTCGTGGCCAGAATTCCCTTCGCCAGGTATATCTGATACAGCTTGTTCGCGGTATCCGGGCGAAGCGGAACCCTGGCGACGTGTTCGCACTTGGACTGGCATTCCCCGAGCATGAGCCACAGCGTATAGGGGGCATGTCGCAGATCAAGCTGGAATGATATCCAAGGATGTGTCTGAGTATATGTCCGCATGTATGTCCACTCTAACTCACTATAAAACAAGGAGTTACACAAATATCATCAGATTTCATGTCCGGGCTGCTAATAGTTTATCGTCCATGCGGATGGCCTGCAACAGGAAATGCCGCGAGAATCTTGTTTACGGCCCGTATGTCAGGCTGATACTCCCGCTACGCATATCGCCGAACCGGCCGTGTCTTGGCGAGCCGATGCGATCGCCGCGCAAGAAACGACCCGCCGATATGGGGGTCGGCGGGTCGTGTTGGACGTGCGATTGCCGTGGGGTTTCAGTATCGCCAAGGTAGGCGGGATTCCTCGCCCCAGCAGGCATAGGCGGCCCACTCCAAGTCCACGTTGCCATCTTGCGGTTCGGAGTTGGCGACCTTCTTTTCGCCGAACACGACCGTTCGGCGGTCTTCCCACTTGTGATAGACGGCATGGCCGTCGACGAAGGACCAGGTGGTGCCATCGCTGTGTTGAATGGGGGGCGGATCCCACCAACTGTATGTATGGGCTCACGCGGTCCAGCCACCCATAGCGCTTTTTCGCGTGCCTCCATCTTCGATGAATACGGCACGATAGGTTGGATTCTTGATCTTCGAGAGCTGTTTCTGCATTGTAACGTTCGTAGGTTCGTCCCAGAAGCGGCAGTTCATGGAGTCCATGATATTGTACATCCGCCACTCGTCCTGGCTCAGGCGGGCGACCGGACAGCGATAGAGCTTCATCTCGCGGGAATAGGGGTACAGGGCGCCCCGGCGGATGGCCTCCTGCTGTTTCTCGATGCCGGGTTCGGCCCAGTCCTTCTTGACCCAGGCGGGTTCGCCGTAATGCGACTCGTGGGGCAATCGCCCGGGGGCGTACATCACCGTGTACTCCTCCGTGTCGCCGTTGACGAGCTTGTCGTCGTTGTCCATGGCGTACATGATCCAGGCGAGGGTCAGTTGCTTGAGGTTGCCCATGCAGGCGGCGCGTTTGCCCTGTTCGCGGGCGCGATTCAGGGCCGGCATCAGCACGGCCATCAATACCGCGATGATGGCGATAACCACCAGCAGTTCGATGAGCGTGAAGGCGTCGCGTCGGCGCCTTGTCATGGTCATACCCCCTGTGGGTGCTATCAGTAGTCGGTGAATCGGCGGATCCATTCGGGCCAGTTGGATCCCACCACGCCGCCGGCCTGGGTCCAGGGGCCCTGGGTGTTGAAACTGCGGTGCCACTTGAGGGTCCACAGTTCCTTGAGGCCGACGCTGCGGGCGGACCAGTCGAGGAAGGCGGTGTTGACGAAGCCTTGGTGGCGGTTGATACAGCAGCGGGCCATGTTGTTGCCGGACCAGGCCTCGAATTCGTTGTTCGCCGGGGCGTGGGTGGGCAGGGGCCACAGGTCGAACCGCAGGGCCTCGGTGAACCAGGGGACGTTGTTGGCGTTCTGGACGCTGTCCACCTTGTGCCAACCCTCGCTGAAGGACACACCACCTTCGAAGGTGCCCGAGGTGGTCCTGTAAACCAGAGCACCGCTGGCCGTCTGAGTCAGTGGTTTGAGGCAGTAACCATTGAAACCGTAGCTGCCGGCGACGCCGTTGGGCGGGCAGGTGCCCTTCTCGAATATACCCCAGGCATTGTAGATGTTGAACGTGGACCGGGTAACGCCCTCTTCGTCGATGATGGGCTGGGTGGCCGAGGCGCAGAGCCACGTCTCATTCTTCTTCCAGTCGCGGAGGTCCCGGTTCATATACCGGACAACCCAATAGCATGGGGTGTCGGGCTGCGACATCCAGAGCAGGCCGTTGCTTTCGCCGGCGTACATGGAGGCGACGAGGTTCCACTGGCGCAGGCCGGCGCGGCATTGTATGAACCGCGCCTGCTCGCGGACCTTCCGCAGGGCGGGCATGAGGATGCCCATCAGCACGGCGATAATGGCGATAACGACGAGCAACTCGATAAGGGTGAAGCCTTTTCTCCTGGTCATTGCAGAGACTCCTGGCCGTCTATTGAGACTGATTACCTGGGGGTAGGATGCGCACTATCTGCGTGTTGTTCCATAGCCCATTGCCGTCGGTTGGGGGCCTGTCGGCCGCAATCCAACCAACTGGCTATTATATCGGCCTGCCGGAGGACTTTCAACATGAAAATGGGCAATTTGCAGGGTTCTCGGACCCTCCGAGGGGCCATCCTGGGCCTGGATGGGCCCGAAGGCTACCGCGTGCGGTTGCCCGCGGGAAAGGGCGCCACGGCGGGTGGGCGTTATAGGTATTCGGCGGGGAATCTCCAGGGTTGGCGGTATTCGGGGGTGGCGAGCCCGGCGGCTTCGCCGTCGCCGATGATCCTCTCGGCGACGGGGTCGAAGTGGATGGCCCGGTTGAGCCTCATGGAGAGGTTGGCCAGGGAAACGGGGATGTCGATTCGGCAGTGGTAATCGACGTTGCAGGAGGGCTGCCGGCGGGTGCGGATGCACCCGAGCCATTCGAGTTCGTGGCCGGGCGAGGGCGGGATGGACTTGCCGGGCGGGGCGGGGTCCTTGAGCATGGGGCCTTCGGGGACGATCTCGTGCATGGAGTAGTTGCTGTAGAGGGTGGCGTTTAGGCCGTGGAAGTAGACGCCGAGGCGTCGGGCGGGGCTGCCGCGGCCGAAGTCGAAGCCGAAGCTGTTGACCAGGCAGGTCATCCAGGTCATGGTGAAGTTGGGGTATTGCCAGAGGACCTCCTGGGAGTCTGGGGCGTCGCCGGCGTCCTTGAGGACGTAACGGCCGCCGGAGCAGAACGTCGTGTGCGGGTAATCGAGCCGCAGGGCCCAGACGGGCAGGTCGATGATGTGCGGGGCCATGCCGGGGGTCCAGCCGCCGCTGAAGGACATGAACGAGCAGTTCTCGGTGGCGCTCCTGACGGCCAGGGGGTTGTACGGCCGCATGGGGGCCGGGCCCACCCAGAGGTTCCAGTCGATGTCGGCGGGCGGGTCGGAGTTGGGGGTGTTGCCGATGCCGTCGGGGCCCTGGTTCATGACGTTGAAGGTGCGGGCGACGCTGATGGGGCCGAGCTTGCCGCTTTGGATGTACTCCACGACGCGGCGGTAGTTCTCGCCGGCGTGAATCTGGGTGCCGATCTGGGAGATGCGCCCGTGCTTGCGGACGGCATTACGCAGGGCCAGGGCCTCGGCGACGTGCAGGGTCATGGGCTTCTGGACGTAGATGTCCTTGCCGGCGCGGCAGGCGTCGATGGCGATCAGGGCGTGCCAGTGGGGCGGCGTGGCGACGATGACGGCGTCGATGGCGGAGTCGGCCAGCAGTTCGCGGTAGTCGTGGCAGGCCCTGGCGGCGGGGTACTGAGCGGCGGCGCGTTCGAGGCGGCTGCTCTGGACGTCGCACAGGCCCGTGACCGCGGCGGCGGGGTCTTTGGCGCAGGCGGCGAGGTTGGCCAGCCCCATGCCGCCGCAACCGACCAGGGCCACGCCGATCTTGTCATTGGCCCCGAAGGCGGAGGATGGGATGAGGTGCGGCAGGGCGACGCCGGCGGCAGCAAGGTTGCGGATAAAGGTGCGGCGGGAGGTTTGAATCGAAGTGGACATCATTGTGGCCTCCTTTGGTTTCGTATTGCGTCGTGTGTATTGCATCGGGGTGGTTCCGAAGCCAGTTCGGGAAAGGCGAGGGCCGGATCAAGCCAGCCCTTCGCTCCGCGAAAGGCTGCCACCCAACTGTCGTATTTCGCATATTGTATTTCGCCGTTCGTATTTTGTATATCGCCGGCGGAGTCGCTTGCGGTGACCGTCTTTTTTCGTCGCGGGCGAGACGCCCGCGGGGCGCACGGGCAGGATGCCCGTGGTACGTGGCGATGATACACGGGCTGGAAGCCCGTGCTACGTTCAGGGTTGACCGGCGTGATGGACACCTGTATGGTGGGGGGGCGTGGTTTTTCAGGTCAGTAGCTCGGAATCAGGAGTGTGGTTATGAATCGTCGGCAGTTTATTAAGAGTGCGGCGGCGGCGGGGTTGGCGTTGTCGGGGGCCGGGGCGTGGAATCCGCTGTTCGCGGGTCAAAGGCCCAAGCGGGTGGGGATGATCGGCAGCGGCTGGTACGGCAAGAGCGCCCAGTTGCGCCTGCACCAGGTCGCGCCGGCGGAGGTGGTGGCGATCTGCGACGTGGACAGCCGGATGGCGGCCGAGGCGGCGGAAATCATCGCCGGACGCCAGGCGTCGCGCAAGACGCCGAAGCTGTACGGCGACTTTCGCAAGATGCTCAAGGATGAGCAGTTTGACATTGTCCATATCGCCACGCCGGACCACTGGCACGCGCTGACGATGATCGAAGCGGTCAAGGCGGGGGCGGACGTTTATGTGGAAAAGCCCATCAGCGTGGACGTCGTCGAGGGCCGGGCGATGCTGGCCGCGGCTCGCAAGTACAAACGGGTGGTGCAGGTGAATATGCAGCGGCGGAGCACGCCGCACCTGGTGGAGGCGGTGGAGACGGTGATTAAGCCGGGCCTGCTGGGCAAGATTCGCTACGCGGAGGTGTGCTGCTATTACCAGATGCGGTCGCGGAGCCGGCCGGCGGACGCAACGCCGCCGGAACACCTGGACTACGAGATGTGGACGGGCCCGGCCCCGATGCGGCCGTTCAGCAGGACGATGCACCCGCGGGGCTGGCGGGCGTTCATGGAGTACAGCAACGGGATCGTGGGGGATATGTGCGTACACATGCTCGATATGGTCCGGTGGATGCTCGATCTGGGCTGGCCCAGGCGGATCAGCTCGTCGGGCGGCATCCTGATGGACCCCGAAAGCGAGGCAAATATCACGGATACGCAGACAGCGACGTTTGACTTCGGAGACGTGCCGGTGGTCTGGACGCATCGCACGTGGGGGACGGCGCCGGACCCGCAGTATCCGTGGGCGGGATTCATCTACGGCGACAAGGGGACGCTCAAGGCGGATGTGCACCGGTGGGAGTTCGTGCCGCAGGGCGGCGGCGAGCGGATGAGCGGCAAGGCCCTCTACGAATACGACAAGTATCCGGAGGATGAGACGGAGAAGGACCTGGAGCGGCACGTAGCCGCGCCGATGCGGGCGCACTGGCGCAATTTCCTGGCGTGCATCGAGTCGCGGGAGCGGCCGGTCTCGGACATCGAGCAGGGCTATATCACCGCGACGGCGTGCATCCTGGCGAATATCGCGTGCGACCTCAAGCGGACGCTTGTCTGGGACCCGGACGCCGGGCAGGTCGTCGGCGACCCCGAGGCCAACCAGCGGCTCGCCCGGCCATACCGCAGCCCCTGGACCCACCCGGATCCCGCGCAAGTCTGAAGGCGGCCGTCGACTGCCATCAGAAGTGTGCGGCACATTCTCTGGGTAAGCCGTCACCGGACCCCTTTGCTCTCACACTCCGGAAACTGTACCGGATCCCTTTGATTCGTCAAGACCACCCCTGCCGTAACTATTTTTGCGACAATGGCCGCATTTGTACCTGTTTTTCGAGACTCGTAACGGTTTCTTGAGGCAATTCGACCAATTCTACCCGTCCACCTACTGGCCGGGCGACGGGGTGGGCGACCGCCTTGAATTTGCTCTCAAGTATGATGATGAGGAGATTGCCCGCATGGAGCAGGCCGTCCGGTCCGCCTACGCGACGGAATTCCGTGACGGAAAGCCGCGAGCGACCTAGCGTGCGTCCGATGCGCCTGGCCGTTGCAGCCGCTGGTTTTAATCGGTGTGCCGGCCACCGGCGGCTCGGGCCATTTGTATCGCGGCGCTTATCCGGGTCGCCAGTTCTTTGAACTGGTCTGCTGTCTGGCGCCCTTGGCACAGTGCGAAGGCGGATTCCCCGTGCATACTATGGAAGGCGACGATATGCTTCTTTTTGAAGGTCGCACCGGCGAGCAGGAGCATTATCCCGGGTACGGGGATGAGATACTCAATTGACTTCACAGGCTGTCCCGCCGGCGTGACGGCGTAGTAGAAGTATAGCGCAAATGCGCTGATTATAAAACAGAAGACAAACATCCAGAAGATACGCTCTCGAACATAGACGTGCGCCGGCGTGGGGCTGAGTGCCGTGAGGGGATAGGTGAGGTCATAGCTGCAGTCAAAGGGCACCTTGCCCGTCGTGCGAATCCTGTCCGGGTAGAGGATGATTGTCTGGCGTCGATGTATTGTTGAATCGGTGTACGTCAGAATGGGTTCATTGCCGGCGCACTGCCCGCTGAGGGATTGGCTGGCGCCGGGTTTCTCGTCACGCGTGGCGTGGGCCTGCCCGATCAGACGCAGCATGTCCTCGACGACCCGTTCGAACTTGCCGCCGTCGGGCCGCGCCTTGTAGAGAGTGAGCAGAGGCGTGCCGCCGACGCTGAGAAACTGGATGCACGTCAGTTTCCTGACAGTCATCACCAGACCCACGAATAGCACGGCAGTCAGCAGGATCAGTAGCGTGCCGATCAACGATTCGGCGTCGGCATCCGCAAAGCAATGGTAGACGATAGCGACGAGTGCCGAAATGGCAAAGGCTATAACCATCGCTTTGAAGGCGGACGCACGCACTTTCAGGCGTTGATAGTTGATGGTCAAGGTCTCCAACGTGATGGTATACTCATAAACGTCTCCAAGGATATGTCTACCTTTGACATGGGCCCGGTTCGGGTAGAGGGTAAGCGTCTGATGGTGGTCGATTGTCTTGTGGCTATATGTCAGAAGTGGTTGTTCATCATGCATTGGACCGGGCCTTTCGCTGTGAGACTCACTGTAATCTCAGACGCCTGTTCGCCAGCGGCTTCACACAGGACCATCATAGTCATTCACCCCACGTGTGCAACCCCGATGTACATCGGGACGCGCCCTGCGCGCTCCAGCCGCGAGGTGCTATTTTTACCCGTTCACGGCTCCGGTGGCTCAGAAGTCTGTGTTGATGACGTAGAAAACCTGGTTGTCGCGGGTGGTTTCTCGGCCGCGGTTGGCGAGGGTGGCTTGTTCGGCGATGGCGGCGATGCGTTCTACGATGTTGCTGATCTTCGTCACGATGGGCAGGCATCGAGTACGATTCGGGGCTACCGTCGCTTTCCAAACGCGCTCTGGACCCCTGCCTTCGCAGGGGTGACATCGTCAGGTCCCGGCTCAAGGCCGCGTTCCGCGCCAAGCCCACCGGCGGGCCTGCCTTCGCCCGCGACACGCCGAATACCACATGCGCAGGCCACGATGTGTCATGCCTGTGCGCGTCGGCTACGACTCTGTCGTGCCTGCGTAGGCGGGCATCCGGTAGGACGTGCGGCCGTGTGTATGGAGTTTTTCGTTGATTTTCTGGCGGAAATCGGGTATGCTACGGACTTGGCGGCGCGATGGCGTTGCGCGCGGCGGATGTTTTGGCGGTTGTGAGGTTGGATGGATGAAGAAGACGGCCCTGTGGTTGAGACAATGGCGTGTGGCCGCGGCCGGTCTGGTCTGGGGTCTGATTCTGGCCCAGGCGGCGCTGGGGGCGGGGCATTTCTCACTGGCGTTCCAGCGTAAACAGTCCGCATGGGAGAACGCCGCGGGCCCGGGTTGTCCGGGCACGGCGCTGGGCGGGCGGGCGTGCCGCGTCTGGATCTGGGATGAGAACGGCAACCCTGTGGCCAATGTGAAGCTCTATACCACCTGGGGCGTGCACATGGGCACGACCGACGCCGCCGGCCGTTGCCAAATCAGCTTCAATACGGGCATCGGCTTTGATCTGGTGTGCATCGGGCAGGGCGGGATTGCGGGGGCGAGCAGCGATGCGGCCCGGCTGATGACCGGCGAACTGGACCCCTGCCGGCCGATGCACTCGTGGGAAGTAGGATACCTGTACAAGGCCGACGTGAAGAACCCCGGCAAGTTCGATACGGACCTCCACGGCGACTGGCCCGCGATGCACAGCTACACCACGCAGGCCCCGTATACGAAGAGTCTGGCCTTCAGCGGGGTGGACTACCGCGACTACTGGTCCGACGCCTCGGACTGGAGCCACAACCCGACACCGCCGTACTTCGGCCAGACCTTCGTGGCCACCGGTGACCGCGTGGTGGCGGCCAGGGTGCATGGGACCATCGGCGGCGTGAGCCTGCTGAGCTGGAAGCTGCAAGTCCTGGAGTTCCCCTCGATGCAGCCGGTCGGCCGCGTGACAGAGGTCCCGGTGGAGTGGCCGTTCGGGTGGGAGGCGTTCTGGGGCGTCAACGACAATCCGGTGGTTCCTGGGCGGACGTATTTTCTCAAGGTGTGGCGCGACGGCGGGATGAACATCTATCACGTGACCAGGGACGTCTACCCGCACGGGGTCTATTACGAAGGGACGACGCCCGTGCCGCAGTACGATCTCAATGGGCATATCGTGTGCATGAGCGTCAACCAGTACGGCCCGTCCATCGGGCTGGTGGGCTGGTGGAGGCTGGATGAGAGCACCGGCGTCGTGGCGGCCGATGCCTCCGGGAACGTGCACCACGGGCTGCTCTACGGGCCGCCTGCGTGGCAGCCGGGTGGGGGGCGACTGGGCGGGGCGCTGCGTTTCGGCGGAACGGCCGACTATGTGCAGATGTTCGATTTTCGCGGGATTCCGTGGATCCAGTCGCGGACGGTGGGGGCGTGGATACGGACGGATGCGGATAGGACGGCCGACATTGTCGGCTGGGGCGCCGCCGGCGTGGGCGAGAGCTGGCGGCTGTTCGTCGACGGTGCGACGGGGGCGTTCGGCGTCAGCGTTACCGGCGGCCAGGCCATCGGGCAGACCGGCGTGACCGATGGGCAGTGGCACCACGTGGCGGTGGCCGTCGGGATGGACGACGACCCCGACATCGCCGATGCGCGGCTGTATGTCGATGGCCGGCCGGAGGCGCCAGGGTCGCTCGTGCCGGGGCGGTTCGATACGGTCCTGGCCGATCCGCTACGGATCGGGGCGTTCAACACGGCCTCAGCTCGTTACTTCGCGGGTGATATCGACGATGTGGCGCTGTTTGACGTGGCCTTGACCAACGAGCAGATGGCGCGGCTGTGCAGTTTCGGGCCGGCGAGCTTCGATGCGCCCTGCGGACGGCTGGGCCAGAGTCCGGCGGTCGGCCGGAGCGGCGATCTGAACAGGGACTGTGCGGTCGATGGCGGCGACTTCGCACTGTTGGCGGAGTATTGGCTGACGACGGGCCTGTTCGCGGCCGGGGACCTCAGCGGCGACGGGGCGATCGATGCGCGGGACCTGGAGGTCCTTGCGGGCAACTGGGCGTCGCGGATTGACCCGAATCTGTACGGCGATCTGCTGGCCTATTACCGGCTCGATGAGGCCGCAGGCGCCACGGCGCATGACGCCATTGCCGCCAACGGCGGCGTCGTGCACGGCGACGCGGTCTGGGCGCCGACCGGCGGCAAGGTCCGTGGGGCGCTGCGTTTCGACGGGGTGGACGACTATGTGACGACCGGCTTCGTGCTCAATCCCAACGAAGGGGGTTTCAGCGCGTTTGCATGGGTCAGGGGCGGCGAGCCGTCGGAGTCGATCCTGGCGCAGGCCAATGGTGCGGGGACCGGCAAGGTCTGGCTGTACGCCAATTACGGGGATGGGCGTCCGGCCACGGCGCTGTCGGACGGCAATCGCACGACTCGGCCGCTGGCCGGTCCGACGAGCATCACCGACGGGCAATGGCACCACGTGGGCGTCGTGTGGGATGGTTCGCGGCGGGTGCTCTACCATAACGGCGCGCAGGTCGCGGCCGACACGACGCCGCTGGGACCGATTGAGTCGGCCGACGGGGGCCTCTATCTGGGGGCCGACAAGACGCTCGGGGCCGGGACGCTGTTCTCAGGATGGATCGACGACGTGCAGGTCTATGGGCGACCACTGACGGCCGACGAGGCGGCCTTCCTGGCCCAGTGACACGGGGTGAATTGAAGAGGTCCGGACCGCGCCGGGAGGTCATGGGCGGCCGCGGGTCCTTCTGGATGCCTGCCTTCGCAGGCATGACAGAGTCGTAGCCGATGTGTGTGTGGTGCGGCGGGTAGCGGGTAGGGTGTGCCCCGATGTACATCGGGGTTGCGCACCCGGCCGGCCCCGTGTGTCACCGTTTCGCCCAAGGCGCTCTCACATCGCCTTGCCCCCGGCCGACGGGGGCTTGCCCAGCGCCTTAAGGGCTTTGAGCTGGCGGACGGCCTCTATGTCGCGGGGACGGTTCATGGCTTGCTTGGCGACGATCAGTGCGTCGATGCCGAGCACGTAAACCCTCAGACCGTTGATGTCGATGGGTCGGCTGACCTGGCGCACCTGTTCGTAATCGCCGATGCCGTTGACATAGCTGAGGCAGTCGAGGGGGCCCAGGTCTGTGTCAAGATAGAGGTTCTTGAAGTCCGTGGCGCTCTCGGCGGTCAGGTTTAACGCCCCGCGCGTAGGTGTCATGCGGTGGACGGGGCGCAGCTCGGCGACGGCCTATTGCAGCGCCAGAAGATTTGCGACTGAGAATTCGCAGCAGATGTCAATGTCTTGGGTGGTGTAGGTGCAGCCGTGGGCCACCGCTGCATAATCGCCTACGACCGTGAATTGCACACCGGCGCGGACCAGTCGCTCCAAGAGGTTGAGAGGGTCGCTCATTGGTCCATGGCCTTTCGGAGCATGTTGGCGGTTCGCAGGGCGATGTCGTGGCGGCGGAGCCTTTCGGCGGGCGTACGGTGGAGGTTGGCCCGGAGCTGGCTTATGTCGATGCCGTAACGGACAGCCTCCTCGACGGCGCTGAGCGGCGCACCAGGGTCGCCGGACGGATTGTCTTGTGGCGTTGTGTTCATCTGCGGACGATTATACACCTTCGTCGGGTCGGCTTCATCAGGGTTGTTCGATGATGGTCCGGGCGGGTGGGCCGTTCTCGAAGTGCTTGTCGATCCAGCCGTGTCGGGTTCCGTCGCGGTGGTCGAAGTGCTTGACGTAGGGTTTGATGTCCAGCACGGGGGTCTGGTCGAGGACGTCCACGTCGGTGAATCGGACGCGGCCGTCGGCTACCGCGAGGATGCGGATGATGGACAGGCCCAGGTGGTTCGGGCGGTTGGGGCTGCGTGTGGCGAAGACGCCGTGTTCGACGTCCTCCAGGAATGGCTGGGTCCGCAGGCACGTCCTGGCGGCGCGGTGGAAGTGGTAGATGAGGATGGCGTGCGAGAAGCCGTCAAGGTCGGCCAGGCCCTCGCGGTAGGCCTCGTAGACCTCCAGGCAGGCCTCGATGCCGGGCTTGAAGACTCCCTGGATGGGCATACCGGCCGTGTCGGTGTACGGGCTGTGAACGATGCCGATGGGTTCGAGCGTGATGGGCATGAGGGCCTCCTGGTGCATTAAACGCGGCGGCGGGCAGCCGACTCAACCCCGTCATTGTAGGCAGCCGGCGGGAGTCTGTCCACTGTCGGAGGGCCAGAGCGACTGTCTCGCATTGCCCACGAACCCCGCCGCCGGCTTGATAGGCCGTCGCCTGTGCCGTATGATGGGCGCCACAGCCGTCGCTCGTGGCGTGCGGCCGCCCGGTTTCGTCGCGTTGAAAGGCTTCTGTCATGGCCGAGGAATTCGCTTATTCGCAATTCGACCGCTCGCAACTGACATTGCGCGACGAGCTGGCGATGGACCGGACGATGCTGGCGAACGAGCGGACGCTGCTGGCGTACCTGCGGGCTGGGATGGGGCTGATCATCGCGGGCATCTCGATCATCCACTTTTCCCAGAGGGCGTGGTTCCTGGTGACGGGCCTGGCGTGTCTGCCGGGTGCGGCTGTGGTGATGACGGTCGGCTGGATGCGGTACCGCAGGATGGGCCGGGCCATATCGGGCGCCCGCAAACGCTGGCGGGAGCGGAGACTCGCCGCCGGCTCGGCGGATGAGTAAACGGCATCACTTGTGATTTGGGGCTTGTGATTATGGGACGTAGAAGGTGGTTGCTGGGCTTGGCGGCGGCGCTGTGTGGCGTTTCGGGGCTGTCCGCGGGTGGGCAGGGCGGGCAGGAGGGGCAGGAGATGGCAATACGGTTCGCCCCGGCGGCCGGACAGCGGTATTACATCAAGACGGTGGTCCGGCAGGATGTTACGCGACTGTATATGGGCGTGGAGGAGAAGAGCCGGTACTGCCAGGGGTTCGGCGAGGAACTTGAGGTGCTGCGGTTGGATGACGATGGCGGCCGAACCGTCAGGAGCACGTACCGCTGGATCCGATATGAGCGCCAGGGCGTTGCAGGCGAGATCACGTATGATTCGTCGAAGGCCGATGAGCCGGTGCCGACGGATTGCCTGGGATACGCGGCGATGATCGGGGAGGCCTATGTCTTCAAGGTGGCCGGCGACGGGCGAATCAGCGGTTTGGCGGGCCTCAAGGCGATGGCCCAGCGGATTCGGGCGAAGCTGCCGGCCGGTGAACTGGGCGATGAATTCATGCGGGAGGTCCGCCGCTACGTGGATGACAAGACGGTCAAGGAGATGCTCGAGACGGGTTTCGGGTTGTACCCGGACCAACCGGTGGCCGTAGGCGCATCCTGGTCAACACGGGTCGAGCAATTCCAGGAGGGCGGCGGGATTCGCGAGAGTGAGTTGACGCTGGACAAGGCCGCCGGCGGCGTGGGGGAGATCTCGATACGCTCGCGGTTCTCGCCGAACCCCAAGGCCGAGCCGGTCGATTGGGGCGACATGCGGGCCCGGTTCGAGCTGACCGGTACCGAGCAGGGGCGGATTCGGCTGGACCTGGAAACGGGCATTGGGCTGGGTACGACGCTGGAGCACGAGTTGACGGGTTACGTGGTGCTGGTGAACCCGGAGCGGCCGACGGAGGAGGTTCCGATCGCGATGACGGTCAAAGGTACGACCGTGATCGAGGTCGGCCAGTACGAGCAGCAAGAGAATCCCAAGGATATGGAACAGTACGTGCGGGCAGTCGGGCCGAGAAAGCCCTGATGAACATGCTCGCCCCACTTCATCTTAGACTGAGGATGCAGTAAGCCGGGGGTTTCTTCGATTCGGGGTAAGATGCGGAGGGATAGTGTCGGGCTGCAGGGCTGTTTCGGCGTGTATTATCGGGCCTGAAAAATTGTTGGAAAAGTGTTGCATTTGGGGGCGGGCTGGGGTATTCTGCTGCGGTTGCCCTGTCGCATGGGGTTGCTTAGGCGGTTTTTGGGCCGCTTTTTGGGGTCAGTTGTCTCACGGCATGGCTGACTCAAGCCTCCGACAGGGTCAGGCCGGGCCATTCGTATGGTCTTCCGTGACCTGCTTTGATTTTCATCGTTTTTGACGACGGGTACCGTTGTTTTCGCGGTTTACTGGAGTTTGCCCGGTGGTGTAATCGGCAACACATGGGCTTTTGGTGCCCAGATTCCAGGTTCGAGTCCTGGCCGGGTAGTTGATTCGTGGTTGGCGGCTCGTGGTAAGATAAGTGGTTTAGGTAAGATGGCAGAAAGAGCGGCAATCATACTGGCGGCCGGGGCGAGCACGCGGATGAATACGCGCCTGGCCAAGGTCCTGCACGAGGTCTGCGGTCGGCCGATGCTGGACTACGTGCTCGAGGCGTGTCAGGAGGTCGGCATAAACCGGATTTACGTGGTCGTCGGCTACTGCCACGAGCAGGTCAAGGAGCGTTACGGGCCCGGCAACCATATCACTTGGGTGCATCAGACCGAGCAGTTGGGCACGGCCCATGCGGTGATGTGCTGCAAGGAGCACTTGAAGGATTTTGACGGCCAGACGCTGGTGCTGTGCGGGGATGGGCCTTTGATCCGGGCGCGCACACTCAAAACGCTGATCGGCGAACATGAATCCGGCCATTCGGCGACGACGCTGGCCACGGCGGTGCTGGATAACCCCAAGGGTTACGGACGGATCGTGCGGGATTCATACGGCAATATCCAGGGGATTGTCGAGGAGAGCGATTGCACGCCGCAGCAGAAGGCCATCCGGGAGGTCAATCCGAGCTACTATCTGTTCAACAACAGGCTGCTCTTCGAGACGCTCGAGAAGATCAAGCCGAACAACGTCAAGGGCGAGTACTACGTGACCGACGCCTTGGCGCTGATTATCGCCTCGGGCCACAAGGTGACGGCGATCACGGCGGTTCGGCCGGAGGAGGCAATGGGGGTCAATAGCCGGGCGCAGCTCAGTGTCGCCAGCAAGATCATGCAGCAGCGCATCCAGCAGAAGCTCATGGACGACGGCGTCACCATCGTGGACCCGGACAACACGTGGATCGACGCGCGGGCGAAGATCGGACAGGACACGGTGATCGAGCCGTTTACGTATATTCACGGGGAGGTGCGGATCGGAAAGAACTGCCGCATCGGGCCTTTTGCCTACGTGCGGCACGGCACGGAGATCGGGGATGATGTGGTGCTCGGCGTGTTCACGGAGCTGAAGAATACGAGCCTGGCCGATGGGGCGCGGGTGCGGCATCACAGCTATCTGGGCGACGCCGAGGTGGGGCGCAACGTCAATGTCGGCGCCGGTTCACTGACGGCGAATTTTGACGGGCGGGAGGTGCAGCGGACGGTGGTCGGCGACAACTGCTTTATCGGAACCGGGGCGGTGCTGATTGCGCCGCTGAAGATCGGCGACGGGGCGCACATCGCCTCGGGGACGGTGGTATCACAGGATAGTGTCAATGCGTTAGGGGCTGGGGCACAGTAATGTTTCTGAATGAAAACCTGAAGGTGTTCTCGGGGACGAGCAATCCGGAGTTGGCGGCGGCGGTGTGCCGGTATCTGGACATTCCGCTGGGGGGCGCCGAGATCGAGCGTTTTCCGGACGGGGAGAAGGTCATCCGGGTGGAGGACGACGTGCGAGGCACGGACTGCTTTGTGATCCAGTCGACGTGCAAGCCGGTGGATGAGCATGTGATGGAGTTGCTGATTTATCTGGACTGTCTGCGGCGGGCCAGTGCGCGTCGGATCACGGCGGTGATACCATATTTCGGTTATGCGCGCCAGGACCGCAAGGATGAGGGTCGGGTGCCGATCACGGCCAAGCTCGTGGCCAATATCATCACGGCCGCCGGCGCCAACCGTGTTTTGGCGATCGACCTTCACGCCCAGCAGCTTCAGGGCTTCTTCGATATACCGGTGGACCATCTGACGGGTGAGCTGGTGCTCAGCAAGTACTTCCTCAGCAAGCGGATCAGCAACCTGACGGTGATGTCGCCTGACGTGGGCAATATCAAGACGGCGGCGCGGTTCGCGGCGCACATGGGCGGCGAGTTGGCGATCGTACATAAGAAGCGGCTCAGTGGCAGCGACGTCGAGGCGGCCGAGATTATCGGGGAGGTCGAGGGCCGCAACATCCTGATGTGCGACGACATTATCGCGACCGCCGGGACCATCTGCAGCGCCGCCCGATTGATCAAGGAACGGGGTGGCATGGATATCTACGTGGGGGCGACGCACGGCGTGTTCGCGGGATCAGCGTTGAAGCGACTGGAGGAGGCGCCGTTCAAGGAAGTGGTGGTGTCCGACACGATACCGCCGAGTGACGCGGCCGGCCAAATGGGCAAGATTCGGGTTCTTTCGGTGGCCTCGATGCTTGGGGAGGCGATCAAGCGGATTCACAGGAATGAGTCGGTGAGCAGTCTGTTCACGAGTTTCTGATATGTATGTACTGTGGCAATGAAATGAGGAGCACATGAGTAAGAATTTGTCGTTAGAGGCAGAGGTGCGGTCGCGCACGGGTTCGAAGCAGGCGGCGGCGGCGAGGCTTCGCGGCCGGCTGCCGGCGGTGGTGTACGGCCACAAGAAGGAGACCTTGGCGGTATCGATGGATGCGCACGATTTTGCGGAAGGACTGCATCACGGGCATCGTCTTCTGGACCTGAAGGTGGGGGACAAGATGGAGACGGTGTTGATCAAGGACTTGCAGTACGACCATCTCGGGCGCGACTTGGTTCACGTGGACCTTCAGCGGGTGGATGTGACGGAGTTGGTGCGCGTGAATGTGGCGATCGAATTGAAAGGCACGGCCGAAGGGACCCACCACGGCGGGATCATCGAGGAGCACGTGGACAGTCTGGAGATCGAGTGCCGCGTGACGGATATACCGGAGTCGATCTCGGTGTCGGTCAAGGACGTGAATGTGGGCGACGCGCTCCATGCCGGGCAGGTTGAGCTTCCGGCGGGGATCAAGCTGGTGAGTTCGCCGGAGCTGGTTCTTGTGACGTGCCATCTGGTGGCGGCGGCGAAGACGGCCGAGCAGGCCGTGGAAGAAGCGCCGACGGCGCCGGAGGTTATCGGCGAGGCCGAGCGCGCGGCGCGTGCGGCCCAGGACGCCGGGCAAGCGTAGTCGTCGTGGGGCTCTGGTTCTTCAGCAAGGAGCGTCCGGCGTCGGTGAAGCTGATCGTCGGATTGGGCAACCCCGGCGATGCCTACGCGGGGACGCGCCACAACATGGGTTTCGACGTGGTGGACCGGCTGGGATTGATGCTGGGCGTGAAGGTCAAGAAGGTGAAGTTCGGGGCCCGCTTCGGCGAGGCCTCTTGCGGGCAGGACAAGTTCATACTGTTGAAGCCGTGGGCGTTTATGAACCGCAGCGGACAGGCGGTGGCGACGGCGGTGGGTTTCTACCGGCTGGAGCTCAGTGCGTTGCTGGTGGTCGCCGACGACATGGCGTTGGCGCCGGGGCGTATTCGCCTGCGCGGCGCCGGTTCGGCGGGCGGGCACAACGGGCTGGCGGATATCATCGGCCGGCTCAAGAGCGACCGGTTCGCGCGGCTTCGAGTGGGCATCGGCCCCAGCAACCTGCCGGATTCGGCGGACTACGTGTTGTCGCGGCCGAGCATGGCCGAGCGCGTGTTGTTGGATGAGGCGGTCGGTCGCGCGGCCGAGGCGGCGTTGTGCTGGGTGTCCGACGGCATTGAAACGGCGATGAACCGCTTTAACAGTAGTGGCAGTGACGGCAAGGATCAGGGATCGCCGTGAATGCGGCGCCCCTGTCATGGCGCGTGTTTGTGTGAAAATGACTGGATGGTCTGACTTATTGGTTTGGTAATCAGGAGGTACTTGGCTTGAGAACGGCTACGAAGAGAGTTTATGAAGGCATGTTCCTGGTGGATTCGGCGCTGGCGGCGTCGGACTGGGACGGCGTGATCGGAGCGATCGAGCGGATCCTGGGTCGCGCGGGGGCCGAGGTTCTGTCGGTTCGCAAGTGGGACGAACGCAAGCTCGAGTATGAGATTCAGCGCAAGAGCCGCGGCACCTACATTCTGACGTATTTCAACGCCTCCAGCGACAAGATCGGCGGCATCGAGCGCGACGTGCAGCTCTCCGAGCAGGTCCTGCGCGTTCTGATTCTCCGCGGGGATCACGTAACGCCGGAGGTGATGGCGCAGGACACGCCTCTGATGCTTGTCGAGAAGCAGGCGGCGGCCGCGGCGGCCGCGGCCGCGGAACCGGCGGTTGAGACGGCGGAACCGGCCGTTGAGGCGGCGGCTGAGGTGGACGTCGATGCGGGGCCGGTTGACGAGGCCGCGGACGACGTCGCCGGGCAGGACCTTGATGATGTCGAGGCCGATGAGACCGACGAGCCGAAGTAAGACCGGCTCGGTCCGCATGGACGGGCATGGTCCGGCAAAGACGGCGTGGAAGGAGTGAAACCCTTTTAGAGAAGGGAGTTACGGCATGGCGAATCTCAACAAAGTGCTGTTGATGGGCAACCTGACGCGGGACCCGCAGTTGACGTATCTGCCGAATCAGACGCCGGTGGTGGAGTTCGGGCTGGCAATCAATCGCAAGTGGAAGGGCCAGGACGGCAGCCAGCGCGACGAGACCTGTTTCGTGGATTGCCGGGCGTTCGGTCGGCAGGCCGAGACGATCAACAAGTACATGAGCAAGGGGCGGGGAATCTTCGTCGAGGGGCGGCTGACCTACGAGCAGTGGACAGCTCAGGATGGCGGCAAACGGAATCGGCTTCGTGTTACGGTCGAAGGGTTTCAGTTTCTGCCCGGCGGCGGTGGAGGCCAGGGTGGCTCTGGCGGCGGCTCGGCTGCCGGCGGCGATATGGGCGATGATATGGGGTCTCAGGTTCCTCCGATACCCCATGATGATATACCGTTCTAGGGGCAGGCCCGCGGGGTATGCTCGCGGGATGTTTTTGAAAGCAGGATAGTCAAGATAGGAGCAGACAGGTAGAATATGGCACGACGAAATATCAGCCAGAACAAGAAACGGCGCAAGACCGGTTTCACCGGGACTCGCGAACAGACGCAGTGCCGGTTCTGTCGGCGGGGCGTGGACTATGTGGATTACAAGGACATAGAGACGCTGGCGAAACTGTTGACGAATCGGGGTAAGATTTATTCGCGCAAGCGCAGCGGCAATTGCGCCGGCTGTCAGCGCAAGGCGAAGCTCGCGATCAAGCGGGCCCGGTTCATGGCGCTGCTTCCGTTTACGACATGATAATCGATCCGGGCCTTCGGGCGCGTTTCGGACGATTCTTTTGAGGTGCAGGATATGAAGGTTTTGCTTTGCGAAGATGTTAGTAAGCTGGGGTATCTGGGCGATGTGGTGGAGGTCAAGGCCGGCTATGCGCGGAATTGCCTGTTGCCGCAGGGCATTGCCAAGCCGGCGACGAAGGACAACATTCGCGCCATCGCCGAGGAGCGGGCTCGCCGGGCGCAGGAGCGGATCGCCGAGCGCAAGCGTCTGGAAGCGGCCGCGACCGCGGTCGAAGGGGCCGAGGCGGTTGTTGCCGCCAAGGCCAACGAGCAGGGCCATCTGTTCGGGTCGGTAACGGAAAAGGAGATCGCGGCCAATCTGCGGGCCCAGGGCTTCCAGGTGGCCGACGACGTGGTCCGGCTCAGCGAGCATATCAAGGAAGTGGGTTCGCACACGGTGAAGCTGCGTTTTGCGGCGGAAGTGACGGCGACGGTTACGGTGACGGTGGTTCCGGAGGCGGTGGAGGGCACATAAGCAGCCGCGTGGGGTCGGGGCCGTCGGGCCCCGGCCGGGCATCGGAAACGTTGACGAGCGCGGCATGAAGGGATTGGTGGATGGCTGGTCGGACCGGTAAGGGCAACAGCGGCGTGGGCCCGGCAGGCGGCGGGGTCGGCAACGATCCTGTGGCCGAGGCCTTGACGGCGCGCAGAATGCCGGAGTCTCTGGCGGCTGAGGCGGCCGTACTGGGATCGATGATTATTGATCCGCAGTGCATCGGCCAGGTCGTGGAGGTTCTCGGTCGCGACGCCTTCTACCGGGTCGAGCACCAGATGATCTTCGACGCCCTGGTGGACCTGTTCCAGACGAGCAAGGGCGCGGTCATCGACGGCGTGCTCCTGCGCGACCAGTTGGAGAAGCGCAAGCAGATGGAGACGGTCGGGGGCGTGGAGTATCTCCAGCGGGTTGTTGAATCGGTGCCCTCGGCCGGTTCCGTGGAGTATTACGCCGGGATCGTCAAGGAAAAGGCGCTGCTGCGGGAGCTGATCGTCGCGGCCGGGGAGATCCTCGAAGAGGCCTACAGCCCCGTCGGTGAGGCTGATGAGAAGCTCGACGAGGCCGAAAAGAAGATCTTCGCCGTGGCGGACAAACGAATCACCGGCGCGGCCCTGTCGATCAAGGATATTGTCAGCCAGGCCTATGAACTGATCGAAAAGCGGGAGGGGTTGCACGTTACGGGTCTGTCGACGGGTTTCGACGAACTCAATGAGTTGACCTGCGGCCTGCAGAAGGGCGAGATGGTCATCGTGGCGGGCCGTCCGAGCATGGGCAAGACGGCGTTCATGCTCAATATCGCCGAGCATCTGGGCGTGGATGAGCGGGCGCCGGTGGCGTTTTTCTCGCTGGAAATGGGCAAGCAGCAGTTGGCCGAGCGGCTTTTGTGCAGCCGCAGTGGTGTAAAGGCGGATTTGGTGCGCAAGGGTATGCTCAGCGACGACCACTACCGCAGGCTGCTGGAAGCCTGTTCGGCGTACTATGAGGCACCGATCTACATCGACGATACGCCCGGGATTTCGCCGTTGGAGCTTCGGGCGAAGGCCCGCCGGCTCAAGCACCAGTTCGCCATTCAGTGCGTAATCGTGGACTACCTTCAGTTGATGCACGGTGGGATGAGCCGGGTGGAGTCGCGCCAGCAGGAGATCACGGCGATCTCGCGGCATGTCAAGGCCCTGGCGCGGGAGCTGGAAATCCCGATTGTGATGCTCAGCCAGTTGAACCGGGCCGCCGAGGGCCGCGAGGGCCATCGCCCGCGGATGAGCGACCTGCGGGAAAGCGGCAGCCTGGAACAGGATGCCGACGTGGTGATCCTGCTGCATCGGGAGGATTACTACCATCAGGGCGAGGAGTCGTACGAGGAGGACAATATCGCCGAAGTCATCGTCGCCAAGCAGCGCAACGGCCCGACGGGGCTGGTGAAGCTGTTGTTTCAGCGGGAGAACGCGAAGTTCCTGCCGCTGTCGCACGTACCCGAGGAATCGGTGCCATTCTAAGGATGGATCGGCAATGACAAAGACCTGGATATGGATAGGGCTGGTGGCGACGGCCGCGGCGGTGCTTTCCGGGCACGGTTGTGCGCCGGGGGAGACCGAAAGCGGCGAGGCTGCGGCCCTGCAGATGGAGCGTCCGGGCCAGAAGGTCGTCAGGTCGATAGCATTCGAGGGCAACAAAAAGCTCAAGGACAAGGAACTCAAGCAGCGGCTGGGGTTCAAGGTGGGTGATTACCTGGATGAGGTGCTGGCGGAACTGGGTCGCCGCGCCGTCAAGGAGCACTATCGCACGAAGGGATTTCCCGATGCCGAGGTCGAGATGTCCACGGACGCGCCCGTGGAAAACCAGATGCACGTGCGTTACCGGATCGTGGAGGGGGGCCGGGTCCGTGTCAAGAGCGTGAAATTCGTCGGGAACAAGGGCATCAAAACCGGCGCGCTCAAGAAGGTCCTGACGACGAAGACCCACAAGTGGGGCGTGATGGCGTCGTACTACAACCAGGATACGGTGGATGCCGACCTGCTGAAGCTCCAGAGCATCTACGCGGATCGGGGCTATCTGAACCACGAGATCCGGGCCGAGGGCGATGAGCACATTGTCTTTCACATTGAAGAGGGGCCGATCTACCACGTTCGGGATGTGTTATTCGAGGGGGCCGATTCGGTGCGCGAGGCGGAACTGAAGGGCCGGCTGAGCGAAGGTCTGGAGCTGGAGTTGGGCAAGCCCTACTGGAAGACGAAGGCCGACGAGCACGCCGACCGGCTCAGGAAGATGTTCCGCGAGCGGGGTTACATCAACGCCCAGGTGGATCAGACCCCCTGGCACGTGATGGAGCAGGGGCAGCAGGCCAACGTGGTGGACGTGAAATACCGCCTGGAGCCGGGCGAGCAGTTCCGGATAGGGCGCGTCGACGTGACGGGCAATGCGGATACCCAGGACAAGGTGGTGCGCCACATCCTGGACGAATACGATTTCACTCCGGGCGAGCTGTACAATGCGGACATCGCGCCGGCGGCCGGAGGCGGGAGCCTGGAGAAGCGGATTCGCCGGCAGATGCTGGCCGACGAGGCGAGGATCCGTCCGATGGACAGCAATCAGCCGGGCCAGAAGGACGCGCAAGTTGATGTCAAGGAGGGGCTGACGGGGATGGTGATGCCGGGCATCGGCGTCAGCAGCGACAGCGGGTTCATCGGCCGGCTGATCTACCAGCAGCGGAATTTCGACATCACGGACTGGCCCGAGAGCTTCGAGGAGTTCATCTCGCTCAAGAGCTTCCGGGGCGGCGGCCAGACGCTGCGGATATCGCTGGAGCCGGGGACGGAGGTCAGCCAGTACTCGTTCAACTACACCGAGCCGTACATGCAGGATAAGCCGACGTCGTTCGATCTTTCGGGCATGAGCTTCGAGCGTTACCGCGAGAGCCACGACGAGGGCCGGCTCAAGGGGATGGTGGTTATCGAACAGCGGCTCAAGAACAAATGGCGTCCGAGCCTGGGCCTTCGCGGCGAGACCGTGGAGATCAGCAGCCTGGACCGCGACGCCCCGCGGGAGATTCGCAGGGTCTCCGGGGATAACGCCCTGGTCGGGGTGCGATTGGGCATGACGCGATATCTGGTGGACGACGAGTGGGAGCCGGCCACCGGCCGGGTGTACGGCCTGGCCTACGAGCAGGTCACCGGCGACCACAATTTCGGCCTGCTGACCGGACAATATGCGTGGTATCACACGCTGGCGACGGACCTGGCGGACCGCAAGACGGTCCTGGCGACCAAGTTCCTGGGCGGTATGGCGGTCGGCGAGGCGCCGCCGTTCGAACGGTTCTACGCCGGTGGAACCGGCGCCTATGGGATTCGGGGCTTCAAGTATCGCGGCGTGAGCCCTCGCGGCCTGCAGACGAACGTGTTGCCGCCGCGGATTCCCAAGCGAAAGGACCCCATCGGCAGCGAGTGGATCGCCATCGCCGGCACGGAACTGGCGGTGCCGGTGGTGGGCGACAGTCTGTCATGGCTGCTGTTCATCGACGCCGGGTGGATCGACAGCGGGGGGATTCGGGCCGGCGTAGGCACGGGCATTCAGATCATGATTCCGCAGTGGTTTGGACCGGTTCCGATGCGTTTCTCGCTGGCGGTTCCCGTGATGAAGGATGGAGAAGACAAGACGGAGGTGTTCAGCTTCTCGGCAGGCGGGTTATTCTGATGATGATTCGGACATCCGGTTGACCGGCCGATCCTGGCCGGGCGACCCGATCGGGTACTCTTGTGATGTGAAAGGAACGATGATGCGATTCAGGACCATGCTGGTTTGTTGTGCCGCCCTGGCGATGGCTTTGACGGTTGGATACGAGTACACCCAGGCGGCGGCCGGTCCGGCGCCGGCGGTGACGATCGGCACGGTGAGCGTTCGGCGGGTCCTGCGGGAGTGCCAACGGAACGCCAGGTACCGCGCCCAGGTGCTTGCGGAACAATCGAAGGCCGAGAACGAGCTGAATCAACTTCGCAAGGAGGAAAGCGCTCTGCAGGCGGGGCTGGTGGCGCTGAAGCCCGGCACGGTGGACTATATCAACCATCTGAAGGAGCTACTGGCCAAGCAGGCGGACATCCAGGTCAGGGAGCAATTGGCCAGCCAGGAGCGGCTGACGAAGGACCATCGGTGGACGGAGGACCTGTACAAGGAGATATTGCAGATTGTGAAGGATCTGGCGGTGGAGCGGGGGTTTGACATGGTTCTGGAAGGGGACGAGGCGGAGTTCCCGATGCCCAGTTCGGAGGAGCTGATGATGGCGCTTCGCACGAACAAGCTGCTGTACGCCAAGGGCCGGGTCGATATCACCGCGGAGGTCACAAAGCGGCTGGATGCGAAATAAGCGCGGGCTGCGCAGAGACGGGGGCAACGGCGATGGAACTGACGATTGAACAGTTGGCGAAGAAGCTCGGCGGCTCACTGGTCGGGCCCGGTCGGGCCGTGGTCAACGCGGTCGGGCCGCTGGGCTCGGCCAAGCCCACGGATGTGACATTCTACAACAATGAGAAGCACCGCGAGGCCCTTGGGACGTCGCAGGCGGCGGCGGTGATCGTCTCGACGCCGGTGGAGGCGCTCGACAAGCCGCAGATCGTGGTCGGCGATGTGAACGCGGCCCTGATCGAGGCGCTGTGCCTCTTTGCCCCGCCTCTCAAGGGGCCGACGCCGGGCGTGGACCCCAGCGCGAAACTGGGCCGGTCGGTGGTATTGGGCCAGGGGGTCTCCGTCGGGGCGAACGTGGTGATGGGCGACAACGTGCGGATCGGGGACGGAACGATGATCGGGCCGGGCTGCTCGATAGGGGAGAACTCGACGGTCGGCTCGCACAGCCGGCTGGACGCGAACGTGGTGGTCTATCACAACTGTGAAATCGGCAACCACGTGATTATCCACGCCAACAGCACGATTGGCGCGACGGGTTTCGGGTATTCCTTCATTGACGGGGCGCACCGGCTGGTGCCGCACAACGGCGGCGTCGTGATCGAAGACTATGTGGAGCTGGGGGCCAACTGCTGCGTTGACAGGGCAAAATTCGGCAATACCATAGTGGGGGCCGGCACGAAGATCGACAACCTCGTGCAGGTGGCCCACAACGTGGTCATCGGCAAGTGCTGTCTGGTGGCGGCCCTGGCGGGTATATCGGGCAGTTGCCGCGTCGGCGACGGGGTGGTGATTGCAGGCCAGGTGGGCATGGCGGACAATTTGGAGATCGGGTCGGGGGCGACCCTGACGGCCAAGGCCGGCGTGATGAATCATGTCGCGCCCGGGGAAGTCGTGATGGGGATCCCGGCCTTGGAGTACAGCAAGGCGCGGCGGGTGGTGGTCAGTACAATGAATCTGCCGAAGCTGGTTGAGAAGGTCAAGGCGCTGAGCAAGAGGATAGAACAGCTTGAAGCTGCAGAAAACGATAAAAAGTGAGTGCAAAGTCGTCGGCAAGGGGCTGTTCAGCGGCAAGGAGGCAAAAGTGGTCTTCCGCCCGGCGCCGCCCGACAGCGGGATTGTGTTCGTACGGACGGATGTGCCGGAGCCGGTGCGGATCAACGCCGTGGCGGCCAACGTGGGGGAGCGGAGCCGTCGGACGACGATCCGCCGCGGGGCGGTGAGCATCGAGACGGTCGAGCACTGTCTGGCGGCCGTCAGCGCGTTGGAGATCGACAACTTGACCATTGAGATCGAGGGGGCGGAACTGCCGGCGCCCGACTGCAGCAGCGCAGAGTTCCTCAAGGCGTTGAAGCGGGCGGCCGTCGTGGAGCAACCGGCCGGCCGGCGGGAGTTCACCATCACCGAGCCAATCAGCATCACCAGCGGCGATGCCTCGATCTACGCCCTGCCCTACGACGGCGACGGCTTGACGATCACCTATGACCTGGACTACGGCGGGCACACGGGCATCGGCCGCCAGATCTATACGTACCGGCTGGCCCCGGACACCTTCGAGCGGCAGTTGGCTCCGGCGCGGACCTTCCTGCTGGAGGCCGAGGCCAAACAGTTTCGCGCCCGCGGCATGGGGACCCACCTGAGCCCGAGGGACATCCTCGTGATCGACTCGGACGGGCCCATCAAGAACACGTATCGTTTTCCAAACGAGTGCGTGCGGCACAAGATCGTGGACCTCATCGGGGACCTCGCGCTCGTGGGCCGGGCGCTGCGGGGCCGGGTTGTGGCCTATCGCAGCGGACACTCGCTCAATCAGGAGCTGGCCCGCCGGCTGTACGACGCGGCGCAGCAGCAGGAGCGCATCCAGAAATACGGAACGGACGCCGTGCTCGACATCCGGCGGATACAGAAGATTCTGCCGCATCGCTATCCGTTCCTGCTCGTCGACAAGGTCATCGAGATCGACGGGGACGCCCGCATCAAGGCGATCAAGAACGTGACTTTCAACGAGCAGTTCTTCCAGGGACATTTCCCCGGGACCCCCATCATGCCGGGGGTGCTGATCGTGGAGGCGATGGCGCAGGTGTCGGGGTTGTTGTTCGCTCAGCGCCTGGAGCACACGGGCAAGCTGGCGGTGTTGTTGAGCATGGACGACGTGAAGCTCCGCAAGGCCGTGGTCCCGGGGGACCAGTTGATTCTGACGGCCGAGACGGTCCGGCTTCGCAAGCGCACGGCGCACTGCAAGTGCCGGGCGCTGGTGGGCGAGGCCGTGGCGGCCGAGGCGGAGATTCGCTTCATGCTCGTGGACGACGAGAAGGTGTAAGGCCCGCCGGCGGCGGGACATTGGAAAGGAAAGTGGCGCAGCAAGATGGCTCGGATACACGCAAGTGCAGTTGTGGAACGCGGCGCGCATCTGGACGACGATGTCGTCGTCGGGGCGCATTGTTTCGTGAACAGCGGGGCGGTGGTCGGTTCGGGCACGGTGCTTGAGGCGGGTGCCGTCATTGAGAAGGACGTCACCGTGGGCCGCGACAACCATTTCTTCCACCATGCCGTCATCGGGTCATTGCCGCAGGTGCTGGCCCTGGGCGAGAAGGGCGGCGTGGGCAAACTGGTCATCGGCGACGGGAACATCTTTCACGAGCATGTCACGGTGCATCCGAGTATCTACGCCGACCAGAAGACGGTGATCGGCAACCGTAATTTCATCATGATCGGCGCGCATATCGGGCACGACTGCGTGCTGGAAAACGAGGTCGTGCTGAGCAACTTCGTGCAGATCAGCGGACACTGCAGGATCGAGACCGGGGCGTGGCTCAGCGGTGTGGTCGTCTCGCACCAGTTCGTCACGGTGGGAAAGTGGTCGTACGCATCGGGCCTGGCCGGCCTCAACAAGGACGTGCCGCCCTACATGATCGTCAGCGGGCACTATCCGCCGGAGATTCGCGGCGTGAACAAGCGCGGCATGGCGCGGGCGGGCCTCAGCGAACAGCAGCAGGAGCGGATCTACGAGGCGTACAAGCGGCTCTATCGGCACAAAGGCTCCTTGGTGGCCACGGCCAAGGCGATGTGCGCCGAGCCGGACCTTGACCCGCATGTGCGGGAGATCACCGAGGCGATCGTCCGCAGCGCCGAGCACCGATACGGGCGGCACCTGGAACAGTTCCGGCATTGACCGCGACGGATTTTTCAGCTTGATTCTTGGATGACGTCTGATGGCGAAGCTACGCACAGCGGTGGTCGGGGCCGGCAAGATGGGGGCGATCCACGCGAAGGTATACCGGCAACTCGAGCACAGCGAGCTGGTGGGAGTGGTGGATATCGCGGCCGAGAAGGCCGAGCAACTGGCCGGTCAGTACGGCTGTCCGGCGTTTGATCGGCCGGAGGCCCTCGTCGGCAAGGTCGATGCCGTGACGATCTCGGCCCCGACGGTGGAGCATTTCAGGCTGGCCAGGCTGTTCATCGAGAACGGCGTGCCCGTGCTCATCGAGAAGCCGTTGGCGGCCAATGTCGCACAGGGCCGGCGGATCGTGGCGTTGGCCAAGAAGCACAACGTCGTGGCGGCGGTGGGGCACTCGGAGCGGTGCAATCCGGTGGTGCAGGCGATGAAGCGGCTGGATATCGAGCCGATGTACATCGATGCCGACCGGATCAGTCCGTATCCGTTCCGCTCGTCGGACGTGGGGGTGGTGTTGGACGTGATGATTCACGACATCGACATCATCCTGGCGCTGGCGGCCAGCCCCATCAAACGGGTCGAGGCCGTCGGCGTGAACGTCGTGGAGAGTTTCGAGGATATCTGCAACGCCCGGATCGTGTTCGAGAACGGGTGCATCGCCAATGTCACGGCCTCGCGGCTGGCCCTCAAGACGGAGCGCAAGCTGCGGGTCTTCAGCCGGCAGGCGTATCTGAGCGTGGACTATTTCAAGAAGACGGGCGTGGTCATCAAGACCGACCCGAACGCCAATGTGGTGGAGTGGATACGCCAGAAGCGGGCGGCCGGCGACTTCGACTTGACGACGGCGAACTGGCCGGACCTGCTGCACGTCGAGCAGCTTGAAATCGACGACAAGGAGCCGATTCGCCTGGAGCAGGAGGCGTTTCTGGCGGCCGTGCTGGATCGCACGAAGCTGCCGGAGGTCACGGCCGTCGAGGGCCTGGCGGCGCTGCAGTGTGCCCGCAAGATCCTCAATGCCGTCAAGAAGCACCAGTGGCGGACGTGATTCACGGACGCAGCCGACTGACGAATTGATGGGCCAGGCGGGTGGGTTCCGGCAGGCGGTAGCGGGTGGTGCAGGCCAGCACCAGGCCGATGGCGTCGTCGAGTGTGCATTTGTGGCCGACCGAGACGAACAAGGGTTTGACGCCCGTGCGGGTTCGCACGACGGCCCCGATGGTCTCTTCATTCGTGTCGCGCATTGCGTATTGCGTACTGGGTGGCGTTCTCGTCCGTCGTCCATCGTCTTTCGTCTCTCGTTGGGCGCCGGCCGGGGGCACGGGGGTATCAGTCAGGGGCGAGAAGGCGCCTTTCTCGGGCGCGGGCGGGTCGAATCGGCCGATCAGACGGCTTTTCGCACAGCCGATGGTGGGCTTGTCGAGGAACAGACCCAGGTGGGCGGCCAGGCCGAACCGGCGGGGATGGGCGATGCCCTGGCCGTCGATAAGGAACAGGTCAGGGGTGGTCTTGAGCTTCTCTACGGCCGCCAGACATGCCGGGGCCTCGCGGAACGACAGCAGACCGGGAATGTACGGGAAGATCACAGGCTCACGGGCGTCGGCGGTCTCCACGATCTCCCAGGAGCCCATTTCCAGTACGACAACCGCGGCCAGGACGTGCCTGCCGTCGCGGCTCAGGGCGCAATCCAGCCCCGCCACCCGCCTCGGCCGGCGGCGAACCGGCACAAGACGCACCCCACCCGCCAGCCGGCTCTGCAAGGCGCGGGCCTCGCCATACGTGAGGTTCCAGGGGTGTAGATTCTTCGTTTTCATGGCCAGGAACGCGTATTTGGATCGGTCGAAATACTAATTTGGCAGATTTTAGTATTTCATTAGTATATCCGCTCGCGGCCGCCTGGAAGGGTGTTTTGTACCTGTGGAACGCGGATTTTGCGAGACGAGGCTTCGCTTTATCGGTCCGTTGTGGTATACTGAATAGTTTGGTTTGACTGGAATTATCCGATATCGCAGTGGCGGGTCGATTGCACGTATATGGCCAGGCGCGTTGAGAAGGTGATTGAGGTCGTCGGGGCGGCCGAGCACAACCTGAAGCACATCAGCCTGAAGATTCCACGCGATTGCCTCGTGGTGATTACGGGGCTGAGCGGTTCGGGCAAGAGTTCGCTGGCCTTTGACACGATTTTCGCCGAGGGCCGGCGCAAGTACGTCGAATCGCTGAGCGCCTACGCCCGGCAATTCCTCGAACAGATGCAGAAACCCGCGGTCTCGGAGATCACCGGCCTGCCGCCGACCATCGCCATCGAGCAGCGCAGCGCCAGCAGCAACCCGCGCTCCACCGTGGCGACGACCACCGAGATATATGACTACTTCCGCCTGCTCTATGCCCGCGTGGGCCGGCCCCATTGCTGGGTCTGCGGCAGGGAGATCACCAGCCAGCATTCGTCGCAGATTGTCGATTCGCTGTTGCAGCGGCCGGAGGGCACGAAGCTCCAGGTCTGCGCCCCCCTGGTGCGGGGTAAAAAGGGCGAACACAAGGACGTCTTCGCGACCATCCAGCGGGAGGGGTTCGTGCGGGTGCGGGTCAACGGGTCCGTCTTTGATGTTCGCAACGCCCCGGCCCTGGACAAGAACCGCAAGCACAGCATCGCGGCCGTCGTGGACCGGCTGGTGGTTCGCGAGGGCGTACAGATTCGGCTGGCCGATTCCGTCGAGACGGCCCTGAAGCTGGCCGACGGCGTTATTGGGGTGCTCGTTCAGGAGCCCGGCCACAGCGGCGCCGAGCCGACCGAGCGGGAGGCCGGCAACGGGCAGTGGGAAGAGGTCGTCTACAGCGAGAAGTACGCCTGCCCGGAGCACCCGGAAGCGAGCCTGGAGGAGCTTTCGCCGCGGCTGTTCAGTTTCAACAGTCCGCACGGGGCCTGCCGCAGTTGCGACGGGCTGGGTACGATCCTGGAGTTCGACCCGGACCTGATCGTGCCGGACAAGAGCGTCTCGCTGGAAAGCGGGGCCATTGACGCCTGGCGCAAGGGCGGCAAGCGGATGAACATCTTTTATAACCGGCTGATCAAGCGGTTCTGCCGGCAGGTCGGGATCAACAAGGCCGCTCCGTTCAGTGAGATTCCGGCGGAGATCGTGCGGGTGCTGATGTACGGGACGACGGCCGACGACCGGCGGACCTTCGGGTTGGATTTTGAGGGGGTGATACCGAATCTCACGCGTCGATGGGACAAGACCACCAGCGAATACGTCAAGGCCCGGCTGCATAACTACCTGTCGGAGCAGCCGTGCCGTGATTGCGGCGGCGCGCGGCTTCGGCCGGAGGCGATGTGCGTAACGGTCGGTGGAAAGAACATCCAGGAACTGTCGGTGATGAGCATCGAGCAGGCCCTGGGGTTCTTCCGGCGGCTGAGGCTCGACGCCGAACGGACGCTGATTGCCGCGCAGGTGGTCAAGGAGATCAAGGCCCGGCTGCGGTTCATGGTGGATGTGGGGCTGGGCTATCTGACCCTGGACCGCAAGAGCAGCACGCTGGCCGGCGGCGAGGCCCAGCGGATCCGCCTGGCCACCCAGGTCGGCAGCGGGCTGGTCGGCGTCTGCTACGTGCTCGATGAGCCGACCATCGGCCTGCACAAGCGCGACAACGAGCGGCTGCTGGGTATCCTGCAGCGCCTCAGCAAGATCGGCAACACGGTGCTGGTGGTCGAGCACGATGAGGACATCATCGCCGCCGCCGACCACATTATCGATATCGGCCCCGGCGCCGGCGACCAGGGCGGTGAAGTCATCGTGCAAGGCAGTTTCGAGGACGTGGCCGCATGCACGCGGTCGATTACGGGCGATTTCCTCAGCGGCCGGCGGAGCATCCGGCTGCCCGCGCGGCGGCGCAAGTACAACCTGCGCAACTGCATCGAGGTCAAGGGCGCCGCCGAGAACAACCTCAAGGGCATCGACGTCAAGTTCCCGCTCGGCGCGTTCATCTGCGTGACGGGGGTCTCGGGCTCCGGCAAGAGCACGCTGGTCAACGAAATCCTGCTCAAGGCCCTCAAGCGGCGGACCTACGGCTCGCGCGAGAAGCCCGGCCGGCACAAGACCGTCCTGGGCACGTCCCTGGTCGACAAGGTCATCGAGATCGACCAGTCGCCCATCGGCAAAACGCCGCGGAGCAACCCCGTGACGTACACGGGGGCGTTCGACCTGATCCGCAAGCTGTTCTCCATGACGCGCGAGGCGAAGATCCGCGGCTACAAGGGCGGACGGTTCAGCTTCAACGTCAAGGGGGGCCGCTGCGAACACTGCAAGGGGCAGGGCACGAAGAAGATCGAGATGCACTTCCTGCCGGACGTCTATGTCACCTGCCAGAACTGCAAGGGCACGCGCTACAACCGCGAGACGCTCCAGGTCACCTACAAGGGCAGGAACATCGCCGACGTGCTCGAGATGCGGATCGCCGAGGCGGTTGGGTTCTTTGCGAATTTCCCCAGCATCGTGCGGATATTGCAGACCCTGGTGGACGTGGGGCTGGGGTACATGCAGTTGGGCCAGTCCTCGACGACGCTCTCCGGCGGCGAGGCGCAGCGCGTGAAACTCTCCGCCGAGCTGGGCAAGAGCGCGACGGGCCATACGTTCTACATCCTCGACGAGCCGACGACGGGGCTGCACTTCGCCGATATCGAGAGCCTGCTGGCGGTCCTCCAGCGGCTGTGCGACATGGGCAACACGGTCGTCGTCATCGAGCACAACCTCGATGTCATCAAGATCGCCGATTACATCATCGACCTGGGCCCCGAAGGCGGCGACGCCGGCGGCGAGGTCGTGGTCGCCGGCCGGCCGGAGGACATTGTCAACAACCCCAGGAGCTATACCGGCCGCTATTTGAAAGAGCGGCTTGTATAGTCGAGAGTCGTTCGTCGGTAGTATTCAGCGAGTGACCAGGGCAGCCATGGGGGCTGCCCCTGCGGGCGTGGTTTGAACGGGTGAGGTATCGTTGCCGATGGATTGGCGAGGCTTTGGGTTTTCGGCCTTGGTCGTGCAGTTTCTGGCTTGTAGTTGAGGTTGCGGCCGGACGATGGTGTCGGCCTTGTCTTGTGAGGGGTGGTGGGGTATTGTGTCTGTGCTTGGCGTCCTGTGGGCCTGCTGCAGCGCCGGCAGCGTGGGCAAGAATCCCATCCCGATGCACGTCTATCGGGATCGGGACCCACCGTACCCATTGGGCTTTGTCTCATTCGGGGGCCGGATGCTTCGCTGCGCTCAGCATGACAAATGCAATCGTAGGGTGTGCCCCGATGTGCATCGGGGTTGTACACGCGGATTCCGAGCCTGCCAAGGCAGGGTCGGGCCGGAGCAGCAGGCCCGGCAGTTTACGTATTTGAGATTCATAGGAAGTAAAATGTGGGAATTTCGGCTTGGTGGCATGGATGATTTGAGGCGGCTCTGTGAGGAGCACCGGGTGGGGGTGGGGGCGATGGAGGATGTGTCGGTGCTGGGTGAGGCGGTGGAGGCGGGGGGGCTCTCGATACCGAATTCGTTGGCGGTGCACCCGATGGAGGGCTGCGACGGCGATGCACTGGGTCGGCCGGAGCGGCTGACCCTGCGGCGGTACGAGCGGTTCGCGGCCGGCGGGGCGGGCCTGCTCTGGGCCGAGGCGATTGCGATTGTGCCGGAGGCGCGGGCCAATCCGAGGCAGTTGTGGCTCCATCAGGGTAGCCGCGAGGCCTTCGCCGCGATGGTGCGGATGATCCGCGACAAGGCGGCCGAGAGCATGGGCCCGCAGCATCGGCCCGTGATCGTGGCCCAGCTGACGCACTCCGGCCGCTACAGCAAGCCCGGCAGGCTGGCGAATCTCGTCTCTCGTCCTTCGCCCTTCGTCCCTCGTCCCTCGTCCGTCGGTTACGGTGGGCCAATTATTCCGCAGCGCGACCCCTATCGGGATCCGCTCGCGCCGCAGGTAACGCCGGACCCGGACCGGGCCAGCCGGATACCGGCCGACTGGCGGCTGCTGACCGACGACGACCTCGATGCCCTGCAGGGGGCATACATCGAGGCGGCCCGGCTGGCGTTCGAGGCGGGCTTCGACGCCGTGGATGTCAAGAGTTGCCACGGGTACCTCATCAACGAGTTATTGGCCTGCCACACACGGCCGGGCAGGTATGGCGGCTCGTTCGAGAATCGCACGCGATTTCTGCTGGGCGTCATCGACCGGATCCGCGAGGAACTCGGGCCGGACAAGGCGATTGTCAGCCGCCTGGGGATTTACGATGCGATCCCGTACCCCTACGGCTGGGGCGTGGACAAGGACGACTATCGCAAGCCCGACCTGACCGAGCCCAAGCGCCTGATCGCGGCGATGGTCGAGCGGGGCGTGCCGATGATCAACATCACCATTGCCAATCCGTACTACAATCCGCATATCGGCCGCCCGTTCAATGAGCCCATCGCCGGCGGCTACCGGGAGCCGGAGCACCCCATCGTCGGCGTGGCGCGGATGATCCGCCTGGCCGGCGAGATTCAGCGGGAGTTTCCGCACGTGGCCATCGTGGGGACCGGCTATAGCTGGTTGCGGGCCCTGATGCCCAACGTCGCGGCCGCGAGCAAGGCCAATGGCCTGGCGACGCTCATCGGCGGCGGGCGGATGGCGTTTGCGTACCCGGATTTCGCGAAGGATATCCTGATGAAAGGGGCGATGTCGGCGGAGAAGGTGTGCGTGGCGTGCAGCGCATGCACGCAGATTATGCGCGACGGCGGGCGGACCGGCTGCGTGGTCCGCGACAACAAGGTCTACGGCCCGATCTTCGAGCTGGGCCGCGTGAGCGACCCGGAGCACCTGCGGCTCCTGGCGCAGGCCTGCCGCGGCTGCCAGGAGCCGACCTGTCAACTGGGCTGCCCGGCCGGGATTCGCATTCCCGACTTCATCCGCCTGTTCCTCGACGGCGATGAACGGGGGGCCTACGAGGTCCTGCGCGAGGCGAACATCTTCCCGGAGGTCTGCGCCTGGCTGTGCCCGGTCGAGCAGCAGTGCCAGGGCTCGTGCCTGGAGGGGTTCATCGGGGCCGGCGCGCTGCCGATTGCCGACATCCAGCGCTATCTGGCGGTGCAGGCGAACAAGAACGGCTGGTCGAAGCTCCGCCTGCCGAAAGAGAGTACCGGGCGGACCGTGGCCGTCATCGGCGCGGGGCCCGCGGGGCTCGCGTGCGCGGCGCGGCTCCTGGAGGCCGGGCACTGCGTGACGATCTTCGACAAGCACCGCCAGGCCGGGGGCATGGTCGATTCGGTCATCCCGGCGTATCGCCAATCTGACTCGCTGCACAACGAATTGGAGGCGGTCTTCGCGGACGTGCCGCAGGGGCGACTCACGCGGCGCCTGGGGACGCAGCTCGACGCGGGCTACAATCTCGACACAATTCTGGGCGAGGGGTTCGATGCGGCGTTTATCGGCATGGGTCTGCCGCAGTCGCTGGGCCTTGCGAGCGAAAAGCTCGATGGGTTGTACGGGGCGCTGGAGTTTCTGGCGGCGGCCAAGGGCGGGGCGGTCGATGTTTGCGGCCAGCAGGTGGCCGTGATCGGGGGCGGCAATACGGCGATGGATGCGGCCGTCACGGCGATGCGGCTGGGGGCGCGGGATGTGTACGTGATTTACCGGAGGTCGTTCCAGGAGATGCCCGCCTGGGGCGGCCAGCGGGATGAGGCCATCGCCGAAGGGGTGCATTTCCTGATTCTCACGCAACCGCTCGGGTACGTCGGACGCGACGGCAGGCTGGCGGCGGTCAAGGTCTGCCCGACGCGGCTGGGGGCGCCGGACGCCGGCGGGCGGCGGCGACCGCAGGCGGTCGAATCCAGTGCCTACGAGCTGGCGATGGACGTGGTGGTCGAGGCCATAGGGCAGCAGATCCCGGCCGCCTTCGAGACGACCCTGCCGGGCGTGCGCCTCACCGGCGGCCGGATCGCCGTCGATGGCTGCCTGATGACCAGCCGCCGAGGCATCTTCGCCGGCGGCGACCTCGTCCGCGGGGCCTCGACCGTCGTAGCGGCCGTGGCCGACGGAATGAAGGCCGCCGCGTCTATCGAGGAATACCTGACGGAATAAGGCGCTGACCAACATCAAGTATCAAATAGCAGACATCAAAACGACAACGCAAAACGCAAAAAGACGCGGCTCGACCCCGACATGGATTCATCGCCTTGGGGCGCCGGCAGGGTCGGCTGCCCGCGGGCTTGCGCAGGAAGCGGTTGTTGGTTGTTCGGCTGCACAGGAGGTACTGACGTGCGGATAGGTTCGAGGCGGTCTCGCATTGTCGTGGCAGACTGACGAGCGCAAGGCAGGCGGCCACGGGGGCTGGATTTATCGCTTTTGGGCACCAGCATGACGGGGTATGATACGGGGGGCATAGGCCAATGGACGGTGGATGTGCGCCTGGTGTGTTGTCCTGCGCGCCGGTTGAACGAAATGGCGGCGCCAAGGAAAGATGTTCTCAAAGGGGTATTGGATGGTCGAACGGGCGGTTGGGATGGTTACGGGGGCCAGCCGGGGGATTGGGCGGGCGATTGCGCTGGAGCTGGCGGCCCTGGGGTATGACATCGTGGTCAACCGGGTTCAGAATGAGGCCCCGGCGGTGAAGGCTGAGATCGAGGCCCTGGGGGTGCGGTGTCTATTCGTGCAGGGCGATATCGCCGTGGCGGCGGACCGGGCCCGGCTCGTGGAGGCGACGCGACAGGCGTTCGGGCGGTGCGATATGCTCGTCAACAACGCCGGCGTGGCCCCGTTGCAGCGGACGGACATACTGGAGAGCACCGAGGCCGGCTACGACCGGGTGATGGAAACGAATCTCAAAGGGCCGTACTTCCTGACGCAGCTTGTGGCCAACTGGATGATCGAGCAGAAGCAGCAGCACCCGCAGCGGGCCTGCCGCATTGTCAATATCGGCTCGATCTCGGCCTATACAAGTTCGCCCTCCCGCGGCGAGTACTGCGTGAGCAAGGCGGGCGTGCGGATGATGACGAGACTGTACGCCGACCGGCTGGGCGAGTACGGCATCGGCGTCTATGAGGTCTGCCCCGGCATCATCGAGACGGATATGACGTCGGCCGTCAAGGGCAAGTACGACAAACTGATCGCCGACGGGCTCACGCCGATCCGCCGCTGGGGCCGGCCGGAGGATGTCGCCAGGGCGGTCGGCGCCATCGCCGACGGCCGGTTCGATTTCTCGACGGGCATGGTCCTGGACGTCGACGGCGGATTCCATCTGCACAGGCTCTGACGGAGGCTGTATGAACGAGGGACCAACGACGACGGACAATGGACGTGTACGGAGACGACTATGAAGCTCAAGGATGCGATTGCGACGCTGCTGCGGGATGGGTTCATCCTGGTCTTCAACGAGGACCGGCTCGATGTGGTGCGGACGGCTGAGGCCCTGTTGGAGGTCGGCGTCGGCAACATGGAGGTGACCTGCCGCATCCGCCGGCCGCTGGAGAAGATCGCCCGGCTGCGCAAAGAGGTTCCCCGGATGCTCATCGGGGCCGCGAGCCTGATCGATTTTCCCGGAATGCTGGAGACTTACGACCGCCACCACGCCGACGACCCGCTGCCCAGCGTCGAGCGCGTGGCCGAGGTGGGGGCCGGGTTCCTGGTCTCGGCCGTGAACTTCAGCGATGAGACCTACGAGGACTTCGCCGGCAAGCTGCCCATCATCCCCGGCTGCGGCACGGCCACGGAGATTGTCGGCCAGTTCTCCTGTGGGGCCAACCTGTGCAAGATCTTCCCGGCCAAGGAGCTGGGCGGCCCGGCGTTCGTCAAGGCCGTGGACCCCGCCATCCACAAGATGATAAGCCTGGTGCCCACCGGCGGCACCAGCGCGGCCAATATCGGCGATTACGTGGCGGCGGGCGTTCTCGTGGTGGGGGCCTCGTTCAGCATGATCGACAAGGCGGTCATGGGACGGATCGTCGATGAGCAGGACTACGGGCTTCTGGCGGGCGAGTTCAAGAAGATCAAGGCCCTCATCGAC
>DDXG01000293.1 GCA_002347125.1 Phycisphaerales bacterium UBA2266
GCGCTCAAGCGTCCGTGCATCGCGCAGCACCTTCCTCGGTCAGATCATCTGCGGTGTATCATTTTGGAAGCCATACTGATCTATGGTATCCCCCCCCGGCCGCCAACACAAGCAGGCATGCCGCGCCCTGTAGGACAACCGACGTGCCCGGAAACAGACGCCCCGCAGGTCCTGATTGGTTATAATCGGGTCATGGTTCATATCGAGGATATTCAACGCGAAGCAGCGGTGCTTGGCTTCGACGCCATCGGGGCCACCGATGCCGGGCCGGTCGATCCGCGACATGTCGCTTATTTCCGGTCATGGCTGGCGGCCGGCCGCGGGGCCACGATGGCCTGGCTCGGCCGTGACATCGACAAGCGGCTGAACCCGGCCGCCCTGTTGGACGGGGCCCGGTCTGTGATTGTGGCGGCGCTGAACTACAAGCCGCGACCCCACGACGACGGGCCAGACCGCGGGAAGCCGCCCGCCGGCCGCGTGGCGCAGTACGCCTGTTATGATGACTACCATGTCTTCATGAAGGACCGCCTCAGGGCCCTGGCCGAGTGGCTGTCAACCGTCGCCGACGGGCACCGCTTCAAGATCTGCGTCGATTCCGTTCCGCTGGCCGAGCGGGCCCTGGCCGAACGGGCGGGCCTGGGTTTCATCGGCCGCAACCACATGCTCATCAGCCCCAGCCTCGGCCCCCAGGTATTCCTGGGCGAGATCATCACTACGGTTGATGTCGCCGGTGCGGCCGCCCAAACGCCCCGCCGCGACGAACACCCCTGTGGCGACTGCCGCCGCTGCATTGAGGCATGCCCCACCGGGGCGCTGAGCGGCGACGGCGAATTCGATGCCCGCCGGTGCATCAGCTACCTGACCATCGAACACAAAGGCCCGATGGAACCGGCCCTGGCCGACCTCATCGGCGACCGCCTGTTCGGCTGCGACGAATGCATCCTGGCCTGTCCCTACCGGGACCGCGCCCCGGCGGCCGCCAACGGCCATCTGGTCTATCATCGGCAGCGCGCCTGTCTCGGACTCGGAGATGTTCTGGGAATGAGCCTGGAGCGTTTTGAGGGTCAATTCGCCGGGTCCGTGCTGGTGCGATGCGGACTGCCGGGCCTGCAACGCAACGCACAGATCTGCCTGGCGAATCTCCGCCGAGCCCGCCGGGCTCGCGAACAACCCATAACCCCTCGGGTCGCAAGGTCTGATAAACCCCGGCCCACGGACCCCGCGGGCACGCCGGAAGGCCTGTGAGGGCCATTCCCCTCCGCCGCCGTTCAATCGACGCCGGGAATTGACCGAAGTACAGGGTAGAGGAGGGTGTGGACCCTTTTGACGAGTCTGTACCCGAAACCGCAGCAATGGACGATTACGAGCAAAAACGACAGTCCATCGGAATCCGCAAGTCGGCGACCTATCCGCACCTGATCACGCTCTATAAGAAGGACTGGAGCAATGAGCAGGCATGGGAGCATCTCCTGGCGGAATTGAACCTGCCGCCCGAGACGCCGCAGGTGGGCCTGCTCCTGAGCCGCGGCGGAATCCGTCAGGACCTGTAACGCCCGCTGCTACCAGGCGACGGTCTTCTTGCTGCCCCGCTTGACGATCAGGTCTTCCTTCTGCCACAGCACCAGCCCATTCGCAAGATTCGTGACGCGAAGCTGGAAGTAATACTCCACCTGCTGTTCGTTCTTGCTGTAGGTCAGGACCTTCTGAATGATCTTGCCGGAGGTGCTCAATTCGGGCATGAGCAACTGCCCCTTGCCCGGCAGCGTATTCGGGTCGAACTCGGTCCCGACCTCGGAATCGCGTATATCCCGCGTGTCGTAGACCATCTGGTCCGGTGCGCCTTTGCCGCCGACGGCCGCGGTCATCACGACGCGCCCGCTGTTGAGCAAGTCCTCCTCGATCTTGGCCATGAGCTGATCGGTATCAATCCTCTGCATGGTGTCGTTCTGGATCTTGCCCGTGGTCATCACGTAGCGGCCGCCGCCGGGCTTGTTCAGCGCCCCGGAGCCGATCATCGACTGAACCATCTCGCTGGCCGTCTCGGCGAAATCGCGATAGTCCAGTACAATCACGGCCTTGCCCGGGTCATTGCGGGTGTCGACGACGCGGGTCTCGGGCGTACAGCCGATCACACAGAGATATAGCGCCAAAACAATATACAGCAATCTTGTCTTCATGGTTTACTCCCACTTCATGGTGTCCATTCTGAAATCGACGGCGTCGGTCGTCGGGGCGACCGCCTTGATGCTGAACGGCGAACGGCTCATCGCGGACGCCCGCAGCCAGGTCGTGGCCTGACTGTCGATGACGAACCCGTTGGCGTCCAGCCATTCCACGCGATACCGGAACGGTCGCACCGACGCTGAGCGGTTGAAGCCGTCCACGTGCAGCTCGCGGTAACCGGCCTCGTTCGTAATCACAACGGCCCGCGTGATGTCGATGCCCCAGCCGGCCAGGGCGCTGAACGCCTCGGCCACCGGGCGGGTCACGTAGTTATCCACAACGTTGTCGCTGCGGATGTCCTTTCGCACATGGATGCGCGGGTCGCCCTGGTCTTTGCAGCCGACGAGCACCAGCGCTCCGAGAACAAGCAGAATGTGGGTTATGCACTTCATACCTACGGCCCTCACTAAAACACGGTTCCGATTCCTAAAGACGTTCAGAACGTCATCACATCATACACAGGCGGTGAATTTCGCGTCATTATTTTTATGTGGACCACCGCATTCCTGCACTCGGGGATACGCACCTTCAGCGGCGCCACGCCGGGCCCGACGACACTCAGCGTCCTGTCCGTCGGGATGGCGAATCGCGCGATCTGGAAGTTCTTCGGCAGCGTCGTCCATATCCGCACGTCCGCCGCCGTCGAGAACATGCTGTAACCGGCCATCAGCCACGAGGCCACCGCCGCCGCCCGCGGGTCGCGGTTCTCGACGCTGTCCTGGAGTATGTACTGGAGCGCCGCCTTGCCCGTCGCCGAGACAATGGCCCGCGTCAGGATCGCCGGGTAGTCCTTCTTGAACTCCGTCTGCACGATCCGGTCCATGTCCGCCACCACAGCGGTTCGGTGGGTCCGCCCGTCGGCCGTGATATCCAAGTACGGACACGGCGCCCCGCGCAGCCGTATCCTGGGCAGGGCAATACCCACGTACTTGATCCTGTCCGTGACGATCGCCAGCGGGATGTCCAGCCGGAACTCCTCGCGGACCGGCCCCAGTCCGTTCTCGAAGATAACCCACACCGAGCCATCGAGGCTGTTTCGCCCGGCCGACGATTGCCGCGCCAGGTCCAGTTCCTCGGCGACGTAGGGATTGTCATCGACCATGCCCCGGACGGCCCTGAGTTCGTACTCCGCCTTCTGGGGCTCGTTCATCAGGTTGTAGTAGACAGCCGCCAGATAGTTGGTGAACGGATTGACGAAATCGGGATAGGCGGCAAAACTGTTTAGCTCCGGATACGCCCGCGCCAGCCTTTGACGGACCTCATCGCTCTCGGCCCCGGCTCTGGCGATCTTCATGTTCCCATCGCCGCGTTGCATCTGGTCGTTGAGCTTGCGTATCTCGGCGCTGAACTTCTCGGTCGCACGCCGCTGCCGCTCCGTGGCACGGTTGAACTCCACACGGGCCAGGTCCATCTTGCCCTGGGCCATGAAGTTCAGCGCCTTGTACGTATTGACCATGATGCCGTCGTATTCCTCGCCCATATACGGCGCCAGGTTGTCGCTGGCCACAACACCGCCGACAACATCCCCCATGCGGTTCTTGCGGTCGAAGTGCTTTAGCATCTCCTCGGCCCGGTCGAAGTATTCGGTGCTCAGGGCGTAGTCGCGCGGTGTTCGGGCCCGTTCAATCGCCGCGCGCTGCAAAGTCCAGAGCAGGTCCTCGTTCCTGGGCGTGCGGCTCTTTCCAATCTTCGACTCAGCAAAGCGGCAGGCCGCTCGCAGGTCCGCCTGTGCAATGTGGCGGTCGAACTGCATCAGGTCGTCCTTCGGGGCGTTGCAGCCGGCCAGGAACGCAAGGACCACCAGGCAGACCCCCAGCACCGGCCGCCCCAGGGGCCTTCGCACTTCGGTCATACTGCAACTGTAATCCATGGGCATACGGATTCCCGGACAGACCCTCCTGGCTACAGTTAGCACGTTTCGGCGGGCCCCGTCAAGGGGTATGCCCTCTGCCCTGTAGAATGGCTTCGGCGATCTTCCTCGCCGCGTCGGGTTTGGCGATAGCTTTGCAGGCCCGCCGCATGTCGGCTCGCTTTCCGTCGTCCTTGAGCAGCGATTCCAGCTCCTCCCAGAGCCACTCGGCCCGGTCCTTGGCGTCGGGCACGTCGTCCACGATGACCGCGGCCCCGGCCTCAACAAGCCCCGCCGCGTTGAGGTACTGCTGGCGGTCCCGGTGGTGCGGGTACGGCATACAGATGGCCGGGACCCCGGCGACCGCGTATTCGGCCACGCTGACAGCCCCGCTTCGACCGATGACCATCTCGGCCGCCGCCAGCAGGTCCCACATCGCCTCGTAGTAGCCCAGGACCTTGTAGGCAATCGGAGCCCGTTCGTAACGCTTGGCAACCGTCTGTTCATTCGTCCGCCCGGCCAGGTGGACCACCTGCCATGTATCGGCGAACGGCCCCAGACGCTCCAGCAACGTGCAGACCGCCTCGTTGATGCTGGCCGCCCCGCTGGAGGCCCCGGTAACAAGGAGCATCTTCTTGCCCGGATCGAGCCCCAGCGACTGTCTGGCCCGCCCGGCCTGTGGGTCGGCGAATCCGGCCCGCAACGGACAGCCCACGCACCGCACGGCCGCACCCTTGGCGGCAAAATACCGACCCGCCTGCTCGAACTGGACAAACGCCTCATCGGCCCAGCGGGCGATGAGCTTATTCGCCCGTCCCGGCACGATATCGACGTTGATGAGTTTGACCGGAACCCTCGCGCGCCGCGCCGCGTGGCACGCCGGCGCCGCGACGAAGCCGCCGACGCCAACCACCACGGCGCTGTCGAAGTCGGCGATGACCTTCTGCGCGATCCGTCGGCTCTCCATATACCCTCGGACGAAGGCCAGCAGCGTATCCGGCCGGACGGACAGGCCCCGCGCCGGCAGGACCGTGTACTCGTAGCCGGCCGGTTTGAGGATATCGACGTCAATCCGTCGATTGCTGCAGAAGAAGTGAACATGGACGCTCGAATCCAACCGCCGAAGCTGCTCGGCGACCGCCATCGCGGGGTAAATGTGCCCCCCGGTTCCGCCTCCTGCGAAAAACACACACCGGCTGCCCATAGCATTGCCTCCATGCGATCATCAAGGGCCTTCAGTGTCTCGTAATCGCCGGTTCTTTGCAAGGGTTTTCTCCGCTCGGTATGGTTGTCCGTTTGGTCAGGCACAGCCGTGGTCCGCGTCTTTAGTAGACACCGTAGACCTCCAGGCCGGTGGACTTGTGGTCGATGTGGATTCGCACCCGCACGACCCGCATCGGCTGCGGCAGGGCAACCGAATAGACGTCATTGAAGTACAGCTTGTCGCGGCCCTGCGCATTGAGCACCACGGTCTCGGTCCCGCGCAACCCCATGTACGTCACCTCGATCTCGCGGACGCGGATGTAGGAGGCCTCCTGCCCGGTTCGCCGCAGACGCAGTTGACGGACAGGCGGATACGCCGCCCCGCCGCAGAGGGTCTCCAGCCATGTGCTGTCCCCGCCGGGTGTGGTCCCCAGCAGCACCTCGCCGGGATACTCCCTGACCGGCGCGCGAGGATCCTCCACGATGCCTTCATACGGGATGCCGTAGACCTCCAGGCCGGTGGATTCATGGTCGATGCGGATGCGCATCCGGTCGATCCGTATTGGCTTGGGCAGGGCCAGTTGAAAGACGCCGCCGGCGTAGAGCTTGACCCGGCCGTTGACGTTGAAGGTCTCGGTCAAGGTTCCTCGCCGCGTGTTCTGAACGATCTCTATGTCATTGATGCGCAGGTAGTTGGCCCGAGTGCCGGTCCGCCGGATACGGATCTCCTTATAGTACCCGCTGTAGCGCCCCGTCGGCAGCAGGTCCAGCCAGCGGCTGTCGCCGGCGTTGGTCGTTCCGATATAGACCTCGCCGGGGTACGGGCTGTCGGCGAAGACCAGCATCTGTTCATATTGATCGATGAGGCTCCGCATCTGCCCCAGTAGCACCTGCGAATCCTGCACCTGAACGAACGGACCGGCGTTGGCCGCCCGCAGTCTGTCGGCCGTGGCGGCCAGTTCCGCACTCAGGGAGCGCAGCCGGCCTGCATATTCCTGACCGATGAGCCGCGTCGCGCCGGCCACGGACCCGGCCAGCGCCATTGCCGCCAAAATGACGACCGCCAGGCGGCCCGGATGGCCCCGGAACAGCCGGGAAATCCTACGGAGCCGCTGGTTATTCGTGGTCGGGTGGGTACGATTCGGATTGTCCTTTGCCCAAGTTCTCATTTTCGCACACTGCCTTTCTACCCTGATTAAGGCGCTTGCGACCACCACGGTAACGGAAATCTCCCACGGGACCGACCCCGGCGTAAATCCGCCGGAAATCCCGTGACCGGAATCCCCCGACGTGCCTCTTATCCTGTGAAGGCCCGGTTTGACGGGCCGGTAAGTGCTCATCATCAGGACAAGGGTTGGAGCCATGAACAGCGTGCTCGTAATACTCCAAGTCGCCGTCCTTCTCACCGTCATGTTCGCCTACGGCCGCCGCTGATACCCCCCAGCTTCATGCGGCCGCAAGGCCGGGCTGTGGGCAAACCCCTCTCCCACTTGTTCACCCCCACGCAATGCGAGACGGAGATACCCTACCGCATCCGCAGAGTATGGAGTTGGCATGGGTAAAGGGACAGCCTCACGCGGCGTTTGTCGGCCGAGGGAATGGGCCGGCCGGTTACGGCGTCCTGGACCTCGCCGTCGCCCGGCAATGCAATCTCGACGGTCTTGTCGCGGTAGCCGGTATTGACGACCGCCAGGTATACCTCGTGGCGGGGCGTCTCGATGGCTCGAACAACAACCTCTTTGTCCGCACAGGCATCCGGCAGCACCCGGCTCGGCAGCGCCGGCAGCGACAGAAACGCCTGGTTGAACCGCCGCACATACTCGATATCGCCCCGGTTGAACGACCCGCCCGACAGATACCCGATATACCACGGGTCCCCATTCGCCATGGCCCGCGCCTCGGCCAGCATACAATAGGGTCCGGCTCGGTCCACGTCGCAGACGAAGTAGCCGGTCTTTCCGTCGAGCATGTCCTCATTGAGGCACCAGTGGCGTATCATCGCCAGACCCGACGGCCCCGTAAACCGCTGCATGTTCTCGGCCGAGGCCACCGTGTACGCCCGGTTGAACGTGTACGTCATCAGAACACCGCGGAGGTCACTATACCGTTGCGGGTCGCTCGGAGGGCATGAGTGCTGCCACTCCCAGTCGCCCCAGGTCAGCCGCGGCGCCGTCAGGGCCTTGCCGTACCAGTCCTCGGCCAGGACCTGTTGCAGGGACACCACGTTCTCGCCAACCCGTCGCCACGGTTCAGGATTCTCGGCGACCATCGGCGGATTCCACTGCGCAAACGACAGCCCCGACTCCGAGGCGTCCGTCGTATAGAGGATCAGCGGGTCCTCCGTCACTTGGGCGNNATGGGAATAGCGCTCGGCCTGGGACGAAACCACGCACCGACAAAGCGTCCCCGGTCCTTGTGCCGGACAATGGTGTAGTCCAAGAGCTTCTTCGCATCGGCCAGCGTGTCCGGGTCGGTGATATCGGCGTTGGCGTTCTCGGACCAGGAGATATGCGTGTACTGCCGCCCGCCGGACAGCGCGACACAACGCCTCTGCGAACCCAGACAGCCGGGTCCGATGCTCCCGCAGTATTCGTAGTACGGCAACACGTCCAGGTCATGCCCCTGGAGCATCGCCAGGATGTTGCGCCATCGCAGTCGATGGCGGCTCTGGTTATACCAGCCCGTCCCGGAGTCCCAGCCCTGGTTGTGCCCGAATTCCAGCAGGTCTTTGCAGTATGTGTTCATGCCCAGGACCTTCATCAGCCGGGCCTTGTACTCGAACCACGCCGCCTCATCGCGGACGCCCCGCTCATCCTCCTTCGCCGAGGCCACCGTCCCGTCGCCCATCTCCTCCCGGAAGAACAGCCGGCGCTTCGGCAGACCGTCGGGCAACGTGGACGCCGCATGGAGCCGCTCCAGATCCGGCACATCGAACAGCCGAATCCGCGACACGGCCAGCCCCGCACTCAGCGGCGCACTATTGGCGTCCGGCTGCGAGAAGATGACCCAGAATCCATCGTTGGGCTCCATCGGCCGGGGCCCCTCGCCGCGGGGCTGCTCGATATCCGCGAAGCGGTCGTGCATGAAGAACAGCATCCTCCAAGGCTCGTAGCGGCCGGACAAGAGAATCTCCAGTGATTCGGGATTGCTGGATACGTACTTCGGGTGCAGCGCATCGCCGACGGTCGGCCCCGTGTGCAACCCGTGCTCGGTCTCGCAGCCGCGATTACCAATCCACATGGTTCGCGGCCTATCCTGGGGGTACTCCACCTCAAGCACGTATGGCCTGCCCGGTTCGAGCAGCTTGCCCTTTCCAAGCCGAAATGCGAGATACGACGGCTGACCCCTGACGGCCGCCAGGACCCGGCAGGACCGCCCCAGGATCGTCTCAATCCCCCGGCCGGCCCGCGGCTCCTGTCGGAAGATGTGGCCATCCTCAGGGTCGCCGCAGTCGATCTCATCGGCCAGCGGCAATGGGCCAAAAAGCGGCCCGGCATCCACGAGCGGCCGGTCCTTCGCGGCGGCGCGGGCCTGTCTGTCCTGCGGGCTCTGCTCGAAGATGACCACCTCATTGATGTTCGCCCCCGCATCCATACGGCCGAAACGCAGATACCGCGTCCGCACGTTCAGCAGACGATTGCGCCACTGCTTATAGGCGCCGCAGGGCTCGCGGAGAACCTCCCGCCATGCACCCGGACGCCCCGCCCAGACCACGAAGTCCCCACTGCCGTTTGTATCAAACAGGCACATCGCCACGATGGCACGGTCCACGCCGAGGTCCACACAGGCGTAGGCCGGATGGGCATCGGCCGCCCACCCCGGATGCCACTGCGTCGCCGGCTCATGGGTCGGAGGGTAAGGCCCGTCCGGCGGCTCATCGAAGAGCAGCCACGCATCCCCTTGCGGACTCTCGTTGGAGACCATCGGGCGTGTCATCTCCACCCGGACCCCGCGGGCGCAGACCGTACCGGCGGCCGCCAGCACGACCATCCAGGCCGCCGCCTGCTGAACCCAGCGGCGATTTGCCGTCGGTCTCACTTGAACACGACCTCCATTTGGGCCCTGTGGACATTCCCGCTGCAAGCGGCATCGGGATGCCGGAATTGTACCGTCTGCCGCGGTCTTACACAAACGGCCTGTCGGCATCGCTGCGATTCAACGCTTGCATCGGGACCCGGCCGCCTGCACAATGCAGTACAGACTGTTCTTTCAACGGAGATATGAATGAAGGCAAGGACTGACAACGCCGTTGTGACCCCCTGTGCCCGCCGCCTGGGGCATTGCGCATGGCTGCTGGTTGTGACGATGGCCGGATGGGCAACCGCCGCGTCCGCCAGCGGCGATTCATCCGTCATGCCCGCCGTCCGGGTCAACGACGACGCAAGCGGCTTCGTCCTTGGCGACGGCCGGCCGTTCGTCCCGTGGGGCTTCAACTACGACCATGATGAGGCCGGACGGCTGATTGAGGATTACTGGTCCACCGAGTGGCCCAAGGTCGAGCAGGACTTCCACGAAATGCACCAACTGGGCGCCAACGTCGTACGGGTCCACCTGCAGTTCGGCAGGTTCATGAGGACCGCCGAGCAGCCCAATGAGGACGCCCTCGATAAGCTTGGCGACCTGCTCAGACTGGCCGATCGGGAGCGTCTCTACCTGGACCTGACCGGCCTGGGCTGCTATCACAAGGCCGACGTTCCCCCGTGGTACGATGCCCTCTCCGAGCAGGACCGCTGGGCCGCGCAGGTGTGCTTCTGGCAGGCTGTCGCCAAGACATGTGCTGACAATCCCGCCGTCTTCTGCTACGACTTGATGAACGAGCCCATCGTCGGCGGCCAAAGAAAAGAAGGCGAGCCCCTGCCCGAATGGCTGGCCGGCGCGTTTGGCGACAAGCACTTTGTCCAGAGGATCACGCTGGACCTTGCCGGACGCACGCAGCAGCAGGTGGCCAAGGCCTGGGTCGACCGGCTCGCTGCCGCAATCCGCAAGCACGACCGCCACCACGCGATTACGGTCGGCGTTATCCCCTGGGCCCTGACTTTTCCAGGGGCCAAGCCGCTTTTCTACTCAAAGGAGGTCTGCGAGAATCTCGATTTCGCCAGTGTCCATTTCTATCCGGAGACGGACAAGATCGATCGGGCCCTGGCCGCCCTGGCCGTCTACGACATCGGCAAGCCCCTCGTCATCGAGGAGATGTTCTTCCTGAAGTGTTCGCCGGAACAATTTGAGGAATTCCTCGAAGGTTCACGCGCCGTGGCCGAGGGCTGGATCGGCTTCTACTGGGGCAAGACCCCTGATGAGCTGCGCCAAGGCAAGACGATTCAGGACGCCCTGCTCCTGCGATGGCTCGACATGTTCCAAGACAAGGCCGCGGCCTTCCGCCGCCCGTAGCGGGGGGACCACTGAGGCGATTCTCGAAAGGACTACCATGGTGAGGCGATGTTCGACAGCCGCTGTAGCGGCCATCCTGACAACAGCGGTCCTGGCCTTCGCGGCCGAACCGGTCTATCGACCCGTCATCGACGGCGATTGGTGGCTGGTCGCCGGCGACCCGAACCTGGGTGAATACACCCGAGACAACCAACAGCCCGTGGACTTCGCCGTCTGGCAGGCGGCCGATGGCTCCTGGCAGCTATGGTCATGTATTCGTGGCACCGGCTGCGGCGGCAACACCCGTCTGTTCTACTGCTGGGAGGGCCGCAAGCTCACCGACAGCCACTGGATGCCCAAGGGTATCGCCCAGCAGGCCCGCACCGACCTTGGCGAGACCCCCGGCGGCCAGCAGGCCCCCCACGTCGTCCGACACGACGGCCTGTACTACATGGCCTATGGGGACTGGGTCAACATCTGCTTCTCAACCAGTCGCGACGGCAAGACGTTCGAACGCATCGTCCGCAGCAACGGCAAAACGGGCGTCTTCAGCGATGGCCACGGCCTCAATTCGCGCGATCCCATGCTCATCCGCATCGACGGCCTCTGGCACTGTTACTACACCGCCCACACCGCCGAGCACGGCTACGACTTCTGCCGCACCGCCGCGGACCCGGCCTCCAATACGTGGTCCCATTCCTGCGTCGTCGCCTATGGCGGCCGCGGCGGCAACAACCGCTGGTCGGCCGAGTGCCCCCATGTCGTCGAACTCTCACACGGACATTCCTACCTCTTCCGCACGCAGCGATACGGCGTCAACGCCCAGACCTCCGTTTACCACTCGACCAACCCTCTGAACTTCGGCATCGACGACGACACGGGTCTGGTCGCCACCCTGCCCGTTGCCGCCCCGGAGATCATCTTCTATGAGAATCGCTACTACATCGCCTGCCTCATGCCCTCGCTCAAAGGAATCCACATCGCGCCGCTCAAATGGCAAGCCAAGACGGACTGAACCGTGTTGGGCGTCTGACGAACAACCTCCAGGTTGACATGGCGGCGGCCTTTGGGTATTCTATTGGCTGGCATCATCGTGAAGACCTCGACACCGATCGGATGCCAACACGGCCAGACCGCAGACAGGCGCGACAGGCACGGATTGTGTGGAAAGGTTGGTGTTGAGCCGCATACACAGACGCAAATATGCTTTCAGCGAGGACATCACCTGTGCGGTGATACATGGTGTGGCTGCGCTAGCCGCCTTCGGGGGGCTCATCGTGCTGACTGTGGCGGCCGCATGGCGGGGAACCGCCGGCCACGTGGTCAGCTTCACTATCTTTGGCGCCGTCCTCGTCATTGAGTACGTCGCCTCCACCCTGTACCACGCCCTATCCGCCTCGCCGATTAAGCGCGTCTTTCAGACCATCGATCACGCGGGGATACCCCTGCTAATCGCGGCCACCTACACCCCCTTTCTGGTGGTCTGCCTTGGGGGCGCGTGGGGCTGGAGCCTGCTGGCGGCGGTATGGGCCGCCGCGGCTGTCGGGGCAGGACTCGAATTCGTGCATACCGCCGGCTCCCGCAAGGCGTCCTTCGTCCTGTATGCCGTTATGGGCGGTCTGTGGCTGTTGCCCCTTCGCCGGGCCCTGGAGGCCGTCAATCCCACCAGCGCCATATTATTGGCGGTTGGGGGCTTGCTTTATTTGCTCGGGGCGGTATTCTATGGTTGGCGGGTTTTACCGCACAGCCACTCGCTCTGGCACGTATTGGCGGCAGGTGGGAGTACGTGCCATTATTTCGCCGTGCTGTACTGTTTGTAGGACCGCCGTATTTGCGTGGCAGCCGTTGATCCACAGCAACATGCCGATACTGAACGGCATCATGGATTGTGTTGAAAGCAATGAATGCGACTATATCTGATTAACCCGTCTAACCCGCTGGTCAGTCTTGTCAAACTCCGAGAAAGCTTCTGGAACCGCTTCCGCGTCTGGAAACCGCTGAGCCTCATGGTCCTGGCCGGACTAACGCCCAGGGATTGGGATATCACGATTTTCGACGAGAACCGTCAGATGGCGGACTACGAGGCCCTGCCGCGGCCGGACCTCGTCGGCATCACGGCCTTCACCTCCCAGGCCAGCCGCGCCTATGAACTGGCCGCGCATTTCCGGGACAAGGGCGTGCCCGTCATCATGGGCGGCATCCACGCAACGATGTGCCTCGAAGAGGCCGCCGAGCACGTGGATTGCGTGGTGTGCGGCGAGGGCGAAACCATCTGGCCCCAGGTCCTTGCCGATTTCTGCAACGGCCGGCTTCAGCGGCGATACGACGCCGCCCCCGCCGACATGGGAGCCGTACCCCTGCCCCGACATGATCTGCTCAAAGGCTACTTCTTCGGCGCCGTCCAGACCACGCGAGGCTGCCCTCTCAACTGCACGTTCTGCAGTGTGACCGCCTTCAACGGGGCCCGTTACCGGAACCGGCCGATCCCGGAGGTCATTGCGGAATTGAAGACCATTCGTGAGAGAGCCGTCCTCATTGTCGATGACAACCTCATCGGCACCCGGTCCAATCACATCGAGCGGGCCAAGGAGCTCTTTCGCGCCATGATCGCCGAGAAGGTGCGCAAGAGGTGGATTGCCCAGGTGACGATCAATTTCGCGGACGATCCGGAACTGCTCCGCCTGGCCTACCAGGCCGGATGCCGCGGCGTGTATATCGGCTTTGAGTCCCCGTCGATGGAAGGACTGGCCGAAGTCGGCAAGAAATTCAACCTCCTCAAGGGCGCCGACTTCCGCGGGGCCGTGCAGCGGATTCGCCGGCACAAGATACAGGTGGTCGGTTCGTTCATCCTCGGGCTCGACGTCGACAAGCCGGGCATCGGCCGTTGCATCGCCGAGGCCGCCGAGCAATACGGCGTCGACTACCTGAGCCTGCTGCTGCTGACCCCCCTGCCGGGCACGCGGCTCTACAATGACATGGCCGCCGAAGACCGCATCGCCCTGAACCATTATCCCACCGATTGGAAGTACTACACGCTGACGTTCCCGGTCGCCAAGTACAAACATCTGGCGATGGACACCATCATCGATGAGGCCGTCTCGTGTAACCGTCGCTTCTACGCCCCCGGCGCCATCGCCCGGCGGATATGGGACAACCTGCGACACTTCCGCAAACCGCTGGCCACGCTGGCCGGCAACCTGGCGTACCACCGCAATCTCCGGTTCTCCGAGCAGGCCTACGCAGCATTCAAGTCGAATGGCGGCGGACACCCCCGGGCGATCCAGCCCCCCGATACGATGCGCATTGAATCAGTCAGCCGGCCGGTGCAAGGACAATCCACCGAAAGGCTCGAACGTGTTACGTGAAAATGTGAGTGAAGGATTTCGTTACAGGCACGTCCTTGCCCTGAATCCATACTTCGGCCATGCCACCACGGCCATGGGGATCTTTCCTCCGACCGGCCTGGAGTACATCGCCGCAAGCATGAAGGACCTGGTCGACAAGGTGACGCTCATGGACTTGCGTTACGAGGAGGCCTGCCAGGACCCTGAAACGCTCAATGCCTTCATCCGCGATGAGCACGTCGATCTTCTGTGCGTCACCATCGGCTGGACCGCCCAGTTCGAGACCGTGTGCGATCTGGTGAAGCGGTTGCCGCCGGAGGTATGCACGGTCGTCGGCGGCCACAAAGCCACTGAAGAGGTGGAACTGCTGTTTGAGCGATGTCCGAACATCGACATGGTCGTCCGAGGCGAGGGCGAGGAGACCATCCGGCGCATCGTCCGAGGCGATCGGCTGGAGACCATCCTCGGCCTGTCCTATCGCGAGGGCGGCAAGATCGTGCACAACCCGAACCAGGAGCTGCCCAGTCTCGATACGATCGCCTTCCCCGACCGCTCTCTGCGACGGCAGGAGTATCGGATTATCCAGTACGGCGTCCGCCTGAGCCGCCACACCTTTGATACGGTCCTGACGACCCGGGGCTGTCCCTTCAACTGCACGTTTTGCACGTTCAGCCTCAACCCCCTCGGACAGAAGCGAACGTACGCGGAGCGGTCCGTTGAGTCGGTGATTGAGGAACTCAAAACCATCACCGCCGACGTGGTGCTGTTCAGCGACGACAATTTCTTTACCAACCCCAAACGCACGGAGCGACTGTGCGACCTGATTATCGAAAACGGCATCAAGAAGACATTCGTCGTGCAGGCGCGGATTGACGTCGCCAAACATCCCCGTGCCCTCGAGAAGGCGCGCCAGGCCGGATTTCGTGTCTTCCTGATCGGCATCGAGTCGCCTCACGACCGCATCCTGGGCCAGCTTCAGAAAGGGATCACTCAGCAACAGATTCGCGAATCCGTCGCCATCTTGCGCGGTTATGATTTCTACCTGCACGGGTATTTCATCTACGGCAACCTGGGCGAGAGCAGAGAGGAAATGCTGTACATCGCGAAATTCGCCAGGGAGATCAAGCTGGATTCCATCAGCTTCCAGAAACTGCGGGCCGAGAAGTTCTCTCCCATCAAACAGGCCGTCGAGGAGACGCCGGGCTACTGGTATGACCGCGTCGGCGGCTCGGTGTATTCAGACACATTCGGCCGCAAGGAACTCAAGGACATCCGAAACCATATCCGCGCCGATTTCTACCGCGTTCCGCAGTTGATGCACATCTACTGGAAGGCCCGCAGAATCGGGTTGGCCGACGGATATGACCTGCTCCATGCTCTGGTCCATCTGCCTCGCCTTCTGGCGGGCCTGCGAACCCGTGACAAAGCGCAGAAACAGAGCCGGGACTGAGTTCCGACGGCGAGGTGAGGCACTACGGAGCAACGAAGGTGTCGTCGGTGGAATCCGGCCTCTCGCACCCTTCGTACACTCGCCGGTCGCGGAGCGTGTAGATGTCGTCGACCCCGATCAGGCGGGTCTTGCTGAACGCAACATGGCCGTCGCCGTAAAGCAGGCTCTGGCCGCGACGACGATGGTTGATGCTGTTGACCTTCAGCAGGTCTTCATCAAGGTTGATGTGCAGCGGACGGGAGTAATCCGCCGGGAGAGTCTCGAATATAGGGTTCACGTCCGCCATGAGAATCTTCCGGCAGCGAAGCCGTCCATCTACCCCCTGGCTGCACTGAATCTGGAAGCTGTAGTTGATGTGCGCGCGGCTGGGGAAATCGTAGTAGTCCTTGACCAGACACGGATCGATCTTCTGGTACTCGGCGCTGCGGCCCCCCGGACAGACAAAGCTCTCGGGCTTGATGTAGTTCATCTTGACCATCATCCACAGAGGCCTTGCGTTGGACTGGTTCTCAGGCCCCTGGTAGCCGAGCTTCCACCAGGGGGTGCTGTTCGAGGCCATCACCGCGGGCATCCGTCCGTCGTGGTCGCTGATATACTGGCTCAGGCCCTGGAAGATGTCGTTGAGATTGGCCGCGCACATCTGACGGTGCGCATTCTGCCGGGCGTAGCCGCTGATCACGCGGAACGTCGTGATCATCAGGCTGCCCACAATGACGAAAACCGCCGCCGTGGCCAAGCGCCTGCCCATATCGCGCCAGAACCCGAGACGAGAGGCATTCCGGCGCATCTGTTCGCCCGCTAGCAGTTCATCCAGCTTGGCATGCGAGTCGGCGTTTGCATGCTCGAGCCGCCAGAGAGTGCCCTCGACCAGTTCGTCGGGGCAGACCTGCGGCTCTACGGTATTGAGAGGAGAGAGGATGTTCGTGAAAGTGGCATGTAGCTTTGCGGCTTGCGAATCGGTCTTGATCAACGCCTCCGCCTGCGCCGATTGTTCGGGTGAAGTCAAACCCATACAATAATCAAAGAGCAGTTCCTGTTGCTCAGGACTCAGTGGAGTCATTACCGTTGCTCCCAAGCGATGCTTTCCAGTCTTTTGCGAAGCGGCCAACAGCCGTGTGAAGTCGGCTCTTTACTGTACCGATGGGTATACTGAGAATCTCGGCCATTTGTTTGTATGAAAACTTCTGGAAATACGCCAAAATCAGGATTTCCCTTAGTCCTTCCGGCATATCCGCTATGATCCGATTGACCCGTGCAGCCGTTTCATCCCGCTCCATGTTGTCGTAAGGCATGGTGTCGTCGGAACTTAGAACATTCAACATGTCTCCGAAAGACATTTCCTCCGTCTCCTCCACCATCGTGCCGATCGGCACCGCCGCGTTCCGCTGGGATTTGCGAAGTGCATCTTTTGCCTTGTTGGCCGCAATCGTGAAGAGCCACGGACGCAACGGCCGGCTGGCATCGAAGCTGTGACGCGACGTGTAGAGCTGCAGGAACGTCTCCTGAAAGACATCCTCCACAAGATCACGCCGATTGAGAAACTGGCTCAGAAATGCGTAAAGGCTGTTCTTGTAACGACTTACGAGTTCACGAAACGCACTCTCCTCGCCCTCGCTATAGCGATTGAGCAACTCGGCATCGGTTATGTTCTTCAGTCCTCGGTCCATACCAAGCTCGGCGGCCGGGGCGCCACCGGCCTGTCAAACACCGCATAACATAATGGAATACAAGGACATAAGTCAATCGCTTTATCGCCGCACAGACAAGGACTGATTAAGCCCTATATTTCAGACGCCCCGCACCGTGCTTTGTCCATCCGGCCGAGCCAGAGTATATTACTAAATCAGTCTTAGAACACCCTGTCCTCAGGACCTCGCGGCCTGGCCTGTAGCCCCGGCCGGCACGCCTGTCAAACCCATCGACACACAAGGTGTTCAGGCCCTTCGGTCGCCGGGAAGGACCGGTTTTCGCGCCAGAACCCGCGCATGGGCTCTGTGGTGCAGACACGAGCAGGTAAGCACGTCGAAACCGATACGGCTTAACATGGCGCGCAGCGACTGCGTCGTGAAAAAGTGCAGATGCCACGGAGGCGTGTAGTATTTCCAGCGACGGCCGGCCAACCGGGCCTTGATATGCGACCGACATGGAGTCACAGCCAGTACATGCCCGCCGGGAGCAAGAACGCGGTACGCCTCCGAAAGCGTCCCCTCGGGATCGCGCAGATGCTCGATGGTATGCAGACAGACGATGAAGTCGAAACGGTCCGCCGGGTAGTGCATGTCTTCGAGCGGGCTCTGATATACGCTCAGGCCCGCCGCCCGCCCGAATTCCACCGGGCCGCTCGCGCAGTCGATGCCCTGCGCCTCAAAGGCCGGATCATCCTTGACCGCCAGCAGCAGGTTGCCCGACCCGAAACCGATCTCCAGCAATCGGACCGGACTACTACAGCGGGCCTTGCGCCGGATGAATCGGGCCAGCCGCCTGTGCTTGAACCGCCGCCACCGCGACAGCTTCGGAACGTAGAAGTCGAGCCCCCCGTACACCATGCGATGGTATGACTCGGCATAAAGCCCCATCAATTGCTCCGGCGTCGGAGCGTCTCGGACAAAAGCATGAGAGCACCGCCGACAACGGTCAATCGCGTATTCACCGAGAACACGAAAGGGCTCCGTCCCCCGGACACCACACGCCGGACATCCCCGGCCGACACCACCTTGTTCATGGAACTCCGACATACAGGCCGATTCGGTCCTCCAGGACGCCCGCTGAACACAATCCACTAAAACACCGTACCAGACAGAAGCTACAATAATGCATAGGCATTCCAAAGTCGAACGGGTTGTTGTCCACATTGGTGAAAGGCAGCACCATGCGTATTGATGAATCCACCCCCATCGCTGATATTGTCGTGGCCTATCCCCAGACGCGGAGGCTTCTGGAGGAGATCGGCATAGACTACTGTTGCGGGGGCAGACAAACGCTTGAACGGGCCTGCGACGCCCAGGGGTTATCGCCTCGCGAGACGGCCGAACAGTTGCGCAGAATCGCCGAAACCGAGGCCGCTCGGAAAAGCGGCAGACCGGCGCTCAGTGAAATACCCCTGGCCGAACTGGCCGACTACGTCGTCGAGACCCACCACACGTTTCTCAAGAGCGAACTGCCCCGTCTGGCCGTGCTCCTCCAGAGAGTCCGCACGGTGCATCGCCAGCGCCACGGCCGTATGCTCGATGCCCTGGGCGTGCCCTTTGACCGACTCCGCACGGACGTCGAGATGCACCTGGCCAAGGAAGAGGACATCCTTTTTCCCCTGATCCGCGAAATGGAGGCGTTCCTCGAAGGCAACGGCCCCGAACCCATGATGTACTGCGGCAGCATCGAGAACCCCGTCACCCAGATGGAATACGAGCACGAAATCGCCGGCGCGTTTCTGGCTGAAATGCGCCGCATCGCCTCGGATTACGACCTGCCTCCTGATGCCTGTGAGTCGTTCAAAGCCTTGTACGACGGCCTGCGACAACTCGAAGACAACCTCCACGAGCACATCCACATCGAGAACAATATCCTCTTCCCGAAAGCCGTACGCCTCGCCGCCAGAGTCCCCATCTGAGCCCGTGCCGACAATGGCTCACGTCTTCGAATCCACGCCTCCGAAGATGTTCGCCCTGTAGTTGTGGTAAGCGCGAACCGCCGTCGCGATGACGCCGGACAGCGCCTGAGCGACTGTTGCCGCCACGGGCGGGGTGAACCAGTGCGCCTGAACAACCCATTGGAACGGAATGCGAACCGCGTACATCGCCGCGATACCGTGCAGGTTGGCCTTGAGAATCGACTTCATGTCCGCACTGAAACAGCGCTGCCCGATGCAATACCGGCGAATGTGCAGAACCGCATAAACGGCGGCCATACCCACGATGAAACCCGCCGTCCCGGCCAGCGCCGAGCCGGCGCTGATCAGACCGTTTGATGTCGTCACCCGGTCCAGCAGCCAGGCCGAACCCGCGCTGGCGCCCAGCGCCACCAGCGAGGCCAGTATCTCGGAGGCGTAGTACTTGATGCTGGTTCGCGACAGGAATGAATTCGTCATCGAATCTCGATGGACCCCACATTCGTCTTCAGGGTGATCTTGCCGTCGCCGCCGCCGATCGTGCCGTTCATGGTCTTGCCCAGCTTGCCGACCACGGTGATGGGCCTGGTGGTGCTGACCGACCCGACGTTTGTCGCGGCCGAGACCTCCGCCGACAGGTCCTTCGGGGCCGTAAGCTCGATGCTGCCGACGTTGGTGGCGATATCCGCGTTAAACCCAGCCGGCGCATCCGAGGCACAGAAGACCTTCACCGACCCGACATTCGCCCGCAACTTCACCTGTGCAACAACGCCCCTGCAAGTAATGGACCCGACATCGGTCTCGGCGTCGATCGGGCCGTGCATGTCGTTGACGTTCACGGAACCGACCGTGCTCCGGCAATGGGCCGCCAGATCGAACGGCGCGGAGACCTCGAAATTGACCGTCACAGACCGCTTCTTTGTGTCATCGGGCAACGACGCCCGTATCCGGAGGGTCTCCCCATCCGGCTCGATCTGGATCTTCACTGCCTCGGCCAATTCCTCGGCCTTCTCCTGCGAATAGGCTTTGACGATGATCTCAGCGCTGAGATGGACCTCATCCACGTCGGACCCGTTGACGCTGATCGAACCGACCCGCGTCTCAATGTCCAGTGTACGGATGCCCGCCGCGGGAAGGTGAACGCTTTCGGTCTTTTGGTGCGTCGCCTTGAAAAGATTGTCGGCGCTGACGCAGCAACCACCCGCGAATATCACGGCCGTCAGCATGGCGGCCAGCCCTGTACAAACCATGACCTGCTTCATCGCATCGACACTCCTGATACCCATCTTTCTATAGCCGCCACGGACTGCGCATCGCCCGCGCCAACATCCGGTTGGCCGCATCGTCATTGACGAACCGCTCGGCGGCCGGGTCCCATTCCAGGGTCCGCCCCAGCCGCAGGCAGATGTTGGCCGCGTGGCAGGTCGTGACCGACCGGTGCGAGACCTCCGCATTCGAGATGGGCACGCCGCGCGTCTTGACGCAGTCAAGGAAGTTGCGATGGTGCCCGCCCATGAACTCGTAGCCCATCTGCGAACCGCTGAGCTTGCGCATGACGGCCTCGCTCGAAGCCGTTACCTTGCCCGTGTCGTCAACGCTGACCCAGCCCTCATCGCCCACGTACTTGTTGCCCCGCGGGCCCCGGCCGGGCTCGGTCTCATCGTGCATGATCATCTTGACGCCGTCAGCATAGGTCGCCGTAACCTCGAATTTCACCGGCGTATTGAACAGGCCATCCTTTGGATACTCGGCCCAGCCCTCATACCGCACCGGCCCGGTATCCTGGCTGTTGTTGGCCCACTGTGCCAGGTCGTTGAAATGGGCCCCCAGGTCCGTCATCTGGCCGCCTGAGTAGTCGTAATGCCAGCGGAACGACCCGTGGCACCGCGCCTGCGTATACGGCTCCCAGGGGGCCGGTCCCAGCCATCTGTCGTAGTCGAAAGCCTCCGGAACCGGCTGGGTCGGCTGCGGTGGGCATGTGGGACCATTGTGATAGTAGCAATGCAGGGTTTGCAGCCTGCCGAGCATCCCGCTACGAGCCATCTCCACGCCGAACCGAAAACACGCATTGCTCCGCCGCTGCGTGCCCGACTGGTACACGACACCCAGGCGTTTCATCGTATCGGCCACGGCCCGGCCCTCGGCAATCGTCAGGCTCAGCGGCTTCTCACAGTAGATGTCCTTGCCCGTCCTGGCCGCCTCGATGGACAGAATCGCATGCCAATGGTCGGGCGTGGCGATCAACACCGTGTCAACATCCCCACGGCCGAGCACCTCTCGGAAGTCCTTGTACTCGGCGCAGGAGCCGTTACCGTAGGCCTGATCCACCACCTCCTTGGCCCGTCGCAGATGCCCGGCATCCACATCGCACACGGCCAGGATGCGCAAGTCCTCACAGGTTAAGAAATTGCGCAAATTATGCATCCCCTGCCCGCCAATCCCAATCGCCCCCATCGTCAGCCGACCGCTCGCCCCAAACGCCCTCGACGGCACGAAGTACGGCAGCACAACCGCTGAGCCGGCCAGCGCCGCGGCGCTCCTGAGAAAAGACCTGCGACCGAAGTGCTTCATTGCCTGAATCTCCAGAACGACGCTGCAAACGGACGAACGGTAACGCCCCCGACGATACCAAAGGTTCACCCATCCCGCAAGAGGCCTGTGCATCGAGGGCACCTGGGCCCTGTAAGCTACCCCTTGGGACCGAGAATAAGCCCCTTCAGGCAAGAGCCATGCCGGGTATGCCGCCGACCGGCGGAATTTCTGCATTAGGTTGAAGAAAAGCGGCCTAAGGTGTGTATATTGTTACAGATTAAGAATTTGGCCGACGGCGATCCGTCGGAGCCGGCAATAAGGAGCCGGGAGAAAGAACAACGTGTGCCAGGACGAACTGAACGCACTGCAACGCTGTCAACGGGGGTCGCGCGAGGCCTTTGAGCTTCTCGTCAACATGTATAAAAAGGACGCCTACTTTATCGCACTGGGGCTGGTTGGGAATAGAGAGGATGCACTGGATTTGTCGCAGGAGGCCTTTGTCCGGGCGTTCCGCCATATCCGCGACGTCCAGCCCGGGCGCCGCTTCTTCCCCTGGTTCTACCAGATCCTGCGGAACCTCTGCGTCAGCCACCTGCGTAAACGCAAGCATCGCCTCGCCGCCAGCCTTGACGATACGAACTGCCCCGAGGTCGAGGCCCGGGGCGACAGCTTCAGCCCGGACGCCGTCGTCGGGAAGGCCGAAACCAGGAACATCGTGTGGGAGGCGATCTCCAAACTCGAACCCAAACACCGGGAGGTGATCATCCTTCGCCACTTTCGCAANNCCCGAGCAGCGAAATCGGTTCGAAACCCACCTGTCCGGGTGCGACGTGTGCCGCGCGGAACTGAAGCAATTCCACAAGCTCAAGGCCATCACCGATGAAGTCACCCTCGCCGAGCCGGAGGACAGACTCTGGCAGGATTACTGGTGCGGCGTGTACAACCGCATCGAACGCGGCATCGGCTGGATTGTCTTCTCCGTGGCCGCCATCCTCCTGGCCGTCTACGGGGGGTTCAAGCTGGTCGAGGCCATTATCGAGGACCCGACCATCGGGATGCTGCTCAAGGCCGGACTGCTGGCGCTGATCGCGGGGTTGGCGATTCTGTTCGTCTCGGCGCTTCGTGAGCGGCTCTATTTCTGGGGCAAAGACCGTTACAGGAATGTCAGGAGATAACATGTATGTTGCTGTCCACAACCAATACCATACACGGCAAGCGCATCGTCAAGCACTTCGGACTGGTCCGCGGCAACACCATCCGGGCACGGCACATCGGCCATGATATCATGGCGCTGCTGCGCAATCTGGTCGGTGGAGAGATCTCCGATTACACCAAACTGATGGCCGAGTCCCGCGAGCAGGCCATCGACCGCATGGTGGAAAACGCCAAAGGCCTCGGCGCCAACGCCATCCTGGCGGTGCGCTTCAGCACGCAGGAGATCATGGGCGGCGCCTCGGAAATCCTTGTCTACGGCACCGCCGCTCTCGTGGAGGATGTCGAAGAGAAAGAAGCCTCCGCATAGTCTTCTGAATCTGTGGCTCAATCCCCTCGAAAGGTCTGAACAATGGATGCTCTGAAAGAATGGCTCAAGCCCGAGGTCGTGTGGTTCGCCGTCGGCGTAGCCCTGATGCTGCTCGAATTCGCCCTGCCGGGGCTGATCGTGTTCTTCTTTGGCGTCGGCGCGATCATCGTGGGCATCGTTTGCCTGGCGACCGACATATCGCTGAATTGGCAATTGGTGATCTTCCTGGCCTCGTCGGTCGCGTCGCTGCTGCTGCTGCGTAAGGCCGTCACGGTCGTCTTCGCCGGCCACATCGCCGGCCGCCAGAGCGGCCGTGAGAACCTCGATGAATTCGTCGGCCGAAAGGCCCGCGTCATCCGCAGAATCACGCCCGACGGCGGCGGCAAGGTCGAACTCCATGGTGTCGGCTGGGAGGCCGAGGCCGACGTCGAAATACCCGAAGACGCCGTGGTGGAAGTCCTCGACAAGAAGAACCTTACGCTCAAGGTCAAACGGATGTAATAACCCGTGACAAACGGCTTGGTGAATCCCGTAATGAAAGGAGACTTGATATGGTTATGGCGACCGTGATCAATCCGTATACTGTTATTCTGCTTCTTATTATCGCTTTTTCTCTGATAGCGGTCCTGACCTCCATTCGCATCGTCCCGCAGAAGACCGCCTTCATCATCGAGCGGCTCGGCAAGTACCGCGCCACGCTCGAAGCGGGCTTTCACCTGCTGATCCCGCTGATCGACCGCGTGGCCTACAGGCACACGCTCAAGGAGCAGGCCATCGACGTCCCGCCCCAGGCGTGCATCACCAAAGACAACATCGCCGTGGAAGTCGACGGTATCCTCTACATGATGGTCGTCGACCCGCAGAGGGCCTCCTACGGTATCAACAACTACCAGTTCGCGGCCGTTCAACTCGCCCAGACAACCATGCGAAGCGTCATGGGAAAGCTCGACCTTGACCGGACCTTCGAAGAGCGAGAGACAATCAACAGCGTCATCGTCGACGCCGTGGACAAAGCATCGGATCCGTGGGGCGTGAAGGTTACCCGCTACGAGGTCAAGAACATCATGCCGCCGCCCAGCATCAAGGACGCCATGGAAAAGCAGATGCGGGCCGAGCGGGAAAAACGCGCCGAGATCGCCGTCTCCGAGGGCGACCGCCAGGCCCGGATCAACCGCGCCGAGGGCGAGAAACGCGAGATGATCGCCCGCAGCGAAGGCGAGAAGCAGCGCCGCATCAACGAGGCCGAGGGCCGCGCCATCGAGATCGAGCGCGTCGCCCAGGCCACCGCCCTGGGTATTCGCCAGATCGCCTCGGCCATCAATGAGAAAGGCGGCGTCGACGCCGTCAACCTCCGCATCGCCGAGCAGTACCTTCAGGAGTTCGGCAAACTTGCCAAGACCAACAACTCGGTCATCATCCCGTCGAACCTTTCCGACATCGCCGGAATGATCGCCGCCGCCAAGACCGTCATCAGCCAGGGCAGCGCCGCCGAGAACCCGCCGACCCCGCCGAGGGCCTGACCCGGCGCCTGGCGGCTCAAGCTGGGGATCAGGGTCATGAGTGAGATGGTCCGCTTCACCTGCGGCTGCGGCCAGAAGGTCAAGATGCCCGCACGCTACGCCGGCCGAGTAGGCCGCTGCCCCCGGTGCAACCGCCGACTCATCATCCCCGCATCCTAATGCAGGAAGTGGCGTTTGCCGGTGAAGACCATGGCGATGTTGTGTTTGTCGGCCGCGGCAATGACCTCATCGTCCTTGACCGAGCCGCCGGGCTGCACGATGGCGGCCACACCGTTGGCGGCGGCGTTTTCGACGTTGTCCGGGAACGGGAAGAAGGCGTCCGAGGCCATGACGCTGCCCTGCGCGTCGGCGCCGGCGTTCTTGAAGGCGATCAGTCCCGATTCGACGCGGTTCATCTGGCCGGCACCGACCCCGACGACGCGGCGGTTCTTCACCAGGACAATCGTGTTGCTCTTGGTGTGCTTGGCCGCCAGCCAGGCGATGCGCAGGTCCTCCATCTGGTCCTTCGTGGGACGGGCCTTGGTGGGATAGGTAAGGGCCTCCGGCTCCCAGCCGACGAGGTCCCGCTGCTGCACCAGCAGGCCGCCGACGATGCACCGGACGTCGTATTCGCCCGCTGCGATTCGGGACCTGTCGATGGGGCCGGTTTCGATCAGGCGAACGCGGCTGCCCCAGCTCTTGAGCGTGCGGATGATCTCGACTGCCTCGGGCTCGAAGATCGGGGCGATAACGACCTCGGCGAAGAAACCGCTCGCGCCGCGGGCCTTACCGAACCGGCTGTAGGATTCCATGATGGTCTGGGCCAGCTCGACGTCGACGGTGCGATTGACCGCGACAATGCCGCCGAAGGCGCTGACGACGTCGCCCTCATAGGCCTTGCGGTAGGCCTCACAGATGTTCTCATCGACGGCGCACCCGCAGGGATTGAGGTGCTTGACGACGACGGCCGCCGGGGCGTCAAATTCCTTGACCAGCTCGAAGGCGGCGTTCGTATCGAGCAGGTTGTTGAAGCTGATGGGGGTCCCGCCATCCAGCAGCCGGCCGCTGCTGACGGATGTCTCTCCGGCGCCGGCGAACTTGTAGCAGGCCCCGGCCTGGTGGGGATTCTCACCATACCGCAGGGCAGCCGCCCTCGTCGCGGCCAGGGAAAGCCGCTCGGGGAAGCGGTCGCCCGCCAGGTCGTTGAGGTACCGGGCGATGGCGGCATCGTAGGCGGCCGTCAGGCTGAAGGCCGCCCGGGCCAGTTCGGCCCGCAAATCGGCCGAGACCGCGCCGCCGGTCTTTCCCATCTCCGCCAGGACCCGGTCATACTGGGATGGATGCGTAACGACGGCGACGAACCGGTGGTTCTTGGCGGCCGAGCGGACCATGCTGGGACCGCCGATGTCGATGTTCTCAATGGCGTCCTCCAGCGTACAACCCGGCTTGGCGACGGTCTGCTCGAAGGGATAGAGATTGACGCAGACCAGGTCAATGGGGTCGATGCCGTGCTTCTTCATGGCGGCGACGTGGTCGGACTTATCCCGCAGCCCGAGCAGGCCGCCGTGAATCTTCGGGTGCAGGGTCTTGACGCGGCCGTCCATCATCTCCGGGAATCCCGTGACCGATTCAATCCCGACAACCTCTATGCCGGCCTGGGTCAGGGCCCCGGCCGTGCCTCCCGTGCTGATGATCTTCACGCCCAGGTTGGCGAGCTTGCGGACGAACTCCACGACCCCGGTCTTGTCGCTGACGCTGACCAGTGCGGTCTTGACTTTCACCTCCATATATGAACTCCTTCTCCTTTACGGCATCATTTTTGCAGAACTATGCTTTCAACGTGCGGGTCGGATGCACATGACGCGGCCTCGTATGTCGCCGATGTACATCCGGGCGTCCTGCGTGTTGCTTGCGTACAGGTCGACGTCGGCCATGTTCACGGTCAGGACCTTGCGGGCCCCGGTATTGTCCATGACGACGAGCGTCTTCTGGGTGCTGATCAGATAGGCTCGCCGCGCCGACTCGGCGAGCAGGTCGAGGCCTTCCGGGAGTTTCCAGAGGGCCTTGCCCGACTCGCGGTCGATGGCGGTGACGCCCTTGAGGGGACCGTATTGGTAGACGACATTGGCGGTGACGCGCGGGCTGGTCTTCGGAATCGAACCGATTGGATGCTTCCATACCAGGCGCTTGTTGGTGATGGCCGGGCAATCGACGCGGTAGACATGCGTGTCGCCGCAGGCGAAGAACAGGCTGTCGCCGCTGCGCACCACCGGGCCGATGATTCCTTCGGCAAACTGCATGTCCCAGAACTTGTAGGGCCGGTCCGGGGCGAAACTCATCAGATAGCCCGCACTCGTGGCGAAGACGACGTAATCATCGGCCGCGACGACGGAGGTGATGGCCGATTCGGCCGTCCCGGCGACGGTGAAGAGTTCCACGAGGCTCTCGGCCTTGACGACGTGGACGCGGGTGTCCACGCCCGGCAGATAGTAATGCGACTCGGTGCGGGCCACCGGACAGACCAGACCGTACTCGGTCACGGGCAGGCTGCGGGCGACGTCGCCGGTTCCGGGCTTGATTTCGAGAATGCTGTTGCCGATGACCGTCATCAGGACGTCCTCGAAACGGTCGAACCCGAGCAGGGGAAAGCCGACGGGGGCGATGGGTTTGGCGAAGACGACGTTGCCCTTGTCGCCGCCGAGGGCGGCCAGGTAGTTGCGGTCGCTCAACGCGTACACGCTGCCGCCGACGAAGTTGAGGGTCTGGAGCTTCTCGCCGGGCCGTATGGGCAGGACCGTCTCCCAGACGATTTCGAGCTTGGCGGCGCCGAGCAGTTCGGGGGAAACCAGCCATCGGGACCCGTCCGGCTCGGCCGCGGCGGCGAACGGGGCGATCATGGCCAGGATAGACACAACTCGCGGTATTCTCTGCATTGCCGAGGCTCCTCGTAAAGTGCGCTTTCGATTCATCGCCGTCCACACAACTGCCAACTCAGGGCAACTCGACCAGTTCGGCCAAGTCAACATCGTGCTCGGCCTCGAAACGCTGCATCTGTTCGATCCGCTCGATATCGTCCTTGATCCGGGTGGCCAGTTTGAAGATATACGGCCTGCCCGTAAGCCGGTTTCGCAGGTCATCGAGCATCGGGTCCCACGAGCCGCCGTACAGTTGGGCCTTGAGCACAACGAGCATCCGGTGCTCGTCGGACAAACCGTCCACATAGGCCCTCACAGCCTTGGGAACCACCTTTCTCGTGGTATGCTCATTACCGACCCGCTCAGTCATTCAGAATCCTCGACAGGCCGAAAAACGCTTCATCTGGGCACAAATCGCCCTTGATGATAGCGGGAGGGGACGGTTTTTGCAAGATATTTTCGGAAAATGGGGGATCGCGCGGCATGGGCGTGGCCGCCCAACAAGAAGAGGTAGGGTAATACCCCATAGGCGACCAACAGCCCGTAACGTAGTATCTTGAACATGGTGCGCCGAAGGACAATGGACAAGGCCGTTAAGGATGGAAATTTGCAGGAGAACCGAATGAGTAGTCTGCTCCAACCGGCGGTCGTCCTCGCATCATCGCGGATTATTCGTTTTGTTCCCCGTCGCCGCCGTGAGACAAGCGTGAATTCAGAGAGCTACCGACTCGGCGATTCTCCCCCCTGAGAAGTCGCGTTGGCTGTAGGCTCTCTTGGTTAACCGCTCCAGGACGGGGCAACCCGGTCAGAAACCTGTGCTCGAAGGAGCTAAGAATGAAAAGGTCTACAATTCGGTCAACAATCGCCATCCTGATCCTCTTCGCCACCCTGCCGTCCCAGGCAACCCTGATAATCGAACAGGTGAACGGCCAGTGGCTCAACAGCACCGGCGGCGTTCCCTCTTTCGTGGAGTTCTACCCGGCGACCTCGGCCTACGGCAACACCCTGCAGCAGCGAATTGACTGGGGAGATCCGGCAAGCCAAGGTGGTAAGAGCGGCCTCGGCTTCACCGGCGCCGCCCCGTCCGGCGTACCCGTTGTCGATACAGTCCCGTTTCAGATCGGCGAAATCGTACATTTCAACAGATTGCTCGTCTGGGGAACCGCCTCCACGGCCGTGGAAATGGCCCTCTCCATAACCTTCGCCGACGGCCCGACGGCGGCCATGATCCTGGAACTGGGGCTCAATGAAACCGACAACTTCGCCGGTCAACCTCGCCAGAGCGACGACGTGGTCACGCTCCACAAGGCCGATCCCGCCACGGTTGAGATCGCCGGAACATGGTACACGTTCCAGGTGGCAGGCTTCGGAACCAACATCAACAACCTCACGGATATCATAAGAACCGCGGAACGCAGACAGTCCACCACCTATGTATGGGGCACCATGACCGAAATCCCTGAACCGGCCAGTTGTGTTATCGTTGGCATCGGAGGTTTGAGTCTGTTGAGAAGACGTAGATCGTGAGCTTTCAGCGCCCGTTTCAACAATGTATAAGGAGAAAGAAAATGAAAGCGAAGAGTACCGCGCTGGTTGTGCTCCTGTCGGCGGCCTCGATTCTGTTATCGGGCTGCTACAGTTGCGGAACGTATCACAGGTGGAAGAAAGACGGCCCGGTGGCGCCGGAGGTGGAACATAAGTTCTTCTGGCACAAGGACTGCATGCCTCTGAGGGCCGCCCAAGAGGAGCAACGAGAACCCGTTCCCGCTCCGGCGCCCGCTCCGCGGCCCGCTCCTGCTCCGGCGGTTGCTCCGGCGCCTGCAGCGAGTGACTGCGGTCCATACATCGTAAGGCAGGTCTATCCGTCACCCGACTGTGGAGTGATTCAATTGGACAAGACCATGCCCAGGGAGGTGCAGCTCAACGCGCCGTTCAACTACTCCATCCGCGTAACGAATCTCACCGGCGTGCCTGTAACGGACATCGTCGTAACCGAGCAGACGGACAAGAACTACAAGTACGCCAGTTCGGATCCGGCCGCCAGAGCCGACGGCAACAGGCTGGTCTGGTCTATCGACCGGCTCGAGCCCAGGGCCGGCAAGGAAATCATTGTCGTGGGTTCGGCGACAGGTACGGATTGCATGGAGCACTGTTCCTCGGTGACCTATGTGATACCGGCCTGTGCCTATGTCATGGTGACCGAAGCCAAGATTAAGGTCACCAAAGAGGCTTCGGAGGAGGTCTTGGTCTGTGATCCTATTCAAGTGAAGTATGTGGTCGCCAACACGGGCACGGGCGTGGCCAGAGACGTGAAGGTGGTGGATACGCTGCCTGACGGCGTCCAGACCGGCGATGGCAAGGGCCAGGTGTTGTACACCGTCGGCGATCTGGCTCCGGCCCAATCGAAGACCTTCTCGGCCCTCCTGAAGGCCCAGAAGACCGGGAAGTACAGCAGCAACGCCGTGGCAACGGCTTCCGGCGGGGTCAAAGTCGAGTCGTCCGCAACCACGACTCTTGTGACACAGCCGGTGCTTGCAATCACCAAGACCGGTCCGGAGAAGCTCTTTCTGGGCCGTCCGGTCAGTTACGAGATCAAGCTGACCAATAAGGGCGATGGCGTGGCCAAGGACGTCGTGATCGAAGATGCGATCCCGGCGGGTGTAACAGCTCCCAAGCCCAGCGACGCGGGCGTGATCTCGGGTTCGAAGGCCCTCTGGAGGGTCGGAACCCTGGCGCCGAATGCCTCGAAGACCGTAAGTATTTCCTACATGCCGTCCCAGATAGCAGCGCTGTCAAACACGGCCAGCGCGACGGCCTATTGCGCCGACGGCGTCCGCGCTTCGGCGTCGACCACGGTCTCCGGTATTGCCGCGATTCTCCTCGAGGTCATTGACGTGGATGACCCGATCGCACTTGGCGATGAGGAGACATACATAATCGTGGCGACGAACCAGGGAACGATGCCCGACACCAATATCAGCATCGTCTGCACCCTGGAAGAGAACTTCCAATACGTCTCGTCGGGTGGGGCCACAACTGGAACGCTGACCGGCAACACCATTACGTTTGCCCCGCTGCCCAGTCTGGCGCCCAAGGCCAAAGCAACCTGGCAAGTCAAGCTCAAGGCGCTAAAGGCGGGTGATGTGCGTATCCGCGTGGAAATGAACACCGACCAACTGGGGCGACCTGTGGTGGAAACGGAAGCCACCCACATATATGAGTAGCCACGGATGGAATTCCCGGCGGCGCGAGGTGCAAGCCTCGCGCCGCTCTTCTCATTTCACTGCTCAATAGGAAACCCCACGCCCTGTTTTTGCGCCGGCGCACAGGTTCTTGCGAGGAGCTGATTTCAAGGCGTAAGGCCGTTCTCAGTCGCAGGGCAAAGTGGCCAGGGGGTCCGTATATAGCCGGGCTAGGGCGTGCGGACCCGTTGCCGGGCAAAGATGTCGAGCAGGGCGCGCCAGAATCCGTCGGAGCCCTCGGCCTTGAGGAGCTGTTCCCGCAGCGGTGGGCGGCTCATCGCTATGCAGATGGCCCGCAGGATCTGCAATTGGGCCTCCGCCTGGTCCACGGGCGTCAGCACCAGGAAGATCAGGTGGGTCGGCTTGCCGTCGGGAGAGTTCCAGTCAATACCCGAAACGGACCGCCCCACCGCAATGACGGGGCTTCGCAGGCTCTCCAATCGGGCATGAGGGATCGCGACGCCCTCCTCCACGGCCGTGCCCATCCCCTGCTCCCTCGCGAGCACCGCCGACGTCAACTCGTCCTTGTCGGGCAGATGCTCCTGTCGGCCGACCAACTCGCACAGTTCGGCGATGGCCTCGTCGCGGGCGGCCGCCTTGAGTTCGCCCAGCACCCCGCGGCGAAGCATGAACTCCTCGACACTGACCTCCTTGCGCCGACGCAGCGCCCAGTTCATCCACGGCCCCAGGATGGCCGAGGAGGCCACCGCCCCGAACACGATGGCGACGAAGACCGGCTCGGTGATCAGCCCATACTCCAGCGCCAGGATACTGACCACGATCTGCATCTCGCCACCGGGCGTATGGGCGATGGCGATCAGGAGACGGTTGGCCCTGGCCTGTTTCGTCCTTGTGACACCCACCCAGGCGCCGATGAACCGTCCGGCAATGCCGATAGCCAGGATGAAGACCACCAGAAAGAGGTCGAAGCCGCTGAAGAAATCGATCTTGAGCCCGATCGTGGCGAAGAACAACGGCACAAAGATGGCGTGCACCATCTGGGAGATGACATTGCGGGACCGCTCGGACAGGGCCTGCGATTCACCGGCCATGATGCCCGCGATGAAGAACCCGAACAGGGCGTGAATACCGATCTTGAGGGTAACGCTCCCGCACAGCAGCCCCAGCAGACAGACAAACGTCAGCGAGGAGCCCGGCTCCGGGAGGTTACGGGCCTGCATCTTCCGGATGGTCCAGTCGGTCGCCCGACGCCCGACACCCAGGCACAGAAAAGTAAAGGCCACCGTGAAGACCAGGATGAAGACGGCCTGCCCGACATTCAGGCCCGTCTGGGTGACCAGCCCGAGCACCAGCGTGAAAATGACCCAGCCGATGATGTCGTTGAGCGACAACGCGCACATGATCAGGAAGCCCAACTCCGTCTTGTAGAGGTTCAGGTCCTGGAGCACGCGGGCGGTTGCCGGCAGCGCGCTGATGGTCATGATGGTCGCCACGAACAGGCAGAACAGCAACCGCTGGTCAGGCCGGCCCAGGTACTGATCGGGCAACAGCATACTGAAAGAGAAGGCGATGGCGATGGGCACGATCACGTCATACATCGTGATAACGGCCGCGTCGCCGCGCTGCCGCCAGGCGCTGGAAAAATCCATCTCCAGCCCCGTCTTGAGCAGGAAGAAGAAGATGCCGAACCACGCGACGGTCTCCAGCATGGTCTGCTGGGTTACATTGTCGGGAAAAACGGCCGCATGGACGCCGGGCAGGAACCGACCCAGCACCGTCGGGCCCAGAAGGACGCCCACCAGGATCTCGGCCGTAATCGTCGGCTGGTTCCAGCGGCGCAGCACCTCCCCCAGGGCACGCGCCAATCCCAATAGCAGAAAGATCTGCAACAGAAACAGGAGTATGTTGTCTTCGCTGAGGTAGTGTTGCATAAGACGACTCAAGGCTTAGGACCCGGGCGATTTGAAACACCGGGCCGTCTATATGGGGGCTTTTTGTTTGAGCCGTTCCACGGCTTTGCATTCTCCAATGACAATCAGAGAATCATCGGCGGCCAGACGTTCGCTTGAGGCCGGCGTCACAATCCGGTCCTCGCCCCTGCGGATGCCGACAACCGTAACGGCATAGGTCTGGCGGAATTGTATCTCGGCAAGCGTCCGCCCTTCAAGGGCGGAACCCTCGGCGACGCCGATCTCCGCAAGGGCGAAGTAGGCCGGATCTTCTTGATCCGCCTCGGCGTGCTGGGACTGCGTGAGCAGGCTCTCGGCCTGTCGGAGTTCCTCAACGGAGCCCATGATGAGCAGCCGGTCGCCGGGATAGACCTGGTAATCCGGCGCGGGATGATAGTGGACCCGTCCGGCTCGACTGACGGCCAGGATGGACACCCGTGTCTGCGGCCGAAGCGGGATGTCGATGATCCTGTGGCCGGCCACGGACGCATCGGATCGAATGCGAACCTCGCGGAAACTGATGGGCCAGTCAATGTCTTTGGGCATGAATTCCATGGCGTACGTCAGGGCGTCCACGGCCTGCTCGGCGGCGTCGGCAAACGGACGAAACACGACCTTGGCCCCGGCCGCCCGGTACTCATCGACTTCCTCCAGCCGCGTCGCGGCAACGGCCACCCGGCCGGGATATCCGCGGGTCTTGAGCTGCTGTAAGAGGGCCAGGTTCATCTCCCGCGAGCGGACCGTGCTCACGATCCACTGCGCGGCGGCCAGCGGCAGTTGCTCGTGAATCTCCGGATCCGCCACATCTCCGTACAGAACCGATATGCCTCGCGCGGCCCATTTCTCCAGGGATACGGGGTCGAAGTCCACGCCCAAAATGGTCTTGTTGCGCCGCAGGAGGCATTCGGCCACGCTGCTGCCGTAATTGCCCAGACCAATCAGGATCACGTCGGCCGACCGTCTGACGCTTTGGGTATCGAAGGCGGCCTCCCGGTAGGGGTTGCGCCGTTCAAAGATACGCAGCAACGGCGAGAGCAAACGGTAGATAGGCCCTGAATACAGAATCAAGTACGTGGAGGCGAAGATGGTAATGACGCCGACGAGGGTAATCAAACCCATGGTCTGATCCGTGATATGGCCCAGGCTCAGTCCCAGGGCGGCCACGATGAGCGAAAACTCGCTGATCTGGGCCACCGTCAGGCCCGCCAGGAACCCGGTGCGGCGGCGATACCCCATCACGCCCATGATCGCCATGACGATCAACGGGTTTCCGATGAGTACGAACAGGGACAAGACGATGGAATCGCCCACATGGGAGCCGACGGCCGCAAAATCCAGCCTCGCTCCCAGATCGATGAAGAAGAACAGTAGCAGGAAGTCGCGGAGGGTCGTCAGGCGGGCGCCCAGGGATTCGCGATAGCCCGTCGATGCCAGGGAGATACCGGCCAAGAACGCCCCCACCTCCTTGCTGAAGCCCAGCCATTCCCCGGCGGCGCCGAGGAACACCGCCCAGGCGATGGCAAACAGAACGAACAACTCCTGCGCATGAGCCAGGTGGCGAGCCAGGGGCGGCAGGACGTATTTCATCAACAAAAAGACCATGCCCAGTAGTCCAAACCCCTTGACCAGAATGACCACGGCGGTCTGAAACACGCCTTCCTGGGCCTGGACCGATGCGCCGAAGGTGGTCAACAACACCAGCGCGATGATCGCGGCAATGTCCTGAACGATAAGAAAACCCACGGCGATCTGACCGTGAAGGGAGTCGATCTCCTTTTTGTCGGACAGGAGTTTGACAATGATAATCGTGCTGGAAAAAGTCAGGGCGACGGCCACATAGGCCGCGCTGATGATGGACATGCCCAGGACCACGGCAATGCCGAAACCGATCAGGAATGTAAAGACGATCTGGCCCAGTCCCGTGGCCAGGGCGACCGGGCCGGTCGTGCGGATGAGGTTGACATCGAGCCGCAGCCCGACGATGAACAGCAGCAGCGCGATGCCCATGTGCGCGAGCAACTCGATCTGCTGGTAGTCCGCGATAATGCCGAAAAAGGACGGCCCCGCCAGAATCCCGGCCGCGAGGAACATGATCAAGAGCGGCTGGCGCAACTTCTGTCCGACCGCTCCCAACACGGTACACAGGCCAAGAATGGCCGCGATCTCGATGAAGTGGTTCGCGTGCATCATGCGCGCCTGTCATGTGTCGATCCATCGGGGGCCCCGGCTGTCCGGCGACCCGGCGTGTCAGGATACACGCTGCCGCCCGTTCCGGCAACGTGTTTGAAGAGAGCCGCCCGCGACCCGGGGGCCCTACTTGCCTTTCCGGAATGGACGAAACACCCGAAGAAACGGTGTATCGTGCCAGAGGCGGCGAGGCGGAAACTGCCCGCTGGCGACGGAGTTGACATCGCCGACGGTATAGAAGGCGTTGGGGTTGAAGCTGCGGATGATCTCGACGACGCGGGGCACCTCGCGGCGGGGCACGATGGTGAAGATGACCTTGACTGGGCCGCGGACGCCGCGCCCGTCGAGACTGGTCACGCCATAGTGTTCGGCCTGGAGTCGATCGACCAGCGGCTGGGCGTCATGCTGCGTGATGATACGGATAAGGGCCATGCCCAGCGAGAGCTTCTCCACAATGCAGATGCCCACGAAATTGCCCAGTGCGAATCCGCCGGCATAAGCAACGTAGCAGGCGGGGTTCTTGAGATTGGTCATGATCTGGCCGATGGCCAGCAGCCAGATCATGATCTCGCAGAAGGCCAGGATCGGGGCCAGATACTTCATGCCGCGGGATATGAAGATGACGCGGATGGTCCCCAGCGTCACATCGACAACGCGCGCGGCGAAGATCGCGCCTGGCAGGACCAGCCAGCGGAAGGCGTCGAATTCGGCGGCGAGAACGTGCGTAAGCATTAGAGCCAGCGCTTCTTCCTGAAATACAGGAGCATGACGACCGCCACGGCGATCATCACGCACCAGATGCCGAGATAACCGTACTTCCAGCCCAGTTCCGGCATACCCTCGAAGTTCATCCCGTAGATGCCGCAGATGAAAGTCAGCGGGATGAAGATGGTGGCGATGATCGTCAAGACCTTCATGACGGCGTTCATGCGGTTGCTGATGCTGGACAGGTAGATGTCGAGCATGCCGCTGACCATATCGCGGAAGCCTTCGATCGTGTCGATGACCTGGACGGTGTGGTCGTACACATCCCGTATGAACAGGGCCGTGGCTCGCTCCATCAGCGGCGTCTCGCTGCGCTGCAGGGCGCTGACGGCCTCTCGCAGCGGCCAGATGCTCCGCCGCAGGTTGATCATTTCCCGCTTCATGACGTGGATATTGCGAAGGGTCGCGTCGGTCGGGCATTCGATGAGTTCGTCTTCGACCGCCTCGATCCTCTCGGCCAGCTTCTCGAGGATGATGAAGTAACTGTCGACGACGGCGTCAATCAGGGCGTAGAGCAGGTAGTCCGCGGCCATCTTCCGGATGCGGCCCTTGCCGTTTCGGATGCGGTTGCGGACGCCGTCGAAGACGTCGCCGTATCGCTCCTGGAAGGTGAGGACCACGTTGCGGCCGAGAATCAGACTGACCTGCTCACTGTCGATGCCGTGGCTCTGTTCGTTGAAAGTGAGCATCCGCAACACCACGAAAGCGTAATCCCCATAGTCCTCGAACTTCGGCCGTTGGCCGGTGCTGAGAATATCCTCCAGCATGAGAGGGTGCAGCCCGTAATGGGCGCCCAGCTTCTCGACGACGGACACGTCGTGCAGCCCATCGACATTGATCCATGTGATGGTCGGCGTGGTCTTGAGGGCGAAGCAGTCCTCGATGGCGGGCGCTTGCTGCTCGGCAAAGTGCTGCTCATCGTAGTCCATGTACCGGATGCGCACGGACCCGACCTTCTGCTCGCCGGTGTGGACGAGGGTGCCGGGGGCAAGTCCCACCTTGCGGGAGGTCTTCCGCGCCAGCCGCGGGAGTTTGATTTGGAGTCTTTTGGCCATGGTGTTCCCCCTGAGCCTGGGCGTATCTTGAAGCAGTGCCGTGGTGGCGGCGGTTACTTATCCGTCCGGGCCTTCTGGGCGGACTTGGGCTTCTTGAGCATCTGGCCGGCCATGATCAGCCCCACCACGAAGCTCATGACAGAAACGGCCATCAGCAGCAGTATCAGCGGCATGGAGATCGGCAGCAGCAGGATCCGGACCTCGACCGTCTGTGTGTTCTGCAGAAAGATGACCAGCGTGGTCAGCGATAGGACGATGATGAGTATGACCTTGGCTTTCTTCATAATTGGGCAGACTCCTTTTCCCGGCGGCGCAACCTCTACCGCCGGACTGCGACGCGGTCTCACGGAATGTATTTGTAGATGTCCCGCCGATGAAGGCACCGCAAAAAGTGACGCTCGTGCCGTCACAGGTCAGGGCAATCCATTGTGATTACACTCATACCCGGTTCCTTGTCGGTCAACAGGGCCCTGTTCTGTTTCTCGACTCATCATAGCAGACCCACAGGCCTCCGCAAACGGTTTTGAAGCAATTGTCGCGGCCCGTGCCGATTGGGACGGCGGCTACTTCTTCTGGAATTGGCGGACTTCGTCGAACCAGGGGGTGCGCCCGTGGCGGACGCAGTGCGCTGCGTAGAGGTACATCGCCGCCGACCAGCTTTGCCAATCCTGGCCCTGCACCGTTCCGTCCTGGGCGCGGACCCACTCGTTGAAACCACAGTCCACATCGGCGGTTCGGGAGGGCTTGACCAGGGCGGTCAGGGCCAGCAGCTTCTTCTCGGCGAGCTTGCGACGCCCGGCCGCAACCAGAGCGGCGACATAGAACCCACAGATAAAGGGCCAGAGGCCGCCGTTATGATACTCGCCGGGCCGGTTGAAACGCTCGTATCGCGGCCGCCAGTCCGGGTCGCCCGGCTGAATATAGGGAAAAAAGTTCGGCGGCAGGTCCACCGCCAGAAGGCCGCGCTTGCGCAGGCTGCGGCATTCAGCCTCAATCCAGGCCACCAGGTCCTTCGACCGGGTCCGTGAGGCAATCCCCGTCAGGATCGCAAGGCTGTTGCCCAGCAGATCGAACCGTTCGCTGCGATAGACTTTGTACGACCAGGCGGCGTAGTACGGCTTGTGTCGCAGGACCAGGCCTTCGTGCACGTGCCGCTGGCGCGCGGTCTCGTCGATGGCGAAGTGCCCCATCATGTCCGCCAGCCGGTCGGCGCGGTCGCCGCGTCCGTGCAGTCGCAGGGCAGCGTAATAGACGGCATTGACGAACAGCCCGTACCCAAGAATCCACTGCTCATCACGCCAGTCGCTGGTGGGCAGTTGCGAGACAATCGTGCGGTCCTCCGGGCTCTGGTAGTCCATCCACGTCAGGGCCTTGTTGACGGCGGCCGCCAGGAAGCCCGGTTCGCCCGCCGCCCGCCGATAGACCGCAACAGCCACCAGAAACAGTGGTGTCGTGTCGCTGGCGCCGCGGTCCTCGTCGCTGTGAACAAGGGAGGGGATATGCCCCAGGCTGCTCTGGTGCGCCGCGGCCGTCTCCAGGACCCGTCGGAGAGACTGCACGAGCTTCTCGTGGCCGTTGATGAGGATGCCCAGTGAGCAGATCATCATGTCGCGCGTGTAAGGTTCCGGGTATCCCCAGCCGGCCGTGCGGGGCAACCCACGGCACGGCCCACGGGCGTTATGCAGCAGGACCTCGACCGCGGCGTGTTCCGTGCGTTCGACAAGCGTTCGTTCCCGCGGCGTCATACTTGCATTGCTCAACTGATATTGAGTTTCTGGTTGACGAGTTTGACAAACTGTCGGGCGACCACGCGATAGTCGAAGTGTTCGACCACCCTCTTGCGGCCGGCTTGGCCCATCGTTTTTCGCAACTGCTCGTTCTCCATCAGTTGCTTGAGATAGGCGGCGATATCGTGAACGCTGGCGCGATAGTCAACCGTGCGGGGCCGCTTGAACACCACCCGATGCCCGTCCTCGTAGCCGGATTCGTCCCCGACGACCGTCTCGCGCAGCCGCACTTCCTGGGCGATGTCCGCCAGAAACGCCGTCTGGCCGTGGACCATCGTGTCCAGCAGGCCCATCGCCTTGATGGAGATGACCGGCTTCGCACAGGCGTTGGCCTCGACCTGGATCATGCCGAATCCCTCCAGCCGGGATGGGGCCGCGTAGATGTCGCAGGCCGCGATCAGCCACGGCATGAAGTTGCGGGAGATGATATGGGTGGTGTAGATGACGTTCTTCTCGATGCCGAGCTGCGTGGCAAGCTGCAAGTCGATGAGGTTCTGGTGCTCGGTTCGAGGCTGCGGCCAGACCTTGCACACGTACTTCCACGGCGGCAGGCTGTCGCCGTGCATGGCCAGGGCCTGCATGACCTCCTGGGCCCCCTTGCTGGTGGCGTCGCCGCCGATGGTGAGGATCATCAGCTCGTCGGGCGCCACACCGAGCGCCTCGCGGACCGCCGCGACCTTGGGGTCGTTCATATCTTGCGGGGCGAAAGCGTCCGTATCGCAGCCCACCGGCAATACCGAGATATTCCGCCCGTTGAGCCCGTCGCGGGTGTAGACCTCCTTCACCCATCGGCTGGTCACGAAAATCAGCGGCAGATTGTCCAGCACCTCGTAATAGTTCGCAATGTACCCGTCGGCGACAAGCCAGGGGGCCGGCTGAACCCCGTGCCGCTGAGGATGGAGCACCAGTTTGGGCGTATGGCCCCAGTAGCCCACGCCGACAACGATATCCGGCTTGAACCACCGGTAGTACCATTCCTTCTCCTGGGCCGACTCGAAATTGGCCGAGCGGACGTCGACGCCGATCTCCTCAAGACCCCGGTGCAACAGATACCCCTGGGTGGCTAGGCCCCCCGGCGACGGGGGATAGTCATAGATAACGAGCACTTTCACGGTTCGAGCCTTTCACCGTCTATGACCCGCGCGCCGTCGCCTCGCCGCAGCATCATAAAGCTCTCGGTTCGCGGGGTCGTGCGGGCCTCAAAACTGTCCGGATCAAAACCATACGTCTGCGTGATGATACCATATTTCTTTCGCCGGATGTTCTCCGAAAGCCGGACATGTACGTCGGCATCGGGCTTGGAACGCGGCAGGTATCGGCCGTTGCCGTCCTCGTAGGCGAACGTCCACAAGTCCCCTGCCTGCAGGCGCCCCTCTGTCCAGAGAGACACGACGGCCTGGTGCACCTCTTCGTGGCGCCGGTGGCGGGTGTACTCCCCGGCCGGGCCGTGGGTTAGGATCAGATCGTACCGCTTCTCCGGCAGCAATCCCAGGATCGCCTCCGCAACCTGCCCAATCTCCAGCGGGCTTTGTTCGGGGCCATCGTCAAGGTCGCCCATCCGGCCCAATGCGCCCAGACGCTCACAGAGGCGATGAAACCTGCCGCTCCGATCGGGGTCGCTTGCCCGGCAGACGGTCACAATCGTCCAGCGGCTCTCAGGGTGCAGCAGGATCGTCCCGCCGGCCCAGAGGGTCTCATCGTCCGGATGGGCCACAACAACCGCACAGTCGCCATAATCCCACATGCAACCGCCCCCAACGGTATCCGCCGCCCCGACCGGCACGACCTTCGCCGGCCGCCGCGGAATCCCTGCTATTTCGTGTCCATGAACCGATAGCTGAGCATCTTATAAGTGAGCCTGGCGGCAAGGAAGTCCGCCGCGCGATGGTGCTTGTTCGGACACAACTCCACCACGTCGCACGCCACGACGCTCGCCCGCGCAAAAACACGCCGCAGGAACGCAATCACCTGATACCACCGCAGGCCGCCGGGCTCCGGCGTGCCGGTCGACGGCATCTCCGAACCATCGAAGACATCCAGGTCAACGGTTATGTAGACGTTCGCCGTCAGCCGGTCCAGGGCGGCGTCGAACCACTCGTCGTGGTCGTAGATGGTCTCGGCGAAGAACACGCGGCCCGGTTGAATAGCGGATTTTTCGCTGACATCCATACTGCGGATGCCGACCTGGACAATGTCGCACAGTTCGGCCGCACGCGCCATCACGCAGGCATGGTTGTACCTCGAGCCTTCGTAGGCGTCTCTAAGGTCGCTGTGCGCATCCAGTTGCAGGACCGTCAGGTCCTTGCAGCGAGCCGCGCAGGCGGCGACAGCCCCGATGCTCACCGAGTGCTCCCCGCCGACGGTCAGCACGAACTTGCCCCGGTCCAGCAGCGCGCCGACCCGTCGGCGAACCGCCTCGACCATCGTCTCAGGCGCCGGCCCATCCGTGACGGGCTCGGCGGTGTGAATGCCCAGGGTGTAGACCTCCGAATCGGTCTCGATATCGTACAGTTCCATGTTCGCGGAGGCGTCCAGCAGTGCCGCCGGACCCCTGTCGGCGCCCTTGCCCCATGTGCTTGTGCCGTCGTATGGAACCGGCAGCACTACCATCCGGGCTGTCTCGAAATCGCTGTGTGGCGGGCGCAAACCGGCGTAGTTGATGGGGTCGGTCATGGCGTGGGTCCTCCACCTAACGGATGGATCAGTCGAACAGGAAGACGGCCAGGGCAACCGTGGTCGTCCACAGGTCTTTCTCGCCCCGCGCCGTCTGCGCGATGCTGGAGGTCCGAATAATCAGTCCGCTGGACTTGTAGACCTGTTCCTTCTCCGACCACGCCTGGTTGGGGTCCACCTCCAGCCCCAGCGTCGTTCCCAGCATCCCGGCGGCAAGGTCTTCCGCCATGTCTTCCGTCTGCTGGCGGTTCATGCCGTGGCCGTGGACTTCGCTGAGGTAGCCCCACTTGTTCTTGTCTTTCGGCACGGCGACACCCACGGCGGAGGCGATCAGGCGCCCGTGCTCATTGCTGTCGCAGCGGGCCATGACACAGTGGCAGATCGCCCCCGGCTCCAGGTACTGAAGCCCTTTCTCCCGACTGATGATCTTGCAGTGCGGGGGAAGGATCGACGAGACCTGAACCAGGTTCTGCTGAGCCACACCCGCGTCGCGCAGCGCCTCTTCGAATGACTTGAGCTGATACATGTGGCGTCCGACGCCCTTCGTCAGGAACACCTTGGTCGGAACCATACTTGTCACGTCGCTACCTCCACTGAACAGGTTGCCAACAACAAAAACCATAGGACGAACCTCGGCGGGCCCATCGTATCGCATAAGCGTTTCTCACTGTTTCGAAGCGGCCGACCGCACGCACGCTTCGACCAAGCGGGTAATTCTACCTCCTGCCAGCCCCCGGGGCAATAGTCCCAGTAATAGGAATCCGTCGCCCCGTCCGATTTTCCACATAACTCGGGGAACCTCCTTTGGAAACGACCCGTATACAACACGCACAGTCTGACAATTTGTCGTGAAATGTCAAATTCCTCTTTGACGTTTCAATCCGAATTGACTACATAGTCGCCCGACGGTTCCATGGGCGCCGTGTCGACGCCGGGCGTATTCGCCGCCAAGGACAGCCGGGTTGAACACCTCAGGATCAAAGGCGATACCGAATGAGCAAAGCCAAAGACAGTCAGTCGGGCCTGTCCGCACAGGATATTGAGAAGTACCGGACCCTGCTGCTTGCCAAGAGGCGAGAAATCCTCTCCAGCGTCTGGTCGATGGAGGAGGGAAGCATCCGCCGCTCGAGCACGGACCTCTCAACCCTGCCCATGCACATGGCGGATCTGGGCTCGGACAATTTTGAGATCGAGAACACCATCGGACTGATGGAAAGTGAACGACAGATTCTCTTCGAGATCGACGAGGCGCTCCAGCGGATCGAGCACGGAACCTACGGGGTATGCGAGGGCCTGGGCGAGTGCATCGGCAAGCGACGGCTGGAGGCCATCCCGTGGGCCAGGTACTGCGTGAAATGCGCCTCGCTGCATGAGGCCGGGCAGTTCTTCCATCGTGAGACGGAGATGACGAATGAGCAGCAGGATGAGCGAGAGGAAGAAGAGGATGACTGAACACCGATGTGGGCCGGTCAGAAGGTCAGATAGCCCGCAGCTTTGCACAGCAGAACGCCGGGCCTGCCGATGTCCTGGATACCGGTCAGGCGAGACTCGGCACGGCGTTGGAGCAGTCGATCGACCGCAATCGGGCCCAGTCCTGGAACCCGCAGCAAGTCCCGCTTTGAGGCCCGGTTGGCATTGACGGGGAAGGCCTCCGGGTGGCGGTCGGCCCAGACCTGCTTGGGATCGCGGTCCGGCGAGAGGTTGCCGTCCGCCTCGAAACCGATGTCGTCGCCAGCGAAGCCATACTTTCGCATGAGGAAGTCCGCCTGGTAGAGGCGGTGCTCCCGCATGAACGGATCGGCCGGACCCTCCGACGCCGTATCCGGCGCTTCGTCGCCCAGACCTGTCTGGTAGGCGCTGAAGTAAACGCGATGCAGCTTCAGACGGTCATACAGGGCCGACATGTATCGGACGATTTCGCTATCGGACTCCCGTGCGGCCCCGACGATAAACTGGGTGGTCTGCTTGACGCGATGGTATCGGCCGCCCCTGGCCGTCAGGCGGCTGATGAGCTTCATCGGTTCGGCGATATCCCGCAGGAAGTCCTTCTTCGCCGAAACCGCCCTGAGGCGCTCGGCCCCGGGGGTCTCGATGTTCAGCGACACCGCCGAGGCCAGGGAGACGGCCTCCTCGACGGCCGCCGCGGACGCCCCCGGTATGACCTTCAGGTGGATATAGCCGCGGAAGGCGTGCTTGCGCCGAAGCAGCCGGGCCGTCGCCAGCAGCCGGTCCATCGCGGCGTCGGGCGAGCCCGGAACGCCGGAACTGAGGAACAGTCCGAAGACCTTGCGCTGCCGGAAGTAGTCCAGGAACACGCGGGTCGTTTCCTCCGGCGAGAGGCTGCACCGGGGCACATCCTGCTGCTCCCGTAGCGGGCAATAGGCACAGTCGTTGGAGCAGACGTTGGACAGCAGCGTCTTGAACAGCACGCTCGCCCCGCCGCTGGGCAGTGTAACGGGGTAAATCCACCGGCCGTCGGAGCCGCGCCGCCGGTGCTCATCCTTACCCGTGCCACAGGCGCACGCCAGGTCGTACTGACTGTCGGCGCTGAGGATCTCCAGCTTCCGCCGGGTGTCGGGCTTTCTGACGATGCCTACCATGCCATGCGATCCTTCGCGGCGGCCCCGCGAGCCATACCCCGCCGCACCAACATCCGGCCCGCACAAACCGCCAACCCCCATTGTACCTGCCCGCCGCCCTCTGGCAAGCCCCTACCCTCACCGGCTACAATCCTGTCGCGGCCACCCGCCCCGACCACGACTCTGTCATGCCTGCGCAGGCAGGCATCCAGAAGGACTCGGGGCCGCCCACAACCTGGCGGCGTGGCATGGACGCCCTCGCCACGGGCCATCCCTTCGCGCAGCGAAGGGATGCCACCCAACGCTGCTTGCTGCCCGCTTTGCCACTTTGGGGTAGGGGCTATGGTTTTGGCTTTTCCGTTTGGCGTTTTCCAGCAGAAACCTCAGCGTCCTCAGCGGTGGGGACGCCCGCCGGGAAGCCCCGCCGCCTTGCGGAGCCTGGCCGCCATGTCCGTCTTTTCCCAGGTGAAGTTTTCGCCTTTGCGGCCGAAGTGTCCGCCGTGCGACGTATCCTTGAAGATCGGCCGGGCCAGCTTCAGATGCCGGATCATCCCCGCCGGCGTCAGCGGGAAGAACTCCCGCACCAGGTCGCTGATCCGCGACTCGCTGATCCGCCCGGTCCCTTCGGTATTGACGTGCACCGAAATCGGATCCGCCACGCCGATCGCATAGGAAAGCTGCAACTCGCACACATCCGCCAGGCCCGCCGCCACGATGTTCTTGGCCGCGTACCGGGCCATGTAGCTGGCCGTGCGGTCCACCTTCGTCGGGTCCTTGCCGCTGAAGGCCCCGCCGCCGTGGCTGCCGCGCCCGCCGTAGGTATCGACGATAATCTTGCGGCCCGTCAGACCGCAATCGCCCTTGGGCCCGCCGATGACAAACCGCCCCGTGGGATTGATGTGATAGATGATCTCATCATCCACCAGCCGCTTCGGCAGCACCGGCAGCACCACCTTCTCAATCACCTCCCGCTGCAGCTTTTTGTAGGGGATCGACGGATGGTGCTGCGTCGCCACGACCACCGTATGGATCCGCCTGGGCTTGCCGTTTTCGTACTCCACCGTCACCTGGCTCTTGCCGTCCGGCCGCAGCCACAGCAGCTTCCTCGTCCGGCGCAGCTTCTCCAGCCGCAGCGTGATCAGATGCGCCAGATGAATCGGCAGCGGCATCAACTCCGGCGTCTCGCGGCAGGCGAATCCGAACATCAGCCCCTGATCCCCGGCCCCCTGCTCCTTGTGCAGGCCCTGGCCGGCCGTCACCCCCTGCGATATATCCGGACTCTGCCTGTCCAGCGTCACCATCACGGCGCAGTTGTCCGCGTCGAATCCCAGCGCCGGGTCCGTATATCCGATGCGATGGATCGCCTCCCGCACCACCGCCGGAATATCCACCACCGCCCTGCTCGTGATCTCGCCGGCCACCACCGCCAAGCCCGTTGTCACCAGCGTCTCGCACGCCACCCGGCTGGCCGGATCCTGCTCCAGCATCGCATCCAGAATCGAATCCGAAATGTGGTCCGCCACCTTGTCCGGATGTCCCATTGTTACCGATTCGCTCGTAAAGAGATGCCGCTGCCCGTTGCCGGCGGCCTTCGCCTTGCTCAACTTTCCTGCCATTGACTGCTTTCCTTTCCAAATATGGGCCTTGCCCGATATACCCGACAAATCACCGCGGATTACTCGCCGCCCGCCCCGTTCCCCCGGACCGGTCCGCATCTAACGCTTGGACTTGTCATTCACCGTCCAATCGAACTTCGACCATTTCACCGTATACATCCCAACCTCCAGATAAGCCGCCTCCGACTCCTCCAGATATCCGCTCAGGAAGTTCAGCACCGCCGCCGTCGAGGCCGGCTGGCCCTTGAACTTCTTGTCCGTCCCGTACTTCGCGGCGAATGCCTTGCCGTACCACGTCGCCTGCAACAGTGACGACAGCACCACCTCCCCTGCCGTCCTATCGATCCGCAGATTCTCCCGCTCCCCAACGAAACGTCGAACCTGCGCATCCAGTTGTTTGCCCAGATCCTCGCCCGTGTACGGGACATTGCGAAGCGGCGGCCCCGACAGACACCCCTGGCACAGCGCCAGCAGCACCTTGGGATCCACCGTGGGAATCATGAAATACCGCCGCTCGATCTCCTCCAGCGTGTACTGTTCGCGCATCACCATGAACTTGTAATCCGTCGATATCCCCGTGATATGCCGGATACTGTCCGATCCCCACACCGCCCTCAGCCACGGCGACCCAGTAATTGGGTAATTCTGAGCAATAATATTAAGCATCTGCATGTTATAGGCATTGATCCAGAACGCCAGCTTGTCCGCGTCCGGCCACGCCTTGTACACCGCCGGGTCCAGATTGTCGAACTCCGTCAGAACGGCCTTCAGCTCCAGCCGCTTGCGGGACAGCGACGCATAATCCACCAGCCCCCGTTCCGTCACGTAGGTCTTGAGCAGATCGGCGCACCTGTCATGGAACATCACCTTCGCGGCCGCCGGCGCGTTGGCATCCGCCGCACGGGGATCAACGGCCGCCGCTACATTCGGCTCCACAACCCCGGCGATATTGGGCTCCACAACGGCGTTCGGTTCGACCGTCGCGACATCATGAGCCGGCGGCGCTGCCTCCTCAGCACCCGCGACGGCGTCGGCCTCCGGCGGCGCCGCCTCATTAGGCTCGGCCGGGCCGTTAGCGTCCGCCGCCGGTTCATTGGCCTCCGCCAGCAGCGGCGCAATCAGCGCATTGACATCCACCTCCGGCTCGACCGCCTCGGCCGGCACGCCAGCCTCCACCGGATCCACAGGCACAACCGACTCTACAGGCGACTCGGCCGCAACCGGCCCCGACACAGCATGGGCCTCGCCCGGTTCGGTCATATCCGGCGCGGACGGCTCAACGGCCTCAACCACCGGCGGCTCATCGGCCGGACGCTCCTTCTTCGGCGGGCAGCCCGCGATCAGCGACACCGCCACCGCTGTAACAAGAAATGTGAGAAGCCACGACCTGATCATACCAAACCTTCCAATGCCTGCGCTCCAACGGCTCAGGGCGCCCAAACCTATATGATAGCACCAAGATACGCATCTGGCCAGCAGATGCAACCATTTGTCGGCAAAAACCCGCATCAGCCCTTCAGAACCGCCAGCGGCGTCAGCCTCGCCACCCGCCGGGCCCAGCCGCACTCCGTCACGATCCGCACCACCTCGTCAATATCCTTATAGGCCCCCGGCGCCTCCTCCTTGACCTTCTGCCGGTTCGGCGTAATCAGCTTTATGTGCGAGATGCTCCGCTTGAACTGGTCATCCGTAATCGCCGGCGGGCTGATGACCCGGCCGCCTTTGCTCTTGCCCAATGCCGCCGTCCGGCTCAGCACCCGCCCGGCCCCGTGATTCACCGAGCACAGCGACTCGGCCGATGCCCCCGTGCCCACCATCAAGTAGCTGGCCGTACCCATCGAACCGGGCGTGATAATCGGCTGGCCCGTCTTCTCGAAGGGCGTTCCCGCCATCTGCCGGGGCCCAAACGCCCGCGTCGCCCCCTTGCGATGCACCCACAGCAACCGCCCCTCGTGCGTCTCCTGCTTGGCCATATTGTGCGTCACATCGTACACCAGCGGCAGCGACACCGGCCCGTACATCCGGTTGAAGCACCGCCGCACCAGCAGCCCCATGATATGCCGGTTCACAAACCCGAAGTTCGCCGCCGCCCACATCGCCTGTATATACCTGTGCCCCTCCCGGCTCTCGGCCTCCAGATACGCCAACATCTTCCGCCGCCCCTCCATCCCCGGCCCCCGCGCCGCGGCGTCCATATAATGGTCCGCCACCTCGTACCCGAACCGCCGCGACCCCGAATGGATCATCACCACGATCTGATGCTCGAACAGCCCGAACGCCGCCGCTGTGACCGCATCGAACACCGCCTGCACTTCCTGAATCTCGATGAAATGATTACCCCCGCCCAGCGTACCAAGCTGGCGGCGTCCCTTCTCCATCGCCACCTTCGGAACCGCCTGCGCATCCCCATCCATCGAGCCATGCTCTTCGATTCGCACCCGGTCCTGCTGGAATTGCTGCTCGTCGAAGGCCTCCCACACCCGGTGTTTGACCTTCTCGGCCAGCCTGGGCACCGCCGCGACCCCTTCGGCGCAGACCCACTCGGCCTGCTCGCCCGTCAGGGGCAGGTTCTCCTGCCCCTCGCCCAGGGGCACATCCCGCGCAATGGACGACGCCACCGCCTCGACGTCAATCTCCCCCGTGCGAAAAGGTGTATGCAGCAGCCGCATCCCACAGTTGATGTCATAACCCACCGCCGGCGGCATGATGGCCCCTTCCATCCCCAGCACCGCCCCGATCGGTACCCCGAAACCCACATGAATATCCGCCGTCGCCAGCACACGCCTCACCGGTGGCAGCGACGCCGCATCCACCAACTGGCCCACCGCCTCCGCCTCCAGACCGATGCGATCCGACGCAAAGATCGTCGCATCCGTGACCATCGACCCCTGCCGGTCGATGCGGAGCCGCAGTGGGTCAATACGAACCGGCTTTACGCCCGATGTCATCTTCGTTGCGCCCTTATATTCGGACCTTGGACACCCCAGCGCCCGCACTCCACACGCACTATCGCATACTGCGCCGGACCTGTCAACGTTCGCAGCCACCCCCCGTCATACCGCGCCATCCAAGAATCACCCCCCCGCCGACCGAATTTCCTTGACAAAACACGTTTTTTGCGTTAATCTGGGCAATATCGGCATGACTACGTCCGCGAAGGGCCTGATTCGTCGCCACGTATTGACGGGGCAACCGCAACAATGACACATAGATGGCTGTTTGTTATTTCGCTCGCGCCAATCCTCGCGGCGGTATCCGCACCCGATGCCCTTGCCGCGGGGGCCACCGCCATCGATAGAGTCCGGACCAAGACCTCTTTGACCGCAGAGGACACGACCGTCATCGACAACTTTCTGGCCGACGCCGTCCGTGAAATCGTCAACGCCCCCGACTTCGCCTCCATCTCCAAGGTCCGCTCCGACGTCCTCACGATGAGCCGCTCCCAGCACGCCCCCTACGTCCAGCAGTTCATCGACGCGGCCAAGCGGAATATCAGTGCCGGCCTGAGCCAGGCCCTGACCCTGCCGACCGACCGCGGCAACATCATACGGATGAACTTGCTCATCCTCGTTGACACCCTCGAAGACATCCGCCTGCTCGACCTGCCCCTCAAGACCCTCGGCGACCGCAGCCCCCTGGTTCGCTACTGGTCCGTGCGCTGCTTCGCCAATGACAGCGTCATCAAGACGCTCAGCGCCGGCGCGGCCAATGCCCGGCTGGCCCAATCCGCGGCCGAGGAAATGACCAAACACGTCAGCCAGGCCGACGCCGCGACCCTCCGCCTGATGGCCGAATACGGTGGACGAGTCCCGGGCCCCTCTGCCCAGAATCTCCTGACCAAAGTCGCCGACGCCCGAATCGCCCAGTACGAGTCGTGGAAGGTCGACGCCGAACTCATCGACGCCGCCATCCTCAAGTACCTGGCCGTCCGCCTGGCCGTCGCCACCACCCCCCAGGCCAGGTCCGACCTGGCCATGACCTTCGGCCAGCTCTACGCCCACGTCTTCCAGCGGTACCTCAAGGGCAAGGCCGTCATCGGCCAAGCCACCCTCGACCGCCTCAGCGCCGTCCTTGTCGAAGTCGAGGACAAGGCCCTCAAGATCCTCCTCGGCCAGCCCCAGACCACCATCCGAAGGGCCATCGAGACCCAGTCCGACAGCGAACTGCTCCAGGAATACACCCGCCTGTTCGGCGCCGACGCCCAGGGCGGCGTCCTGACCCAGAAGTTCAACATCCAGTACACCCGCC